>DASTSX010000376.1:0-5405 GCA_035760455.1 Gemmatimonadaceae bacterium | reverse complement strand
ATCTCATCGAGCTGATCAAGCACGTCGACCTCATCACCCTCAACGACGGCGAAGCGCGACAGCTCACGGACTGCACGAACCTCGTGAAGGCGGCGCGCTGGATCATGGAGCGCGGACCGTCGATGGTGATCATCAAGAAAGGCGAGCACGGCGCCTTCCTGTTCAAGGAGCGCTCGATCTTCTTCGCGCCGGCCTATCCGCTCGAGGACGTGTTCGACCCCACCGGTGCGGGCGACTCCTTCGCCGGCGGCTTCATGGGCTACGTCGCGCGCACGGGAGACCTGAGCGACGAGAACCTCCGTCGGGCCGTGGTGTACGGCTCGGCCATGGGCTCCTTCGCCGTGGAGCGGTTCTCCGTGCAGCGCCTGCTCGAGATCACGCCGAGCGAGATCGTGTCGCGCGTCGCCGACTTCCGCCGGCTGGTCGCCTTCGAGGAGGAACGCGCACCGTGAGCGACGAGCAGCCGCTCGACTACGCGGCCGCCGGCGTCGATATCGGCCGCTCGGATTCGGTCAAGCAGCGCATCCGCGCCGTCGTCGAGTCGACGTTCACCGCGGGGGCGCGTGGATCCTTCGGCGGGTTCGGCGGCATGTTCCGCATCCCGGCCGACTTCCAGCGCCCGGTGCTCGTGTCCAGCGCCGACGGCGTGGGCACGAAGCTGCGCGTGGCGATCGAAGCGCGGCGGCACGGCACGGTCGGCCACGATCTCGTCAACCACTGCGTCAACGACATCCTCGTCCAGGGCGCGGTGCCGCTCTTCTTTCTCGACTACTTCGCGGCCGGACGGCTGGTCCCCGAGGTGGTGGAGGCAGTGGTGAGCGGCGTGGCCGCCGGATGCCGCGAGAACGGCTGCTCGCTCGTCGGCGGGGAGACGGCGGAGATGCCGGGCATCTACACCCCGCCCGATTACGACCTCGCCGGCTTCATCGTCGGGTGTGTGGAAGAGGACGCCATCCTCGGCGCCGATCGCGTGGAGGAGGGCGACGTCATCCTCGGCCTGGCCAGCAGCGGGCTGCACACGAACGGGTACTCGCTCGCGCGTCGCATCGTGTCCGAGCGGATGGGACTGCGGGTCGACGACCCGTTTCCGGGCGAGTCGGCGAGCGTCGCCGACGTCTTGCTGCGCGTGCACCGCTCGTACCTGCCGCTGGTCAGACCGATACTGGGAAGGATCCATGGCATGGCCCACATCACCGGCGGTGGATTGCCGGGCAACGTGAATCGGGTGCTGCCGGACACGCTCGACGCCGCGATCGACGGCACGAGCTGGCCGATCCCGAATCTCTTCGCGCAGCTCGAGCGCCACGGACAGGTCTCGCGCGACGAGATGTACCGCACGTTCAACATGGGGGTCGGCATGGTCGTGATCACCGACGACGCAGGCGCCGCCGCGGTCGAGGCGAGCGCCAGGTCGGCCAACGTCGATGCCTGGCGTCTCGGGCGCACGGTGCGCGGGACGGGCCAGGTGCACATCTCTCGAGAGGGCAAGGAATGAGAAAGGCGATGTATCTCGGTGCAGGGCTCGTGCTGTTCCTCGCGTCGGTCACACGGGCGCAGGGAACGGCGAACAACTGTCCCCCCGGATCGGTCACCACGATCGGCGGCCTGCAGGTGCCCGATCGCTCGCGCGCCTCGCAGGACGCCTGCCAGATGGCGGTGGACGTCTTCCAGCTGATGACGCCGCAGCTCGGCCTCGCGCTCGCCGGCGGGAACGCCACGCTCGGTCGCGGCAGCACGCTCGGTCCCGGCCATTTCTCGATCGGGCTCCGTGCCAACGTCTTCAACGGCGACCTGCCCGACATCGGCGCCTTTCCGACGCCCGGCGCGCAGGGGCGGGTGCAGCGTACGGGCGCGAACGCGCTGCCGGCCGAGGAGCAGATCGTCGGGCTCCCCACGGCCGACGCGGAGGTCGGGATCTTCGGCGGCGTGCCGCTCGGGCTGACCAGCGTCCTCGGTGTCGACCTGCTGCTCAGCGCCACGTACGTGCCGACGATCGGTGAGGCCGGCGACGAGATCCGGATCGAGCCCGATCGGAACCTGCAGCTCGGCTACGGCGTCCGCGTGGGCCTGCTCCAGGAGTCGATCGTGGTGCCGGGCCTCTCCTTCACCTACCTCAAGCGCGATCTGCCCACCACCACGATCAGCGGCACGTCGTCCAACATCGACGTCGACATCCGCGACGTGCGGGTGAAGACCTCGGCGTACCGGCTCGTGGCGAGCAAGAGCCTGATGCTGTTGGGCCTTGCCGCCGGCGTGGGCCGCGACACGTACGACCAGTCGGCCAACATCCAGGCCACGGTGCGCAATACCCCGATCGGCGCGCAGACCTCGGACGTGGTGCCCCTCTCGCAGGAGCTCACGCGCACCAACTACTTCCTCGACGTCTCGCTCAACCTTCCGGTGGTCAAGCTGATTGGCGAGGTTGGGCAGGTGACCGGAGGCACGGTGGACACGTTCAACGAGTTCCAGACCGGCCGCGCCGACAAGGCGCGCACGTACGGGTCGGTGGGAATCCGCATCGGCTTCTAGCGGATGCTCGACGAGCGCCCGGTCGCGCCGGACGACAGCGCGTGGATGCGCCGGGCGCTCGCGCTGGCCGAGCGCGGGTGGGGACAGACGGCGCCGAACCCCATGGTCGGCGCCGTCGTCGTGCAGGACGACGTCGTGGTCGGCGAGGGCTGGCACGCGCACTACGGTGGACCGCACGCCGAAGTCGAGGCCCTGCGCGCGGCGGGGGAGCGGGCGCGCGGTGCAACGCTCTACGTGAGCCTCGAGCCGTGCGACCATCACGGCAAGACGCCACCGTGCACCGACGCGATCCTCGCGGCGGGCGTGCGCCGCGTCGTCGCGGCCTGCGAGGACCCGAGCCCCGTCGCGCAGGGCGGCGCTCGACGGCTGCGCGATGCCGGCGTGGAGGTGACCGTCGGCGTCGAGGAGGAGGCGGCACGCGAGCTCAACGCGCCCTTCTTTCATGCGCTGCGCAGCGACCGGCCCTTCGTGCAGCTCAAGCTCGCCCTCTCCCTCGACGGCGCGATCGCCGACCAGTCGCGCCTCCCGGGGTGGCTCACTGGCGAGCTGGCGCGGCGCGAGGTGCATCGCCTGCGCGCCGGCGCCGACGCGATCGCGGTCGGCATCGGGACGGTGCTGGCGGACGATCCGGAGCTCACCGTGCGCCACTGGGCGCCGCCGCGCGTCGCTCCCACGCGCGTCGTGTTCGATACCTCGGCGCGGCTGCCGCGGACCTCCCGGCTCGCCCGCGGCGCGCACGAGGTGCCCGTCGTGGCGGTCTGCTGGGCGCCCGAGCCCGCACACGCCGCCGCGCTCGAGCACACGGGGGTCACGCTGCTCCACGCCGCCACCTCGCGTGACGCGCTCGTCGCGCTGCGCGAGCGCGGGGTGCGCTCGCTCCTCGTGGAGGGCGGCGCGACCCTCGCCTCGACGCTCCTCCAGGAGGCGCTGGTCGATCGCCTGATTATCTTTCGGGCACCCCTCGTTCTCGGCGGCGGTGCGCTGAACGCCTTCGGCGCGGTGCCGCCGACCCGCGCGGAGGATGCCCCGCGGTGGCGCCTCCTCCGCACCCGGCGCTTCGAGGACGACGAGATGTCGGTCTACGCCCCTCCCGGCTGAGGAGGGGGGAGCTATTTGAATGTTCACCGGGCTGATTGACGACGTCGGCGTCGTCGAGCGTGTCGAGCGGACGGACGCCGGGCGCGAGCTGCGCGTGGCGTCGCGCTACACGGGCCTGGCCGCGGGCGAGAGCATCGCCGTGAACGGCGCGTGCCTCACCGTGCGCGAGCACGGCCAGGGATGGTTCTCCGTCGCCGCCGTCGTCACCACGCTCGACCGCACGACGATCGGCGCCTGGGACGTCGGCCGACGGGTGAACCTCGAGCGTGCGCTGCGCCTCGGCGACCGCCTCGGCGGTCACATGGTGCAGGGGCACGTCGACGCGGTCGGCACCGTCGACGCCGTGCGGCGTCGCGAGGACGCGCTGCTCGTGGACGTTCGGGTGCCCGACGAGGTCGAGCCGCTGCTCGTGCCCCACGGGTCCGTCGCGATCGACGGCGTCAGCCTGACCGTGAACGCGCTGCCGGCGCCAGGGATTCTTCAGCTGTCGTTGATCGAGTACACCTGGACGCACACCACCCTCGGCGCGCTCCGCGCCGGCGACGGCGTCCACGTCGAGGCGGACATGGTCGGCAAGTACGTCCGCCAGCTCGTCGCTCCCTACGCGGCCGCGCGCTGATGCCGACGTCCTACGCCGCGCGCCGAACCCTTTGACTGCCATGCCCTTCTCCACCGTTGAACAGGCGATCGCGGACTTCGCCGCCGGCAAGCTCGTCATCGTCGCCGACGACGAGGATCGCGAGAACGAGGGCGACCTGATCTGCGCCGCCTCCCTCGTCACCCCGGAGCTGATCACGTTCATGGTGAAGCGCGCCGGTGGCTTGATCTGCGTCGCCCTCACCGGTGAGCGCGTCGACCAGCTCGGTCTCGCGCCGATGGCCGAGAGCAACCCCGACGAGTACCGCACCGCGTACACGGTGAGCGTCGATGCCGGCCCGCGCTTCGGCGTGACGACCGGGATCAGCGCGCAGGACCGCGCGACGACCGTGAAGGTGCTCGTCGATCCCGCGACCGTGCGGGGCGATCTCCGCTACGGCGGGCACGTCTTCCCGCTCCGTGCGCGCGACGGCGGCGTGCTGCAGCGCGTGGGGCACACCGAGACGGCGATCGACCTCGCGCGGCTCGCCGGCGTCTATCCCGCCGGTGTCATCTGCGAGGTGCTCAACGAGGACGGCACGACGGCCAAGCGTCCGGAGCTCGAGGCCTTCGCACGCGAGCACGGCCTCACGTTCATCACCGTCGCGCAGCTCGTCGCGCATCGGCTCCGCAACGAGCGGCTCGTGCACCGCGTCGCCGAGGCCCGGCTCCCGACGCCATACGGCGAGTGGAAGGTGTTCGGCTACCGGAACGACGTCGACACGCACGAGCACGTGGCCATCACCTTCGGGGACGTCTCCGACGGCGAGGGCGTCCTCGTCCGCATGCACTCGAAGTGTCTGACGGGCGACGTCTTCCACTCGATGCGCTGCGATTGCGGCTGGCAGCTCGAGACGGCGATGCAGATGATCCAGAAGGAAGGCCGCGGCGCGATCGTCTACCTCGATCAGGAGGGCCGCGGTATCGGCCTCCTCAACAAGCTGAAGGCATACGAGCTCCAGGACGCCGGCGCCGACACCGTCGAGGCGAACGAGCGCCTCGGCTTCGCGCCCGATCTGCGCAACTACGGCATCGGTGCGCAGATCCTTCTCGACCTCGGCCTGCGCTCGATCCGGCCGATCACGAACAATCCGCGCAAGATGGTCGGCCTCGAGGGCTACGGCCTGCGCGTCGACGAGCGT
>DASTSX010000375.1:0-8429 GCA_035760455.1 Gemmatimonadaceae bacterium | reverse complement strand
GCCGGCCTGCGCGGCGAGCGTGGCGGGCATGAGCAGAGTGGCCAGGAGCGCGCCCATTCGGCGGGCGCGCGACGTCGAGGTCGAAGATGCCATTGAGGATGCTCCGAATGAGGGATGCGCGCGGGCACGCCACCCGGTGCGTGCCCGGGAAACCGGCACGTCGAGCGTACGGCCCGAACGGCAGTTCGGCTAGAACGGGACGCGAACTCGCCGCACCGGGTTCGCGACGGCCCATCCAATGCGCACCCCTGCTGCGCCGTCGCCGTCACTCCGGCGTTCGGCGGTCCCCCCAACGAACGCGGGTGGCGGCCCGTGGCCACCACCCGCTTCGACGTCCGGCGATGCGCGTCCGCGCCGCGATCACCTCACTTCGTTCGCACCACCGAGAAGACGAACGACGCGTTCGGCGCCCCCTGCCCCGAGGCGAAGCTCACGAGCGCCTCCTTACCGGCCGGCACGGCGAGACGATAGTAGCTCGCCGAACCGCCCTTCACGCTCACCGACGTCGCCGCGGCGTCCGCCAGGCCGGTGACGCCGATCGGATAATACCCGAGCGGGACGAACGTCCCCGTCGCGCGGCTGCCGAAGGTCTTCGCGAAGATGTCCCGGTAATTCCAGCTCTTGTGCAGGAAGCGCGGATCGGCGTTGACGCCGAGGTCGCCGATGTAGTTCGCCAGGCTGAAGTCGGCGAGGTACGGGCGCGGATCGGTGAGCAGCCCGTCGGCCACCGTATTGAGGCCGGTCTGCACGGAGTTGGTGAAGCGCGACCATACGCCCGCGTCGCTCGTGTACGCGCGGTCGACCGCGTAGCGCAGGAAGCTCCAGGCCGCGCCACGCGTCGACAGGTCGTCGTTGGCGTCGTCGATCGGCGACGACGCCCCCGGGTTCTCGATGTAGTCGAGGAGGCGGGAGAAGTTCGACGCGGCGTCGGCTCGCCAGAGCTGGTACTTGGCGGGCGTCGCGCGGATCAGTGCATCGGTGAGACGCTGCCGCGGCTGCATCCCGCTCTCGCGGTAGTACAGCAGCTCCTCGGCGATGTGGCTCAGCCCTTCATTGAGCCACGTCTCCTCGAACTCCTCGGCCGTCGTGTTCACGTAGAGCCGGCGTCCCGCATTGATGAGATGCTGGAACTCGTGCGCGAGCACGCCGATCGTGAGCGTGTCGACGAAGCCGAGCGTGCGCTTGTTGCCGTTGACCACGCCCGTCGGATCGGGGACGAGCATGTAGAACATCTCGCCCTCGTTGCTCGTCGGGCACGCCTGGAGGCCGTTGGCCGCGGTCTTGGGGAAGAGGTCGCGCGGGTGGAAGAAGCCGCCCACGAACGAGCCGGAGTTCGCCGGCGTGAGCTCGTTGACGTACTTGGTGAACAGGATCGCCAGCCTGGCGTTCCCATCCAGGTCGCTCGGCGCGCCGAAGTTCTCCACGTCGAGTGGGTACACCAGGTCGTCGAACCGATCGGCGAAGCGCTTGTAGTCGGCGTCGGTGAACCCATTGGCCGGATTGAGCGTGTCGGCCAGCACGACCGCCTTCGCGCCGACGGCCGCGACGCGGAAGCCGCGGATGATGCCTTCGCTGCACGACGTCGAGGCCACGTTCAGGCGGACGATGTCGCCGACGCTCGGGTTGGCCGGCAGCGACGGCACGGACGAGAGCGACGGCGACGCGGACGGCGCGAGGCCGCCGCTCGTCGTGCGGCTGGCCGACAGCCGCGCGCGACGCGCGGCGCGCGCCGTCCCGAAGAGCCGGGTCAGCCCCTTCGCCTCGGAGAGCAGGCGCAGATGGAAGCTCTCGTCGAGCGCCGTGGTGGCCGACGCGCCGGTGCCCAGCGGCGCGCGCGAGAGGATCGGCCCAGACGTCGTGGGGAGGCGCTGCGACGAGGGCGGCGCCGCCACGCCCGTCGCGGTGATGGTCGCGGCCAGCCGCGTCGCGCCGTTCGTCGACGAGTTGTACGCGATCACCGTGTATTCGGACGCGGCGGTCGCGTCGCCCGTGAGGCAGATGCTCGCGCCCTGCGCCGCCACCACGGCGCCCACGGCCATCGCGCTGGGAGACGCGACACCGGAGCACGGCGTCGCGCCGACGGCGAGCACCGACACCGCGACGGTGTCGGAGCGCGCGCCCGAGCTCACGGCGACGGTGGTCGACCCGCCGGCGCGCAGCGCCCGCACCAGTCCCTGCGCGTCGACGCTCACCAGCGTCGGATCGGCGACCGTGAACGTGAGCGCCGCGCCCGTCACCGGGTTCGCGTACTCGTCCTGCATCACGTACGTGATCCGCGCCGTGTCGCCGACGGCCGACAGGCGCATCGTCCTCGGTGTGGTGACGAGGGAGACGAGCGGACCCGCCGTCGCCGTCACGGTCGCCGACGCGGGCGCCGAGACACCGGTGGCATACGCGGTGAGCTGCACGCTGCCGGTCTTGGTGCCCAGGGTGACGGCGGTCGTGGCGACGCCCGCGGCATCGGATATCGCCGACGACGGGGCGAAGGTGACCCCTCCGCCACCCGTGGCGAAGAAGTTCACCACGATCCCCGAGACGGCGTTCCCGTTCGCGTCGGCGACCTTCACGCCGAACGAACCGACCGACGTCCGCACGGTGCCGCTGGCGCTGGGCGGAGAGGAGACCGTCACCTGGCTCGGCGGACCGATTTTCGGTCCCGACGAGTCGGAGCCGCACGCTGCGCCGAGCACGGCGAGCGAGGAGGCGGCGAGCAGAACGAAAGAATGGCGCATCACTTGATACGGACGATGACGAGCTGGAGGTTGGAGCCCGCCGCGCCCGACTGGCCGCCGAGCGTGAGCGTGGCGGTGCCGTCGGCCGGCACCGTGAACGTGTAGTACGCCGAGCCGCCGGCAGCGACCGAGCCCCCATAGGTGGACGTGCTCGGAGACATGCCGGTCACCGCGAGTGGGTAGAGCGCCGCGATCCCGTCGACTCCCGCGAAGATGCTGTGGAAGTTCCAGCTCTTGTGCTGCAGCTCGGGCGCGACCGACGCGACGTCGTCGACCGCGTGCGAGACCGCCCAGTCACGGAGCAGCGGCGACAGCTCGCCGAACACGCTCTGCAGGTTGGCGACGCCGGTGGCGGAGTTGTTGACGAGGCGCGACCACTTGTCACCGTCCGAGCTACCCGCCCGATCGGCGAGGTAGCGCAGCAGCGACCACGCCGCACCGCGTGTCTCGAGCGAATCGCCGCCGCGATACGGCGACGAGCTGGCCGTGGACGAGAGGTAGTCGCGATAGCGGACCGCGTTCCCCGACATGTCGGCGAGATACGCGTACCGCACGCGGTTGCTCGCCACGAGCGACTGGTACGTGAGGTTGGAACGCGGCGCGAGCCCGGCCTCCCGGTAGAAGAGAAGCTCCTCGGCGATGTGGGCGAGTCCCTCGTCGAGCCACTTCTCCTCGAACTTGGGAGCCGACGTGTTCACGTAGAGCTTGCGCGACGCGTTGATGAGGTGCACCAGCTCGTGCGCCACGACCGCCTTGGTGTTCGTGTCGACGAACGCGTTCGTGCGCCGATTCCCGTTGATCGTGCCGTTCGGGTCGGGCGTCATCAGATAGAAGTACTCGCCCTCGTTGCTCGATGCGCACGCCTGCGCGCGGGGGCTCCCCGCCTGCGGGAAGAGGTCGCGCGAGAACGTCAGCCCTCCCACGTACGAGAGCGCCCCGCGCGGCGTCAGCTCGTTGACCGCGCGCGTGAACACGATCGCGATCCGGCCGTTCTTGTCGATGTCCGTCGGCTCTCCGAACGCCGCTACGTCCATCGGATAGATGAGCGTATCGAAGTTCGCGGCGTGACGCTGGAAGTCGGCCGTCGAGAACCCCGGCTTCGGATTCAGGGTATCGTTGAGGATCAACGCCTTGCTGCCGACCGCCATCACGCGCGCCGGGTGGTACACCGGGTTGGCGCACGCATCCAGGGCGTTCACGTTGATCGTGACGATGTCGCCGACCGACACGCTGGTCGGCAGCGCCGGAATGGCGGCCGCGTGCCATCGCCGCGCGTCGGCGAACCGCGACGTCAGCTCGACGCGCTCGCGCTCGCGGAGCCGCGACTCGAACGCCTGGTCGCGCAGCAGGGGGCGAGGCACGGCGCTCACCGACTCCGACAGCGGGGCACGCGCGCCGAAGGGCGCTTTCGGCGGCACGCCGAGACCGCTCGTGCGAAGCGAGTAGCTCGACTTGGCCAGGCTGTCGACGCCGAGATTGACGACCACGGCGACGAACTCGCCGCCCGTGGTGCCGCCGAGGACGCGGACGTCGCGGTCGCTCGCCACGGCGAGCGATTGGCCGATCGAGAAGGGGCCGCCGACGGGGCCGACCGGGCCCTCGCTCCGGCAGGCCGCCAGGGCTACGAGAGAGCTGAGGGCGAGAGCACAGCGCGCGCGCAGGGGCATGCGTGGTCGTGTCGGCGTGTGGAGCGACGGGGAACGGCGGGAGCGGCCTGCATGCGCGGCGACCCGCGCCGACTGACGGGAGCGTCGATCGGCGTGGGGGGAGATGCTGATGGTAAACCTTCCGGACGCAGACGTTCCAGCAAGGACCCCGGCGGCCTCGTCATCGTAACGGACGACACGGCACCGACCTGGCACCCTCCGCGGTGCGGCGGGCTCAGCGTGACGCGAGGGCGCCTGACGCCGCCTCCAGATGGCCCGCGACGCCGTCGCCGAATAGCAGCTCGGTGCACTGCTCGGTCGTGAGTGGCGACGCGAGCAGGAAGCCCTGCCACTCCCCGCACCGGTGCTCGGTGAAGAACGCCAGCTGCTCGGGGCGCTCGATCCCCTCGGCGATGACGTTCACCCCCAGGGTCTTCCCGAGCGCGATCACGGCGGCGGCGATCGCGCTGTCGTCCGTGTTGTGCGGGACGCCGTTCACGAAGCTGCGGTCGATCTTGAGCGAGTCGATCGGGAAGAGCCGCAGCGCGCTGAGCGACGAGTATCCCGTGCCCAGATCGTCGATCGAGACACGGACGCCCATGGCCTTGAGCGCCCGCAGGTTGTCGATCGCACGCCCGCGCGAGCGCATCGCGATGCTCTCGGTGATCTCGATCTCGAGCCGGTCGGCCGGGAGCCCGGTCTCGTCGAGCACCGTCTGCACGCGCGTGACGAGGTCCACCTGCTGCAGCTGGCGGACGGAGAGGTTGACGGCGGCGCGGAGATGCGGCTGGCCGCGGTCGCGCCACCGCTGCACCTGAAGGCAGGCCTCGCGGAGGACCCATTCCCCCATCGGGACGATCGCCCCCGTCGCCTCGGCGAGCCCGATGAACTCCGAGGGGAGCAGCAGCCCGCGCTCGGGGTGGTTCCAGCGCAGCAGCGCCTCGACCCCGTTGATCCTGCCCGTGCCGGAGTCGACGATCGGCTGGTAGTAGGCGAGCAGCTGGTCGTTCGCCAGCGCACGCTGCAGCTGGCTCTCCAGCCCGAGTTGCTCCAACGCCGCCGCGCCGAGCTCCGGGACGTACCGCTCGACGATGTCGCGCCCCTGGGACTTGGCCCGGTACATCGCGGCGTCGGCGTTCTTGAGCAGGCCCTCCGGCTGGGTCGCGTCGGCGGGGAACAGGCTGATGCCGAGGCTGGTGGTGACGAACACCTCCTGCCCCTCGAGGAAGATGGGCCGCTTCACGGCAGCGATGATCCGCTCCGCCACCATGACCGCGTCCTCCGGCGTTCCGACATCGGTGCACAACACGGCAAACTCGTCGCCGCCGAGGCGCGTCACCGAATCCTCGCCGCGCACTGCGGTCCGTATCCGCTCCGCGACCGTCTGGAGCAGCAGGTCACCGGCGGCGTGCCCGAGCGAATCGTTCACCACCTTGAACCGATCCAGGTCGAGGAACAGCACGGCCACGATGCTGTTGGTGCGGCGCGCCCGGTGCAGCGCCATCCCCATCTGGTTCAGGAAGAGCTGGCGGTTCGGCAGCCCGGTGAGCGCGTCGTGATACGCGATCTTCTCGATCTTCGCCGCGGCGTCCATCGTCGCCTGGCGCTCCTCCTCGAGGAGCCAGATCACGAGACCCATGGCGAGCCCGAAGTAGATCACGACATCGACCAGCCCGATCGAGGCGAGCCAGAGCGGATACAGCGCGCGCACGTCGGGATCGGTCGCTACCGCGAGGAAGTGCGCCTGGTGCGCCGCGAGCCCGAAGAAGGCGAGCATGACGGAGCGCCGGCCGATCGCCCGCGCGATGCGCGGCGCGCGGCTGATGGCCCTGGCGGCGACCAGCGACGCCACCGCCACGAGCACGCGGCGCATCGTGACGCGGAGCTGGTACACCAGCTCGTAGTTCGCGGCATCCCACCAGAAGAGCGCGGAGAGCAGCGCACCCCCGACCGCCGCGGCGATCACGATGCGGCGCGTGGTCGCCCTCGGGAGAGAGATTCCGGTGGTGAGCTCGAAGGTCCCGAGGAGCAGCCACGCGAGCTGCAGGCAGCCGGCGACGCCCGAGAGCGTCGAGATCACCGCGTGCGGGAGGTAGCCCATCCCGCGGCCGACGAAGACGATGCGCGCGATGGCGCTCAGCGCCGTAAAGGCGGCGAGCGCGAGCCAGCTCCACGTCCAGTGCCGGAGGAATGGCCGCCAGTATCGCCGTTGAAGTCCGACGAAGACGCAGGCGATGATGAGCGCCGCGCCAGACTGCACGAACAGGCTGGCGACGGTCAGGAACTGGGGCAGCGGCATCCGAGAGGGTGGGAGAGAGCGCCGGCCGGCGTCGGCGATACCCGAGGGCGTCGAGTGATGACGATCGACGCGCAGCCGAGGGCACCGACCAGTCCGCCACCGTTGCGTTCCGACGGTGCCGCCGCCTAAGGTTCGACCTCGGCGGCTCGCATGCCGACTCCTGCCTCGCGCCACTCTCCACAATGCCACTCACCCGCGAATCGTGCGTCGTCGTGTCCGACGAGCAGGTCTCCACCTCGCTCGGCGACGAGTCGGTGATCCTCGGCATGCGGGACGGGGTGTACTACGGCCTCGATGCCGTGGGCGCGCGCGTGTGGACGCTGATCGCCACCCCACGCCGCGTGTCGGAGCTCGTCCGCACGATCACGGCGGAGTTCGACGTGACGCCCGAGCAGTGCGAGCGCGATCTGCTGGCGCTGCTCGGCGACCTGTCGGCGCGCCAGCTCGTTCGCGAGGTGCCCGCGGAGGGCGATGCAAATCTTCCGTAGGCGCCGCTGGCCGCGCGGCGACTGGATGGCGCTGGCGGAGGCGTTCGTCGTGCTCGCCGCGGTGCGGCTCTCGCTGGCGATGCTGAACTTCAGGCGGATCGAGCGGGCCACGGTGTCGCTCGCGCGCCGGCTCGCGCCGAGCCCCGTCGACGGCTCGCCGGAGGACGACGCGCAGCTGGAACGCGCGGTTCGTCGCGCCGCGATGCTCGTGCCCGGCGCGAAGTGCCTCGCCCAGGCGACCGCCGGGATGCTCCTCTCGGCGCGCCACAACCGTCGCAGCCGGATGACCATCGGCGTCAAGCTCGGCGCGACGGAAGCGTTCGGCGCGCACGCGTGGCTCGAGACGCCGCACGGCATCCCGGTCGGCGGAGAGGAGGCTGCGCAGTTCGCGCCGCTCATGACGGTGGATCCCTACGCGGAGCGGCGTCGTGAGACGTGACCGGGTCCGAGATCGATGCGTCGTCCATCCATTGATGGAGCGCGCCGCCGAACGGCGTCGCGCTTCGTTCCCTCCGCCGACGCCCCGAGACCACGCGTGAACGCCTTCTCCATCCGGCGCTTCGCCGCGATGCTGCTTCGTGCGGCACCGCGGGCGACGGTCGCCTCGATCGTCCTGATGGTGCTCGTCGCCCTCACGGAAGGCGCGGGGCTCGTGCTGCTGTTCCCGCTCCTCGCGCTCGCCGGGGTCTCCACGGGCGGACCGGCGGCGAGCGGCGTGCTGGCCAAGCTCGCGCCGATCGTTCCGAACTCGCTCGGCGGCGCACTGCTCATGTATGTGGCGATCGTGGCGGCACGGTCCGCGCTCGAGTTCGCGGAATCGGTGGCCTCGGTGCGCGTCCAGGTCGAGGTGACGCGCACCCTGCGCGAGCGGCTGTACCGGGCGCTCGTGCGCGCGCGCTGGGAGATCATCGCGCCGCTCCGCGGCGCGCGGCTCGCGCACGTGCTCACGGCGGAGCTCGAGCGCGTGAGCATGACGACGAACCAGCTGCTGACCGGTTCCCTCCAGCTGCTCATCGGCATCGTCTACGGCGCGGCCGCGCTGGCCATCTCGCCGGCGCTCGCGCTCATCGCCGCCGCGGGAGCGCTCCTGCTGCTCGTTCCGGCGCGACGGCAGCAGCGCGAGGCCCGTCGCGCGGGCGACCGGCTCACCGCGCTCGGCGCCGAGCTGTTCGCCGGCGCGACGGAAGAGGTGGCGACGCTCAAGGTGGCCAAGAGCGCGGGGATCGCCGGTCGGATGGCAGACCGGTTCAGCGAGCGCGCGCAC
>DASTSX010000374.1:0-44383 GCA_035760455.1 Gemmatimonadaceae bacterium | reverse complement strand
GGCCGCGGCGAAAGTGCCTGCGCGCGATCCACCTCGGCCACCCGCCGGCTGGCCTCCTGCCACTCGATCGTCGGCGCCACCTCCTCGTCGGCCAGGCGCATCGACTGCACGGCGCGCTGCACCACCGGCCCACCGTCGGGGACGGCGAGCCCGAAATCCCGCTCGGCCCGGCGACAGATGCGCTCGTGTCGCGCGGGCGCCAGGGCGAACGGCATCACGCCGTACGTCGTCGCGAGCCGGTCGAGCCGCGCGTGCATCCCCTCGTGCACGAACGACGCGGCGACCTGCGAGTCGGAGAACTGCTCGTTCGCCATGAACGTCAGCTCGAGCATGCACAGCCGCTGCTCGGAGAAGTACGCGGCGCGGCACGCGTAGCGCATGACGACGATGCCGGCGATGTCGCGCCGGATGTGCGCCAGGCGCCACGGCTGGTACTGCCGCACCCGCGCGATCACCGCCTCGGCCCGCCGGAACACCCGCTCCGTGCTGACGTCCTCGCGCGTGTTGAGCACGTCGACGCGAATCCCGTCGATGACCCGGGACTCGGGCTGCGGCTCGGAGACGACGCGTTTGAGCCAGGAGAGCATGTCGGCGGGGGAGTGGAGGTGAGCTATGAGCTGTGAGCTGTGAGCTGTGAGCTGTGAGCTATGAGCTATGAGCTATGAGCTATGAGCTATGAGCTATGAGCTATGAGCTGTGGGTGGTGCGAATCGGCCTCGAGCGACCGGGCTTCCCGCGGCCGCTCGCGCACAGCGCATGGCGCACAGCGCATAGCGCACAGCGCATGGCGCACAGCGCATCGCGCAACGGTGACTCACCCCCTCACTACGCGCCCTGCGCCTAAGGTGTTACCCCGAACCGGAACACCGTTCGCGTCCGATACGTCTCGCCCGGCCGCAGGACCACCGATGGGAAGCTCGGCTGGTTCGGCGAGTCGGGGTAGTGATGCGTCTCGAGCGCGAGGCCGAAGCGCCGCGCGTACACGCGCCCGCGCTTTCCGGTCACGGTGCCGTCGAGGAAGTTGCCGGAGTAGACCTGGACCCCGGGCTCCGTCGTGTAGATGTCGAGCCTGCGCCCCGTCGTGGGCTCGGTCACGCGGGCGGCGAGCGACGGCGGCGTGCCGGTCTCGCGGTCCAGCACGAAGGTGTGGTCGTAACCGCGACCGTAGCGGATCTGGACGTGCGGGTCGTCGATGCGGGCGCCGACGGGCGTCGGCGTGCGGAAGTCGAATGGCGTCCCGGCGACCGGCATGAGCTGTCCGGTTGGGATCAGCGTCGAGTCCACCGGAACGATCGCATTGGAGGGGAGGCTCAGGACGTGGCCGAGGATGTCGCGCGTCCCGTCGCCCGCGAGGTTCCAGTAGGTGTGGTTGGTGAGGTTCACGACCGTAGGCCTGTCGGTCGTCGCCTCGGAGTCGATCACGAGCGCGTCGCGGTTGGTGAGGGTGTAGGTCACGCGCGCGCGGAGGGTGCCGGGATAGCCCTCGTCGCCGTCGGGGCTGACGTGCGTGAGGACGACGCCCGCGGCGGTGTCGCTACGGAACGCCTCGGCGTCCCAGACCACCTTGTCGAACCCCTTGATCCCTCCGTGGAGGTGGTTGGGGGCATTGTTGACTGCCAGCGTGTACGTCTTCCCCTCGAGCGTGAAGCGGCCGCGCGCGATGCGGTTCCCGTAGCGGCCGACGATCGCGCCGAAGTAGGGCGAGCGCTTCACGTAACCCTGCAGGTCGTCGAAGCCGAGGACGACGTCGTCGAGCTTTCCCGACCGATCGGGGGTCTCGAGCGTCTGGATGATCCCGCCGTAGGTGAGGATGCGCAGGCGGATGCCGCGCACGTTCTCGAGCGTGAAGACGTCTACCGGCTTGCCGTCGGGCGCGACGCCGAAGCGCGCGCGGGTGACCGTCGGCGTCCGAGTCGCGGAGGCGGGCGCGTTGGCCCTGGCGCAGCCCAGGGCGAGGAGCGCCGAAGCGAGGATCGCGGGCGCAGCCGCCCGGCGTGGTGCGAAGGTCATGCGCGGCGTCACGGAGCGCGGGTTCAGAGGTTCGCGGATGCGCGGATGCGCGGGTGCGCAGAGCCGCACGTCGTCCGCGGTGTGTGGTGCCGTCCGCGGAGCCGAGCCGAAGATGACGCGCGCTGCGCAAGTTGGCGAGTGACGCGCTGCGCGGGTTACGCGGCGCGCCATGCGGCGAGCGGGCCGGTGCGCGACAGGTTTCGTCGGCATCGATCGTCGCGAAGGGTGAGCGCCGGCTGAGCTTGTCGAAGGGATGTGACGCAGGACACATCGCGCGTCGCGTGCGCCCCTTGACACGCCCACGCGGAGCGCCAGCGTACGCGTCGTCGAACGGCACGATTTCCGGAGACGTGAGCATGGGCAAGGGCGCGGTGGTGCGGAGCGCGCGGCGGGAGGTACGGACGTGACGCGCCCACCGCGAGCCGAGGCAGCGCGGCTCACCGCCGCGTGCGCGATGGCGACGCTCGCGATCGGCGTGGCGGTCATCATCGGCTGGACCTTCGGGATCGAGACGATGCAGCGCGCCGGACTCGGCACCATCCACATGCTGCCGATCACTGCGGTGACGTTCATCGTCGCCGCGGTCTCGCTGTTGATGCAGCGGGTCACGGCGCGGGAGACGCGCTGGCGCTTCGTCATCGCGCGCGCGCTCGCGCTCGTCGTGCTGGCCGTCGGCGTGGTGACGCTCGCCGAGCGCGTCTTCGGATGGGACGCCGGGATCGACACGCTGTTCTTCCACGACACCCTGGCGCGGCTGCCGTACCAGCCGATCGGCCGGATGGCGACCAACTCGGCGGTCACGTTCACGCTCGTCGGCGCGGCGCTCTTCCTCCTCGACGGACAGTCGCGGCGCGTCCGGCAGATCGCGCACTGGTTCTCGACGCTCGGGATCGGGATCGCGATGCTCGCGCTGATCGGCCACCTCTACGGCGCGACGGCGCTGTTCAAGATGGACGCGGCGGCGGCGATGGCGGTGTCGACGGCGTGCGCGTTCTTCACGATCTCGGTCGGGATCCTCAGCGCGCGCCCGAACGCTTCCTGGGCCGGCCGCATCGTGTCACGCACCGGCACGGGGATGCTGGCGCGCCGGCTGCTCGTCGCGCTCACGATCGTGCCGGTGATGCTCGGCTGGCTGTTCATCCTGGCGCGGGAGCAGGACACCGTCAGCCGCGAAGTCGGCATGGCGATCTTCGTCGTCGTCATGATGGGGATCCAGCTCACGGTGCTGGTGCGTGCGGCGGCGATCGTGCAGCGCGGCGAGCGTGCCCAGTCGCTGGCGCTCGAGCACGCGGCCGCGGCGCGCGACGAGGCCGAGCGCGCCAACCGTGCGAAGAACGACTTCCTCGCCGTGATGAGCCACGAGCTGCGCACGCCGCTCAACGCGATCATCGGCTACGGCAGCCTGCTGCGCGACGGCATCCCCGATCCCGCCACGCCCGGGCAGCACAAGCAGATCGAGCGAATCGGCGCGAGCGCGAAGCATCTACTCGCGCTGATCGACGAGGTGCTCACGCTGTCGCGGCTCGAGCTGGGCCGCGAACGCATCACGCCGACGACGATCGGCGTCGCGGCGCTCGTGGAGGAGGCCGCGGCGATGATGGAGCCCGAGGCGCGGAAGAAGGGGCTCACGCTGCTGCTCGCCGTACCGGAGCCGGACGTGACGATGGTGACCGACGCGGGCAAGCTGCGGCAGGCGCTCGTCAACCTGCTCGGCAACGCGGTGAAGTTCACCGATCACGGCGAGGTGAGCATCCGCGCGCGCGCCGACACGGCGGTGGACGAGGTCGTGTTCGAGGTGATGGACACGGGGATCGGCATCTCGGAGGAGCATCTCCCGCGCGTGTTCGATGCCTTCTGGCAGGTGGATCAGGCGCCGACGCGCCGCGTCGGCGGCACGGGGCTCGGGCTCCACGTGACGCGGCGGCTCGTCCGGCTGCTGGGCGGCGACGTGTCGGCACACAGCGTCCCCGGCAAGGGGAGCTGCTTCACGATCCGCGTGTCGCGCTCCTGGTGGGGCGCGACCGAGGACGCGCACGACGTCGAGCGCACGGCGGCGGAGGTCGCGGCGTCGACCGGGTGATGGCCGCTGGTCGCGACGTGCGACGTGCAACGATCCCGGTATCGCGCTACGGCCGTCCCGCGCGGGGATCCGCCTGCCGACCGAGCCAGTCGCGCACGTTCTTCGGCCGGTACGACGGGTCGTGGTCCCACCGCTGGAGCACGCTCTCGTGCACGCGCTGCGTGCCGCTCGTGTCGATCGCGCGCTCCACCGGCCTCGTGAACTTGTACATGAACGAGCGTGAGTCGTGCTTCGTGCCGAGCGGATCCGGATGGAGAGGAAAGCGGCGCAGGAACTCCTCGTCCATCGCGAGGCCGGTCCCGCGCGCCCGCTCGATCATCCACTCCAGCGCGATGTCGGAGAGCGCGCTCTGCGGATAGCCGCCGCCGATGTCGCTGTGCACGCCCGGGAACCAGGTCTGCTCGACGACCTGGTTTGGCTTCGGCTTCTCCATCCAGAGCGTCGGGACGAACGGGCCGCGATGCTCGTCGATGGCGAGCGCGTGATAGCCGAACTCCACGGTGCCGCTCAGCTCCGTGTCGTGGAAGTCGTCGTCGCGGCGCGTGAGCCCGCGCAGCCCGGCGAGCGGGATACCGAGCGCGCCGACGGTGTCCCACACGCCGATGCAGCGGACCTTGATCGCCTCCGCGCCGCAGCACGAATGCTCGGCGCGGAACGCCGCCGCCGGTGCCTCGTCAGGACGAACGGCCGAGTGATACAGCTGCTTGGCCGGCACGTACTGCGCGACCGACGCGCGGTTGAGGATGCCGCACTTGCGAATCATCCCGGCGATGCTGCGCGCGGTGAACGCGCCGCGGCTGAAGCCGAAGAGATAGATCTCGTCGCCCGGCTCGTAGTTGGCGATCAGGAAGCGGTACGCGTCGTGGATGTTGTCCTCGAGCCCTTGACCGAACGCGCCGCCCGTGAGGCGGTCGACGTGGTTGCCCGTGCCGACGCCCTGATCGTAGAAGATCACCTGCGGGACGCCGGCCGCGTCGCGCTTGGCGATGCGGTACGCCAGCTTGACCACGTTGGTCGGAGCGGGCGTGCCGTCGTTGTCCTGGTCGGCGGTGTTCCACGTGCCGTCGCAGCAGAGGATGAGGCGTTTCATCGGAGCGGAGGGAGGACGGAGCGCGGCCGGCGTCGCCGCGGAGGGAGCAATCTGGGGCCGCCCTTCCGCGTGGTCGAGGGTGGATGGCGGACTTCCGTTCGCCGCATCGGATCCACATCTGGTCGAATGGTTCTGTCGGGGAGGCGGTGCGTCGATGCACGCTCCGCGTCGAGAGCCGCGGCAGTGCGAGCGCATCCATCTCGCGCGGCGTCGCGTGCGCGCCGCGCCCGAGCTCCCGCATGTCGGGTAACGCTTTCGTACAGTACAATTCCAAGAGCCACACCCTCGACGCCGACATGCGGCTCGCTACGGACACTTCCACACCTTCGAGTTCCAGCGGCGTGAGCGACACGCGACTTCGCATCGGGTGGAAGCTCGTCCTGGCGGTGGCGCTCGGGTGGACGGTGGCCGGGGTGCTGCTGGGCGCACAGACGGCACTCGGCTCGAACATCGCCGGCCGCGAGCCGATCCCGCTCGGCCGCGCCGTGCCCGACGCGCTCGTCCAGACGCTGCCGTGGATCCCGATCACGATCGCCGTGATCTGGCTGACGCGACGGTGCCCGCTGTCGCGCGAACGCTGGCGGCGGAACGTGCTGGCGCATCTCGCGGCGCTGCCCGTTCTCTCGTTCGTCGCGAACGTGCTGGTGGTGCTGGGCTACTGGCTCCGCATGGGCGCGTTCCGCGGGTTCGGCACGCTCGCGCGTCAGGGGATGCTCTGGGGCACGGTGAACCTCCACGTCACGCTCATGGTGGTGCTGGCCGTGGCTGGCGCGACGTCGTGGCTGCTGCACTACCGTGCGTCGCGTGAGCGCGAGCTGCAGCTCGCCCAGCTCGAGGGCCAGCTCGCGCGCGCGCAGGTGCAGGCCCTCAACGCGCAGATCCGGCCGCACTTCCTGTTCAACACGCTGCACACCATCGGGCAGATGTGGCGGTCGGGGCGCGCCGACGAGGCCGACGCGGTGCTCGACCGGCTCGGCGCGCTGTTCCACCGGGTGCAGCGGTCCACCTCGCGGTTCGAGGTCCCGCTCGCCGAGGAGCTCGAGTTGGTGCGCGAGTACCTGTCGATCGAGGAGGCACGCTTCCGCGACCGGCTGCGCGTCACCGTGTGTGCGCCGGACGAGGCGCTCGGGTGCGCCGTGCCGCCGCTCATCCTCCAGCCGATCGTCGAGAACGCGATCCGCCACGGCGTCGCGGCGGTCTCCACCGCCGGGCAGGTGGAAGTGCACGCGGCGGTGACCGACGACCGGCTGCGCCTCACCGTGCGCGACGACGGGCCCGGCCTGCAGGCGCCCAGCGCGCAGCGCGGCTCCGGTACGGGGCTGCGCAACACGCGCGAGCGACTGGCACAGGTCTACGGCGCGAGCGCCGAGCTGCGCATCACGAGCCATGCGTCGCACGGCACCACGGTGACGATCGAGCTGCCGCGGCGCGCCAGCGAGGTCGCGACGAGCGAGGCGGCCGATGACTGAGCCGCTCCGTGCGGTGATCGTCGACGACGAGCCGGACGCTCGCGACGTCGTGCGCACGCTGCTCGCCGCGCACGAGAGCGTCCGCGTCGTGGGCGAGGCGACGAACGGGCGTGACGCCGTCGCGCTCGTGCGACGGGAGCGGCCCGACCTCGTGTTCCTCGACGTGCAGATGCCCGACCTCGACGGGTTCGGCGTGCTGGAGGAGCTCGGCGACGAGGTGCCGCGCGGCGTGGTGTTCGTCACCGCGCACGACGAGCACGCGATCCGCGCGTTCGAGCTGCACGCGCTCGACTACGTCCTCAAGCCGTTCGGCCGGCCGCGGTTCGACGCGGCGGTGTCGCGCGCGATCGAGCGGCTGAGCGCCCTCGACGCGCTCTCCCTGCAGCGCACGTTGGCCAGCATGACCGACGGGCGCCGCAGCCGTCAGGAGCCGCCCTCCGCGCTCGCGGCCGAGTCGGGCGCGCACGACGCACCCAGCGCGCGACCTGCTCCGCTGCGGCGGATCGGCGTGCGGAATGGGAGTCGCATCACGCTCGTGGACGTCGAGTCGATCGACTGGATCGAAGCCGACGGCGACTACGTGCGGATCCACGCCGGCCCGGCGCGCCATCTCGTGCTCCAGCGACTGCACGCGCTCGAGGACGCGCTCGAGCCGCGCGCCTTCGTCCGCATCCATCGCTCCGTGCTCGTGAACCTGTCGCGGATCCGCGAGCTGCACCGTGAGTCGGATGGCGGTGGGAGCATCGTCTTGCGGGACGGCGTGCGGCTGCGCGTGGCACGCGGCCGGTGGGACGAGCTGCAGGGGGCGCTCGGGGTCCGGGTAGTCTGAGGGGGCACGTCTCGCCGCGTGGACTTGCGAGCGCTTCCCTGCCGCTCTAACGTGGACGCCCGCCGTCCCCGCTCCACTCCCACTTCCATGGACCTCGAGCTTCGTCATCCGGCGTGCGCCGACGTCGTCGTCGTGAGCGGGTCGGCCAGCCTCGTCGCCGAGCTCGGCGCGACGCTGGCGGGAGAGGACGTGCAGGTGAGCGCTCGCGCGTGGGAGTCCGGGGCGCCGGCGATCACCCGATGGCAGCGTCCCGACCTGATCGTGCTCGACGCGCGTGAGTGCGCCGACGTCGTCGAGCGAGTGCGCTACCTGCGGCGGCGCTGGCCGACGATCCACGTCGTCGTGGTGCGGGCACCCGGGCGGTTCGCGGTGCTCGACCTGATCGAGGAGGGGGCGGACGACGCGACGGTGACGATGACCTCCTCCTTCCGCGCGCGGCTCCGCTCGGCGGTGCGTCGGGCGAGCGCGATGAACGCGGCGAGCCGCATCGCCGTGGGCGACATCGTGTTCGAGCGCGAGGCGCACCGCGTGTGGTGCGCGGGCCACGAGGTGGAGATGTCGCCGCGCGAGATCGCGGTGCTCGACTGCCTGTTCTGGCGCGCGCCGGCGATCGTGAGCGCCGACTCGCTCGCCGACTTCGTCTGGGGCGACGCGAAGATCAAGGCGCGCCGCGGCGTCGTCGAGGTGTACATCAGCTACCTGCGGCGCAAGCTCGCGGCGAGCCGCCAGGTGAAGATCGGCACGGTGCGGGGCGCGGGATACCGGTTCGAGCCGCGCCAGTAGTCCGTTGCGCTAGTCGACGTGCGCGTCGAGCGAGTACGCGCGATCGAAGTACGCCGTGCGCCAGTCGGTCGAGACCCCGTCGAGCAACAGCGCGATCGCGGCGCCGACGGGATAGAATGCGACGCGGCGCTCGCGGCTCAACGGTGCGCGCAGGCCGGTGCGGATCCCCGCCTCGATGCGGGCAGCCGCCGCGCCGAACGGGACGAAGTCCGGCAGCGCACGGAACGCCTCGGTCGGCGTGTAGCGGCTCGTGGCCAGCCGCGCCACACGCAGCTCGGTGTACCGCGCGACCCCCTCCTGCCACATCTGGAAGGCGAGATAGCGATCGTCGTCCGGCGCGAGCGCCGATCGCAGCGCCTCGCGGGCCACGCGCGCGGCGAGCCAGTGCGAGCGACGCACGTCGGGCCCGGTCGCCGCGAGCGCACTGTCGAGATGCGCCGCGAGCGCGGCGAAGCGCGACTGCACGACCCCGGAGTCGTATGGGAACGCGTAGGCGAGCATCCAGCTCCCGGTCTGATCGCCGCGCGCCAGGCCGAGCGCCTGCACGCGCGCATAGTAGTCGGGACGCGACGTCTGGAGCTGATGGAAGTGCTCGTGCAGCAGCGTCAGCACCCACTCGGTGCTCGACTTCCCGGTGGCGCGCGGCTGGCCGACGACGATCGTCGGCACGCCGCCGACGGCGGGAAAGGTGGCGAGCAGGTTCGGCGCGAACTGGCGCGGGCGCACGAGGACCTCGCTCTGCAGCAGCGAGTCGTAGCCCACGCGCGAGAACTCCGACGACGGACGAGGATGACGGATGAGGAACTCGCGCTCCGGTGTCACCAGCAGCACGGCGAGCGGCGCCGCCGTCCATCCCGCCCACAGCTCGTCACCGACCGACTCGGCCAGCCGAAACGCCTCGGCGATGCGGATGCGGTCGTCGGCCGCGAGCGAGGCGGCATTGCGCGCGGGCGCCGGCGCCGAGCGCACTTCGGGCGCGGGCGCCGAGCACGCGGCGAGGACGAGGCACGAGCGCAGTGCGCGATGCGCACTGCGCAGTGCGCAACTCACGTCCACTCCGTGATCCGGTTCCCTTCCTTGTCCTTGAACTCGCCCGTCACGAGCATGATCATGTCGATCAGCCACCAGATCCCCAGCCCGCCGAGCGTGAAGAGCTGGAGGATCGCCGTCCCGGTCTTCCCGACGTAGAAGCGGTGCGCACCGAAGACGCCGAGGAAGAAGCAGAGGAGTCCCGCCGGGAGGATCCGCTTGTCGGTGGAGAGGCCGGCGGGGAGCGGCTGCATCACGCCGCACGAGGTGCACACGACCGCCTCCGCGTCGATCACGCGGTTGCAGGCGAGGCAGTACTTCGTTGGCCGGGCGGGCATGTAGGTGCCCATCGTCAGTCTCCTTCGAGGTGGCGCGCCGCGATGCGCCGGCGGCGCTCGGCAGAATATGACGCGTGCGCGCCGTGCCGCGAAAGCACGCGCTCGGCTACCCCTTGGCGACGCTCCGTTCCTCCTCCACGTACGCCACCGCGCCCTTCACCGGCACGATCCCCTTCCCGTAGCGCTGCGCCCACAGCTTGGTGAACTCCGCCCCGAAGAGCACGATCATCGACGTGTAGTACACCCAGATCAGCACGAGGGCGAGCGAGCCCGCCGCGCCGTACACGCTGCCGGGATCGGAGCGGCCGAGGTAGAGGCCGATCAGCGTGCGGCCGACGACGAACCAGAGCGCGGTCCCCGCCGCGCCGACGCGCACGTCGCGCCAGCTGACGCGCGCGTCGGGGAGGTAGCGGAACATCGCGGCGAACAGCAGCGCGATCACGACGAAGCTGCCGACCGCGGTCACCACCTGGAGGAGCACGGGGGGAATGCCGAACCGCGTCGTGAGCGTGTCGCTGATCGCGGCGATCACCGCGCTCAGCGCCAGCGAGACGAGCAGCAGAAAGGCGACGGTGATCAGGATGCCGAAGGAGAAGACACGCTTGACGAGGAAGACGCGGATCTGGTTGCGCTTCGGATCGGGTTTGACCCCCCATGCCTTGTTCAGCGCGCCCTGCAGGCCGGCGAACAGGCCGGTCGCGCCGAGTAGGAGGACGACGAGCGACACCACGGTGGCCACGGACGCCGCCTGCTCCGAGCGGTTGGCGTTGCTGATGATCGCGGCGACCTGGGCGGCGCTCGCCATGCCGATGAGATCCCCGACCTCCTCGATGATCGCGGCCTGCACCTGCTGGGGATCGGTGAGCCGGCCGACGAGCGAGAGCAGCAGGGTGAGGAGCGCGGGGAGGGAGAGGAACGTGTTGAACGAGAGGGCGGCGGCCATGGTGCTGCAGCCGTCGCTGAAGAAGGCGAACACGGTGGCCCACAGCAGCGCGAAGAACCCGCGGATGCTGGCCATGACGCCGGGCCGGCGCATCTCGCGGCCGGCCTCGCGCGCCTGATCGGCCTTCTCGTCGGAGTGTTTGAGCACTTCGCCGGGTTTGGTGGGAGCGGTTGGATCGGGTGTCACGGTGCTCGACGTCTGGTGATGTGGATGTCTGACGAGGAGCGGTGCATCCGGCGAGCCGCAGTGGCGGGCTCGGCCAAGTCGGCGTGCCCTTGCCCGCTGCGCCCGGTAGCGCGATTCTCTGCGGGCGCTCCCCTCCAGTCCGCCCCCCGAGTGAATCCACAGCTCCTGCGTTCGCTGGCCGACCGCTACTCGATCGAGCGGGAGCTCGGCCGCGGGGGAATGGCGACCGTCTACCTCGCCCTCGACGCGCGGCATCACCGGCGCGTCGCGGTGAAGGTTCTGCATCCCGAGCTGTCGGCGGTGATCGGGTCGGAGCGGTTCCTCAAGGAGATCGAGGTCACCGCCGGGCTGCAGCATCCGCACATCCTCCCGCTGTTCGACTCGGGCGACGTTGATGGGCAGCTCTACTACGTGATGCCCTTCGTCGAGGGCGAGACGCTGCGCGCGCGACTCGACCGCGAGAAGCAGCTCCCGGTCGAGGATGCGGTGCGCATCGCGACGGAGATCGCGTCGGCGCTGGAATACGCGCACAAGCGCCACGTGGTCCACCGGGACGTCAAGCCGGAGAACATTCTGCTGCACGACGGCGCGGCGCTCGTCGCCGACTTCGGCATCGCGCTCGCGGTCCAGGATGCCGGCGGCGAACGGATCACCCAGACCGGCCTCTCGCTCGGCACGCCGCAGTACATGGCGCCCGAGCAGGCGATGAGCGAGAAGAGCGTGGGGCCGCGGGCCGACATCTACGCGCTGGGCGCCGTGACGTACGAGATGCTCGTGGGGGAGCCGCCGTTCACGGGGCCGACCGCGCAGTCGATCGTCGCGAAGATGATGACGGACGATCCGGCGCCGCCGAGCCGGCTGCGCCGAAGCATCCCACCAGCGCTGGAAGCGGCCGTGCTGCGCGCGCTCGAGAAGCTGCCGGCGGACCGATGGCCGAGCGCGCAGGCGTTCGCCGAGTCGATGCGTGCGACCCATGTGGCACCCCGGCTGGTGCACGCACATGGCAAACGGACGCAATGGATGCCCTGGAGCATCGCGGGGGCGGCCGTCGCGCTCGCGGCGTGGGGATGGCTGCGCCCGAAGCCCGAGCCGCCGCCGGTTCCGCCGTCGACGCTGTCGTTCGAAGCGCCGGGCGTCGGTGCGCCCGGCAGCGGCCGGCTCCTCGACATATCGCCGGATGGCGAGCGGATCGTCTACTACACGAACTACAGCGGGCTGTCGTCGAGCAGCGTCTTCGACCTCCCGCGGGGCACGTCCACGCCGCTGCCGTCGATCCGGAGCGGCATCGATCTCCACTTCGGCCCCGACGGCCGATCGGTCTACTTCGGCGACCTCGCGCGGAACCAGCTGCACCGGACACCGATGGATGGGAGCGTCGCCGTTCCCGTGCCCGGCGTGCGGTCGGGACCGTTCATGGTCAACGCGCCCGACAGCGCCGTGTGGATCAGCACCACGTCGTTCGAGCTGTTCCGCCTCGCGCCGGACGGCAAGATCGAGCGCCGGCTCGCCGATGTCCGACCGGCGCTGACCGTCGCCATCATGCAGATCTTCGCCGATGGCCGCACCGCGCTGGCCAAGGACTACACCGCGTCGGACGGCCGTCCGTTCATGCTGGACCTGAACAGCGGTGCGCTCACCCCGGTGCTCGAGTTCCCGATCGTCGAGGCGCGGTACACGGCAGGGCATCTCGTCTACGTCCGTGCCGACGGAAGTCTGCACGCCGTTCGATTCGATCTGGACGCGAAGAAGGCGGTGGGCGCGTCCGTGCAGCTCGGCCAGAACGTGTCGCTGACCGGATCGGGGGTCGCCCAGTTCGCCGTCTCGGCGAACGGCACCATCGCGTACGTGCCGGCGCAGTCGCGACAGGTCATGCTGGTGACGCGCGACGGAAGGGCGAGTTCGCTCTCCACGGAGCATCCCAACTTCCACATGCCGCGCATCTCTCCCGACGGCAGCACGATCGCGTTGGACTTTCCGACCGTCGACGGCCGCGACATCTGGACGCTCGATCGCGCCAGTGGAACGCTCGCACGCGTCACGTCGGACCACGACGCGCACGATCCGGAGTGGACGGCCGACGGGCGCGAGATCCTGTTCAGCTCGAGCAGGCGCAGCGGTGTGTTCGGCGTCTACCGTACGCGTCCCGGATCGGGGGTCACGCGACTCGTCGTCCAGGATGAGCGGCTCTCCTTCACCGGCACGTTCCTTCCCGACGGCAAGACCCTGCTCACCACGGCGCTCGATCTCGCGCCGGATTCGCGCGGCGACGTCGTGCTCGTCGACTCGACGGGCAGGATATCGCCGCTCGTCGCGCAGCCGTACGACGAGGGATGGGCGACCGCGTCTCGCGACGGCCGCTGGCTCGCGTATACGTCGACGCTGACGGGGCAGTTCGAGGTGTACCTTCGCTCGCTCTCCGGCGAAGCGGATCAGGTGAAGGTCTCGATGGCAGGAGGCCAGGAGCCCCGCTGGTCGCCCGATGGTCGCGAGCTGTTCTACCGGGCGTCGTCGGCAGGCCACACCACGCTCGTCGCGGCCACGATCGATCGCGGGCCGCCGCTGCGCGTCACCGCGCGCCGCACGTTGTTCAACGTGGACGAATACGATACCGCGCAACCGCATGCGAACTACGACGTCACTCCCGATGGACAGGCTTTCATCATGATCCATCGCGCGCCGACGCAACGACTGACCGTGATTCAGAACCTGCCCGAGCTGGTCCGGCGGCTGGCGGCCGATCGGAGATGACCGCTGCGGCGCGTTTGTTCACGGCCATCGCGGCGTACGCGGTCGGAGCGTGCGCCGCCGCCCAAACAAGTGTACCGGCGCCGTCGCCGCCCGCCGCGGCGGCTGTCCGGCGCCCCACGCCACCCACACGCGATCCGCACACGCCGGGGTACGTCAGCGCCACCGAGCTCCCCGACGGTGCGCTCCCACCGCCCGATGCGTACGGGAACTTCATCGTCGGCGCGACCCACGAACGCGCGCCCGAGATGATCGTGCGCGACGACGTGCCGCATGGCGCGGTGCACATCTTCACGATGCGCTCCGAGGACAGTCGGATCTATCCGGGGATCGCACGCGACTCGGGGACGTTCGGCACGCCGGATCCCAACGATCCAGCGAAGCTGGTCGTGACGACGAGCCGGCCGAAGCCGTACACGCGTCGCGTCGCCGTCTACGTGCCGAAGCAGTACGTCGCCGGTACCGTCGCGCCGTTCATCGTCGGCGCCGACGGCCCGGACTCCCTGCTGTTCGTCGCCCTCGACAACCTCATCGCCCAGAGGCGCGTGCCGCCGATGATCGCCATCTCGATCGCGCATGGCGGCGGCGATGCGCAGGGGAGCCAGCGCGGGCTCGAGTACGACACGATGAGCGGACGCTACGCCGAGTTCGTCGAGACGGAGGTGCTGCCGCTCGTCGAGCAGCGGTACGGCGTGCGGCTCACGCGCGATCCCGACGCGCGCGCCACGATGGGCTGCAGCTCGGGCGCGGCGGCGGCGCTCGGCATGGCGTGGTACCGGCCGGATCTCTACCGCCGCGTGCTGTCGTACTCGGGCACGTACGTGAACCAGCAATGGCCGCCGAGCGCCGAGACGCCGCACGGCGCGTGGGAGTACCACGAGCGGCTGATGCCGAGCGCGCCGCGGATGCCGCTCCGCATCTGGCTCCACGTCGGCGACCGCGATCTGCTCGACCCGAACGTGATGCGCGACGGGATGCACGACTGGGTGGAGGCGAACGAGCGGATGGCGCGCGTGCTCGCGGCGAAGGGGTATCCGTACCAGTTCGTGTTCGTGCGAAACGCGGGGCACTGCGATCGTGCCGTGAAGGAGCAGACGCTTCCGGCGGCGCTCGAGTGGCTGTGGCGGGACTATCGGGGGCGTTAGGGCGTTAGTGCGTTAGTGCGTCGCGGTGGGCGGGCCCGCGAACTCGCGCCTACCGCGTCTCCGGCACGTCGAGCGTCGGATTCCGTGCGAAGAACGAGGTAGGTAGGAGTCGGAAGCTGCCGCGGTGCACGGGCATGTACGGCCAGTCCTCCGGCCGCGGGATGTGCGTGACGCCCAGCGTGTACCACAGCACGACGTCAGTGTCGGCGATCGCGCGGTCGGCTCTCGTCCAGGTCGGGAGCCCGTCGTCGTCGCGGCCGAGGTTCTGGAACTCGCCCGCCGCGTACTGCTCGTCGGGGACGTACGGCGTGATCCAGAGCTGATGGGACGTGAAGCCGGCCGTGCGGTGGGGCGCCGAGCGGGCGCGGGCGAACATCGGCGCCGCACTGGCCGGCGCGAGCGTGTACCCCGTGAACTGGCCGAGCGCGTTCGTCTCGTGTGTGTTCGCCACGCGCCACGTGCGCGCCGCCGAGAACGACACGTCGGAGGGGGCAGCTCGTTCGGTCCGCAGCGGTCGCTCGCTCATCGTGAACCGTTCGCCGTTCGGGTTCGCGACGCTGTCCGTCGGCTGCGTGTCGGCCACATACACCGTGTTCGCCCGTCCATCGACGTCCACGTCCAGTCGGAACGCGAAGAAGTGCTGGTGGTTCGGCGCGTTGATCCCCGGCGCGACGAGGTGGCCCTGCGTCGCGTGCCCGTCGGCATGCGCCGTGTCGCGCATGCGGGGTGTGGGATTCACGTTCATGATCCCGGTGAGCTGCACTTCGCCCTCGATCGTCCCGTCCTGGCCGAAGATCCAGTTGAACTGATAGTCGTAGTTGTCGATCGTCATGTTGCTGCTGACGACGAGTTGCCGGGCCCGGCGTGAGAGACGGGCGTGTCGCCAGAGCAGCCCGCCGTCCCGCTCGTAGACGGCGATCGCGCGCGGAACGTCGATCGGGCGCCCTCGGTCGTCGTGCATCGTCGCCGGCAGGAAGCTGGTGTTCGCCGGCGCGTCGTTGAGGGGCACGGCCTGGGCGAGCCCGTAGATTCCCATCCCGTAGTCCCCTTCGTCGCGCGGATACCAGGAGGCGAAGGTCGAATCGCCATAGGGTGCCACGATCTCGCTCACGCTCCCGCTGTACAGCACCGGCCGCCGACGTGGGCCATCGGCGAGCGAGACGTCGTGCACCTCGAGCCCCTGTCGCGGATCCACGCCCACGCGGAGGCGCCAACGGTCCCACGCGATCTCGTTCCCCGCGATCCGCACCGACGAACCGGACGGCTGGACGACGCGGAAGGGCGCGAGCGGCATGCGAGGCGCGGCCAGCGCGCGCCTCGCCGACGAGTCGGTGATCCGTGGCGGCCGACGGTCGTCCGTCAGTGAGTCGATGGTCCCTGCCGTCATGTTGATCCGCATCCGGAGGCCTTCGGCGACGAAGGTGTCGGGCACGCCGTCGCGCAGCCAGACGAACGTGCTGGCGACACGATCCGAACCCCGCCGGGGGAGCCGTGCCCGCTCGGGCATGGCGAGGAGCACGCTCACCCGATCGGGATCGATCGCGCGCGCCCGCAGCGCGGCGACGAACCGCGCGTCGCTCCTCGCCGCCTCTTCGGCGCGGCGAATCGACAGGAGTCGCATGGGCGGCTCGCTGTCCACCACGGTCCACGCGGTGACGCGCGGCGCCACGAGATCCACGACGGCGACGAAGCCCTCGTGGCGCGCCCAGTCGTAGCCGAGGACGCGCGCCGCGCGCGCGGCGCGATCTTGCTTGGCCTGCGGCTGCACCGTGATCGTGGCGAAGCGCGTCTGTGGACCGACGCGCCCCGCGCGCCGTAACGCGTCCACGGCGCGCGTGATCTCGGCGCCGCTGAGTGGATCGAGTGGATGCTGGGCGCGCTGGGCGGCGAGGGAGGCGAAGCTTGTGAGCGCCAGAAGGAGCGTGGTGCGCGAGATCGCGCCGAGCGAGCGAGGCATCACGTAAGGTTCCGCCTCGGGGACGGGGACGCAAGCGACGCGAAGGCGCTGCGCTCGCGGGCCGAGGTATCCCCGCCGGAACTCCTCGTGCGCGCGTGCCGCGGCAGGCGAGGCCGATCTCGTAGGTCGTCCCTGAGGTGCACCAGGTGACGTGGTCCGCGGCGTCGAGCAGTGTCGGCACGGTACGGCTCGTCGGCGAACGGCGCGAGCTGCCAGCCCACCGTGAACGCCGACGAGAGCACCTCGTGATCAGGGAGGTAGAACAGTCCCTCGCGCGCGAGCGCGGCGTGGCGGACGCGCGGGAGGGCACGCCCGCGGAAGTGCTCGCACCCCGCATCGGCTGGCATCCAGCCGGATGCGATCCTCATGAGCGTCGACGTGCCCGATCCGTTGCGTCCGAGGATTACGCGCCCTGGCCGCACTCGGCGCGCAACGTTCCGGCCGACAGAACGCGCACGCCGCCGAACGACTTGGTGACGCAGTCCGCGACGAGGATCGGCGCCGTCAGCGTCGAATGAGCGCGAGCAATGTCTCGCCCGCGGCGCAAACCACCGCGCGGAGTACCGCGAGCTGCGTGGTCGACACGCCGAGGTTACCCCACAACGCCCGCTCTCCCCGACGTGCGACGTCGGCGAGGAGCAGCAGCGGGCACACGACGGTCACCCCAGACGGGGTTCGGCGCGGTGGGATCGGGCACGGATGCTCCCGCGCCGGCTACGGCCTGCCCGAGCACCAGCGCAGCGAAGACGAAGGCGTGCACGAGTGCCCAGAGCACGAGCGCGCGCAGCGCCGGCCGAGGAATGGCGAGACGTGCCGTGGGGCTCGGCTGCCCGGGAGCCTCACGCCGTGTTCCTCTCGCCGGTTGAGAGGCCCCTCGTGACAGCGGATCGAATTGCGTGAGTCGCAGGGGCGCACCGAGCCCAGTCGGCCCGGCGCACCCGCGAACCCGCGAACCCGCGACCCCGCGACCCCGCGCTAATCCGTCGCCCGCTTCGCCTGCACGGTCATCGACGCCTTGACCGGCACCTCCAGCGTCGCCGCCGCCGGCGCGACCTCCGCCGCCGCGGTGGGCTCCGCCGCGCGCTTGCCGAAGATCCCCGGCAGCTGCACACCGCCGATCTCCTCGGCCACCTGCATCAACGGCGGCAGCACCTTCACGAGATCCTCCACCAGGCTGCTCACGCCGCCGGTCCCGCCGTTCGACGCCGCGCCGTTCCACATCACGACCTTGTCGAACTTGATGTTCGAGATCGCACCGGCCAGCGTGCTCGTCACGGCCGGCATCTGCTCGAGGAACAGCAGCCGGTACGCCGCATCGGGGTCGCCACCGGCGGCGGCGACCATCTTCTGCAGACCCTCGGCCTTCTTCTCCATGATCGAGAGATTGCCGCGCGCCTCGGCGTCCAGCCGCGCGAACGTGGCCTCCGCCTCGGCACGCGCCGCGATCTTCACCCGCTCGGCGTCCGCCTCGGCCTGCACGATCATCCGCGCCTTCTCCGCCTTGGCCGGTGCCTCGAGCTCGGCGCGGCGCTCGGCCTCGACGCGCTCCGCACGCGCGAGGGCGGCCTTCGCCTGGGCCTCGTTCTCCACGCGGTCGATCTCGGCCTTCGCGGTGCGCTGAGCGATCTCCGACTGCTGGCTCGCCTCGGCGCGCGTAATGGCCAGCGTCGCCTGCGTGCGCACCACCTTGCCCTGCGACTCCGCCTCGCCGGCGATCGCGGCGGCGTCGGCCGCGGCCACGGCGACGCGCTTGGCGCGCTCCGCTTCCTTCACGGCCATGTCGCGCTCGAACGCCGCTTGCTGCTCGCCGACCGACTGCTCCTTCTGGATGGACGCGATCTTCACCGCGCGCTCGCGGTTCGCCTCCTCGAGCCCGATGTCGCGGTCCTTCTGCGCGCCGGCCACGCTCACCGACTGCGCGCGCTCCGCGTTGGCCACACGGATGGCGCCCTCCTTCTCCTGCTCGGCCACGTCGCCGCGCGCCTTCTGGATCGCCTGCGCGGCCGCCTGCTTGCCGAGCGCCTCGAGGTAGCCCGACTCGTCGCGCAGGTCCTGGATGTTCACGTTGAGCAGCGTGAGCCCGACCTTCATCAGCTCCGGCTCGAGCTGGTGCTGCACGCGCTGCAAGAACGCCTCGCGGTCGCGGTTGATCTGATCGATGCTCATCGTCGCGATCACGGCGCGCAGTTGGCCGATGATGATGTCGCGCGCCGTCGCCTCGATCTCCTGATGCGTGAGGTTGAGCAGCCGGATCGCCGCGTTCTGACGCACAATCTCGTCGATGCCGATCGCCACGGTGAACACCGACGGCACGCTGATGCGGATGTTCTCGAGCGAGAGCGCGTCCGGCAGCTTCACGTCGATGCGCACGGGGTCGAGCTCGAGGAACGCGGCCTCCTGGATCACGGGCCAGACGAACGCGCCACCGCCGGAGATGCAGCGCGCGGCGCCGTCGCCGCCGACGCGGCCGGAGATGACGAGGATCTTGTTCGCCGGGCAGCGCACGTACCGGTTGACGAAGAGCAGCGCGAGGCTGAGCAGCACGAACGCCAGCGCGGCGCCGAGGATGACGGACGAAGGGATGGCGGCGAGCGCCGAGAGCGCGCCCGACGCGTTGGTCGCCTCCTGGAGCAGCGCCAGGGCCGGCGTGATGGGAAGGAGCAGCACGGAAGTGGGGGAGGGGGAAAGGAAGGACGTACGACGACTACGAAGCGCCGGTCAGCGGCACGACGGTGAGCGTCGTGTCGTCGGCGGCGTCGATCACTTGCACGGTGGTGCCGGACGAGATGCGCGCGCCCGCCGGCGCACTCTCGCTCTGGACGGCGGGCCATTCGACGTGGCGCCCGCCGACGACGAGCGTGACCTTGCCCGGCCCGTCGCCGCGCGCGGGGATCGGCAGCGACACCGTGGCCTGGAGCCCGACGGCGCGCAGGGGATGGACCGAGTGGTCGGCCTCGAGTCGCGAGAAGCCGCGCATCACGAAGGCCACGAACAGGTAGAGCGTCAGGCCGAGGAGCAGCGCGAGCCCGGTGGCCGCGAGTCCGCCGAAGGTGCGGAGCGCGAGCAGCCCGCCGATGCCGGTGAAGCAGATCCCGGTGGCGATGGCGCGGAGGCTCGTGAAGTTGAACGCCGAGAACGCCGAGTCGGGGTGCGTGTGATCCGGCAGGTGCGCCGTGTGGCCGTCTTCCACATCGTGCCCGACCAGCCCGAGCATGCCGCCGACGGCCTGGAACACCACGAGCACCCCCCCGAGCACGGCGAGAAAGAGGAAGACCGATCCGAGGGAGGGCATGCCCAAACGTCTGTATCGCGGGAATCGGGCGCAAGACGCGTCGCGGAGTGCCCCGCGGTCGCCTGCACCCTCGACCCCGACGCGCCGATACTCCCGGTAGGAGGCCCCGCGTGCGCCGTGACGTTCGTCGCGCTGGGTCGTTGTTCTCTGAGGCACATCCCCCCAGGAGACCGAAGCGCATGTCGAAGAACCCAGCGCACGATGCGACGACGCAGCCGGCGCACGAGACGAGGCGGCCGTACGTCCGCCCCACGCTCAAGCGCTACGGCGACCTCGCCCAGCTCACGCAGGCGAAGGGACGGTTCGGGGTGAACGCCGACGGCGCGCTCGCGAACAACAACAAGACGATCTGAGCGGTCCGCCGCCCGCGTGACGGTCCGTGCAACGGATCCACGGCCTCGCCATCCGCGCCGAGGTCCCGCTCCCGGGACTGGCCACGCTGCACGCGGGCACGGCCGACGTCGAGTTGGCGCTGGTGGAGCGGCTCGACGCTCCCATCCCCGCACGTACCCGTTACCGCGCCGGCGCGGCTGACGACACCGCTGCGCGCGTCGAGATCGTCGACGACGTACGCGGCCACACGGCGTTCCGCTACGGCGACGGCACCGCCGTCGACGTCGACCTCTCCGCCCGCCCCGCGCGCATCCGCGCGGCGATCGCGCCCGGCCAGACGCTCGAGGATCTCGCGGCCTACCTGTACGGTCCCGTGCTCGGCTTCCTGCTGCGCGCGCGCGGACGCCTCGCGATGCACGCGAGCTGTGTCCGGGTCGGCGACGGCGCCGTGCTGCTGGCCGGCCCGCCGGGCGCGGGAAAGTCCACCACGGCGGCGGCGCTCGCGACGCGCGGGATGGCGGTGGTCTCCGACGACCTCACCGCGCTCGACCTCGACGACGCCGCCCTGCCGCCCGTCGCCTGGCCGTCGTTCGATCACCTGCGCCTCTGGCCCGACGGCGAGCGCGTCGTGCTCGGCGACGGCGGTCGGCTCGACCGCATCACGCCCACCTGGGACAAGCGGCGCTTCCCCCTCGACGGCGGCGCGCTCGCCGCCGAGCCGGTCCCGGTGTGCGCCGTCGTCGTGCTCCGGCCGCGGCGCGGTGGGCGCGCCGTGCTCCAGACGCTCGGGCCGTCGCGCGCGCTCGTCACGCTCGCCACGCTCACCTACGCCAACTACCTGCTCGATCCCGCGATGCGCGCGCACGAGTTGACGCAGCTCGGCGCCCTCGTGCGCGCCGTGCCCGTGCGCGCGCTCACCCCGCCCGTCGGCCGCGAGAACCTCGACGCGCTCTGCGACGCGGTCGTGCGCGCGGCGGAACGGCGCGAGCCGGTGCCCGCATGAGCTACACGATGGAGGAGTACGCGCGCATGCTCGCCGAGCCGGTGCGCGCCGACGCCTACCTCGCCGCCCTCCGCGAGGCGGTGCGGCCGGGAATGGTCGTCGCCGACGTCGGCGCCGGCCCGGGGGTGCTGGGAATCTACGCCGCCACGCTCGGCGCGCGGCGCGTGTTCCTCGTCGAGCCCGACGCGTCCGTCAACGCCGCGCACGCGCTCGCGGACGAGAACGGGGTCGCCGATCGCATCGAGGTGATCCGCGCGCCTTCGACCGACATCGAGCTTCCCGAACTCGCCGACGTCATCGTGTCCGATCTCCGCGGCGTCACTCCCTTCCATGGCCGGCACCTCGAAGCCGCGGCCGACATGCGGGCACGCCACCTCGCGCCCGGCGGCGTGTGCATCCCGCGCCGCGACCACCTGCGGGCAGCCCTCATCGACGACGCCGCGCTCCACGCGCGCACGGTCGGCGCGTGGTCGGCCGTGCCGGAGCCGCTCTCGTTCGACTCGCTCACGGCGCGCATGGCGAACGGCTGGTTCCGCGCGCGCGCGACCGGCGCGCAACTCGTCTCGGAGCCCGCGCCGCTCGCGACGCTCGACTACGATTGCGACACGTCCCCACTGCACGCGAGCTGGGAGGCGCGCGCGGTGCGCGACGGGACCGCGCACGGGGTGCTGCTCTGGTTCGACGCTGATCTCACCGACCGCGTCGCGCTGTCGAACGCGCCGGCCGCCCCGCCCGCGCTCTACGGCCAGGCGTTCTTCCCCTTTCGCCCCACGTTCGCGCTGCGGCGCGGGGAGCGTTTGACGATCGAGCTGCGCGCGCTGCTCGCGGGCGACGACTACGCGTGGACGTGGACGGCGCGCGACGACGCCGGCCGGTGCGCGCGACACTCCACGCTCCACGCCCTGCCGCTCGATCCCGAGACGCTCGCCCGCCGCTCGGAGCGGTGCGCGCCCCGGCGGTCGCGCGAGGGCGACGTCGTCCGCACGTTGCTCGACGCCGCCGACGGACGTTCGACGTTCGGCGAGCTGGCGGCCCTCCTGCACCAGCGGTTCGGCCAACGGTTTCCCACCACGCAGAGCGCGCTCGACTACGTGACGCGGCTCGAGGAGCTCTGGGAACGATGAGCGTACACGAACGCGCGCGAAGCTGGCGGTTGCTCGTCGCGTGCGCGCGCCACGCGGCCGGTCTCGCCGACGCGCGCGAGGTCGGCATCGCGGCCGCCCTCGTCGACGATTGGGCAGGCGCCGAGCGCCGTGCGTGCTCGCACGGCCTCCTGCCCTGGCTCGCGCGGGGGCTCGCCTCGTCGGGGATGGCAGACGCGGCGTGCGCGCCGGTGTTCGCGGCGGCCGCGTCCAGCGCGGCGCGCACCCTCGGCCAGGTCCGTCGGCTCGCCGAGCTGTGGGCGGTGCTCGACGACGCCGGCATCCCCGCGCTGCCGTACAAGGGGCCGGCGCTGTCGCTCCAGCTCTATGGCGACGTCGCGCTCCGGCAATCGGTCGATCTCGACCTCGTCGTGCCCTTCGACCGGTACGCCGAGGCGCGCGCGGCGCTCCTCGCGCTCGGCCTGCCGCCGCGTGGCGGGCATTCGGAGCGGCAGGAGCGCACGCTCTTCGCCTGGCTCGGCCACGCGCCATTCGGTCGCGGCGCGGACTTCGTCGAGCTGCACTGGCGCTTCGCCGACCGGCGCTTCCCCTTCGCGCTCGATGCCGAGCGGGCGATCGCGCGCGCCCGCACGATCCAGCTCGGACGCGCCGCGCTCCCCGTCATGGCGGACGACGACCTGCTCGCCGTGCTGGCGATGCACGGCGCGCGGCATCTCTACGAACGGCTCGAGTGGCTGTCGGGCGTGACGCGGCTGCTGCTCGTGCACCGCGGCGCGGCAGAACGGCTCTCGGCGCACGCCCAGTCGCTGCGCGCGCGACGCACGCTCGCCGTGAGCGTTCACCTCGCGCAGTGCGTGCTCGGCTTTCCCCTCGGCGACGACTGGCGGCGGGTGCTCGCGGACGATCCCGAGGCCGCGCCGCTCGCCGCGGAAATGGCGGCCGAGCTCGAGGCGCACGTGCTGCGCGACGCGCCCTTCCTGGAGGGCGCGGCACTCCAGCGCCGCTATGCCGAGCTGGTCGACACGCGCGTGGATCGCGCGCGGCTGTACGTGCACGCGGCGCTCGATCCGACGGCGCGGGATCAGGAGGCGATCGCCCTGCCCGATGCGCTGGTGCCGCTGCATCACGTGCTGCGGCCGGCGCGACTCGCGGCGACCTACGTCGCGCGTGCGGTATCGCCTTACCGTCTCTGATGACGCTGCTCAGGCAGGCATCGGAGGATCTCCGCTGGCGTCCCGGAGCTCTTGAGCACTGCCGAGCCTGCAACAGGGAGCGGTGTGGGTCAGATCACTGATTTTTGGTGCGATTGGTCACACATGCACGGCACTTGCATGTCGCGCTTTCGATCCGGTGTCTGTCGCACCCCCCTGGGGACGGAGTGATTCGCACCGATGTCTCGAACATCCCTCGAGGCCGCCGAAGACCAGGACTGGGTCCTCGCGTTCACGGACGAATCGAACCGCGCCTGGGAAGTCCGGGAGATTCGCGAGCCGATCCTTCCCGGGCGCGCGAAGCTGCTGCTCCGGGGCGAGTATTCCGCGGGCTGGCTCCTGTTCATCTCCGGCGACGAGCGTCGTCGTCTCGCCCCGTATCCACCTGGCTGGCGATTGGCGGACCCCGCTCGGCTTCGGTGCTGGGTGAACGATGCACTCCCTGTCCGCACGACCCGTGGCGACCCGGCGCATAGGGCATGTGACTTGCCGCACATGAGCGCTGGCCCGCGGGACACTGCCTGAGCGACGCGACGTTCGCGCTGCCGCCTGCGTCGGCTCGACCCCACATCGCGATGGCGCTGCGCAAATTCTCCGACCGCTCGGGATGCGTCTGGAACGTCTGGAACGTCCGGCGCCCTGCGTTCGAGGCCTCCGTTCAGGAGCACCTGCGCGAGGGGTGGCTCTGCTTTCAGCAGCCCGAGGGCGGCGAACGGTATCGGATCCCCCTGGCCGACGTGCCGCCGGCGTGGGAGGAGCTTCCGCCCGAGCGGCTCGACCTGTTGCGTCGGATCGCGCTGTTGTCCCCCGCTACCGGCCCGATGCGCCAGGTTCCATCGCCCGAGCGGCAGTCGGAAGACGCGGCGCGCGACCGCGTGTCCGGCGAGCACGAGACACCGACGATCGGCGACGAGATCGGCTGAATCGCCGTCGCCGCCCGGCGCTGGACAGCTACGAGGCCGGGCCGTCGTCCTCGGCTGAGCGCTCCTCCGCGCTCGTCGCGTCCTCGCGCAGCCAGGCCACCATTCGCTCCAGCAGCGTGTCCGACGCGAGTTGGCGCGAGAGCACGTTCATGCGGTCGAGCGTGCTCAGCTCGGGATGCTCCTTGACCGCGATGAGCATCGCCTGCTCGACGTCGGCGGCCGTCGCGCCCGCGAGCAGCATCTCCGCGTTCACGGCACGCACGACGCTCCGCAGCGTCACCGCGCTCCCGATGCGCTGCCGCAGCGCCGACGCGATCTGACGCGCCAGCCGCGCCCAGAGCGGGCGCGAAACCGTTTCCGGAAGTGGTGGCAGACGACGCTTGCCGACTTCGACCTTCGTCCAGATCGGGTAGGCGCGAGGGGGCGTCGCCGGAGCAACGCTGCGGCCGTGCGCCCCGTTCGCTCGATCGCCTTCGACTACGGTCGCGTCACCATCGTCGTCGATGGCTTCCGCTTCGCCTGATCTTCGCATCCCTGCACCATCCCCGCATGAGTCGAATTCTGGACGGCCGTCCGGACGGTCGGCGCCATTGTCCAGTGTAGACTCTCACGCCGGATGTTTGTTCCGTGCATCGAGCCCGACCGTTGGCGCCTCCACGCCTCCATTATGCAGGAACCGGGCGAAGTCATCCGGAAGACCCGCGGCGCGAAGGCCGGCGGTCGCCGCCTCGATGTCGTACGCCACACGCACCATCTCCACGCGTGGGACATCGTGTCCCAGCTCGAGCAGCGCGTACCCCGCGCGCCAGTCGCCGTCCTTCGGGCGGCCGACGCTCCCCGTGTTGACGAAGAGGATGTCGTCCATCACGCGGTGCCATGGCTTGTGGGTGTGTCCGAACGCGATCACGTCGCCCGACTTCAGCGCGACGACCGCCGCCATCTTCCGGCAGAAATCGTCGGAGCGATCCTCGGTCCAGTACACCGTGTTGAGCGTCGGCGTCCCGTGCACGATCACGAGCCGCGGTCCGCTGGCATGGCCGCCCAGCGGCCGCACGTCGAGCGAGAAGGGGAGCGCGCCGAGGGCTCGCTTCGTCTCGGCAGTCACCGTTCGCCGCGTGTACTCGTAGCTGACGTGCGCGAGCTCCTCCTGCCGCGGGCTCTCCGACCGGCAGCCACAATGCGCGTAGTCGGTGGCGACCGTGGAGTCGTAGTTCCCCGCGACGCCGGCGATCGCGCGCTCGCGCAGCCGGGCGACGACCTCGTTCGGGCTGCTCGAGTACCCGACGAGATCACCCGCGTGATAGATGCTCTCGACGTCCCCGCGCCGGTCGATGTCCGCGAGCACGGCGTCGAGCGCCGGTAGGTTCGCGTGGATGTCGGAGATGATCGCGATGCGCATGAGCGTCTCGTCAGCTCGCGCGTGACGCCGGCGGTCCGCACTCGCGCCACATCACCGTCGCCGATGCGGGGCAGGCCTCGCGGAACTCCGCCGTCGCGCGGATGTCGTCGGGCACGTTCTCCCGCGAGATCGTGGCGAAGCCGAAGCTCGGGAAGTAACGCTCGGCCGACGTCGTGAGCAGGAACAGCGCGTTGAGCCCGCGCGACTCGGCGTCCGCGATGAGCTGCGTCACGAGGGCGCGGCCGACGCCGTGCGAGCGCCACTCGGGACGCACAGCCACCGAGCGCAGGAGCGCGTTGTCGCAGCACACCTCGAGGCCGGCCACCCCGACGAGGCCCACGTCGCTCTCGGCGACGACGAAGGTGCCGAACGCCTCGCGCACGCCGTCGAGCGGAAGGCCGCTCGCGGCGAGAAGCTGCTCGACCGCGGGGAGATCGTCCGCCGCGGCGGCGCGCAGGCGCGGTGCGGCGCCGACGCTGGTGGAAGCTGGTTTCGTCATCGTGTCGTCCTCACGCACAGCAGTCGTCGGCGCATCCGCACGCGCGGCTGGTCCCCGAAGTCTCGGGGGTCGCGGCGCTCACGGCGAGCGCTCGCGCCGGCTTCGGAGCGCGCGCCGGCGTCGCGGCGGGCTTCGTGGCCCGCACGAAGCCGCTGAAGATCTTCCCGTCGATCCGGTCGGCGTACGACTTGTCCAGCCCCGTGTCGGCGAGCAGCGCGACCGCATCCTCGCGCGTGTAGACGCGCGTGGGCTCGATGCTCGGCCTCTCGAAGCCGACGGCCGTGAGCAGGTCGATGAACTCCTGCTCCTCGAGCGCCCCGCCGACGCACCCCGTCCACATCGCCATGCTCGCCTTCACCGCTTCCGGGAGGCCCTCGCGCACGATCACGTCGCTCACGGCGAAGCGGCCGCCCGGCTTGAGCACGCGGAACGCCTCGGCGAGCACGCGCCGCTTGTCGCCCGAGAGGTTGATCACGCAGTTCGAGATGATGACGTCCACCGTCTTCGACGGCAGCGGGATCGCCTCGATGTGTCCCTTGAGGAACTCGACGTTCTCCGCGCCCGCCCTGGCCTTGTTCTCGAGCGCGAGGGTGAGCATCTCGTCGGTCATGTCGAGCCCGTAGGCCTTGCCCGTCACTCCGACGCGCTTGGCCGAAAGAAGCACGTCGATGCCGCCGCCGGAGCCGAGGTCGAGCACGACATCGCCTTCGTGCAGCTCGGCCAGCGCCGTCGGGTTGCCGCAGCCGAGCGAGGCGAGGAGCGCTTCGGCGGGGAGGCCGGCCGTCTCGCCGGCCTCGTAGAGGTCGGACGTGATCGGATCCCACGCCTCGCTCGTCGAGCCGCAGCATCCGCTCGAGCCACCGGCGGGGCCGCAACAGCTCGCGGGGGTCGTGGCGCCCTCGAGGACGCGCTGCGCGGTGGCACCGTAGCGCGCCTGCACCGTGGTCCGGATCTCGTCCAGCGTGATGGGCATCGTCGCGTCGCTCGTCGCCCGTGCGTCGCCCGTCCCGTTCGCGTGCGTGGTCATCTCGTGGGTTCCTTACAGAGCAAGAAAGCTTGATTAATTAGACGAAAAAAACGGGGTCAGCTGCAGCACGAGCCCGACCTCAGCACGGGAAGCGTGCCCTTCCTGGGCTTGAGCACCACCGTGAGGTCGTGGACTTCCGCGACGGCCTCGGGGACGATCGTGTAGTACGACCAGCGGCCTTCCCGCCGGTCCTCCACGAGCCCCGCCTCCTTCAGCACCTTGAGATGGAACGACAGCTTGGACTGCGCGGCGTCGAGGTCGTCCTGAAGGTCGCAGACGCACCGCTCGCCCGCACGCAGCAGCTCCAGGATGGAGAGGCGGATGGGGTCGGAGAGCGCGTGGAACAGCGACACGGCGCGCTCCAGGTCGAGCGCCTGCGAAGTGCTCATGGAGCGATACTAACCAAGATTTTTTGATTGGTCAAGCGGGTCCAGGGTTCGAGTGGCGAGCGGAAAGACGGAGCGCGGATCTGAACGGCGATCGAACGGAAACGGCCTGGATCTGCTCCTTTGCGGGTCGTGCTCGATGCGCCGGCACACCGCTCCTCTCCATCCATCCACGACCCAAAGGTTTCTTGACTGCGGCGCACGGATCTCTCCGCCGGCACGAGACTGATCCTGCAGTTTCCGTCGAATCGCCGTCCAGACCCGCGTTCCGTCGTTCGACCAGCGCGCCGGATCAGGACGCGGCGTTCGCTCGCAGCCAGCAATCGAGCAGTCGCAGCCGCAGGTGCACGAGCTGCTCGTTCACGCTCGACGTCGGCTCGATGCGACGCAGTGCGGCCACGTCGACGAAGCGCGCGAACGTGTCGCCCGGCACGAACGGCGTGGGCTGGCGCGACCACCACTGGGCGAGGCGTGCCTCGTACAGCCCCGACAGGCCTGCCTTCGGCGCGCACCGGACGACGTCGGGGACGAGCCCGCGCACGGCTTCTCGCAGCACGTGCTTTCGCTGCAGCCATGGGATGGGAGGCAGCGCGAACGCGCACTCGATCAGCCGCCGATCGAGGAAGGGCAGCCGGACGTCGATCGGGACGCCGTGCACTCCCGCGTCGAGCGATTCGAGGAACGGCTGCCAGTGGAAGGGATCGAGCCGCCGTGCCGCCGCCGACCGCGTGGGGTGCGTGAGCTCGACGCGATCGCGCACCCGCTGGGAGCGCCGCGCGCGCAGATCCGCGCGCAGCCAGGCCGGTCCGCCGGTGTCGTCGGTACGACGTTCCCCCGGCTCTCGCCCGCGCGCGAGATCGCGCACGGCCAGATACGGCCGCTGGTGCTCGCGCCAGACGTAGCGCAGCACGTCGAGCGCGAGGCGCCACGGCGAGCTGCCGCGCAGGAGGTCGCCGAGGTGCGGGGGCGCGAGCAGGGAGTCGGGGTCCTCGCCCCAGAACGCCACGGGCGCGTGCGTGCTCGCGCGGCGCAGCTCGTCCTGGAGGGCAAGGAGGTCGGGATCGCTCATCGGCTCCGGGGTGTCCGGCGCCGGCAGCGTCGTTCCCGCGCGATAGCCGTACGAGTCGACGTTCACCACGACGTGCCCGATGCCGAGCGCTTCGGCGGCGATCCGTGCCCGATGCGTCTCACTCGACGGCGCGAGCAGCGGCAGGTGCGACGTGCGCGCGACCAGCCGCGTGCGGTCGTCGAGCTGCCGCGCGGCGATCGCGGCGAGCGTCGTCGAGTCGAGGCCGCCGCTCATGAACACGGTGAGCGACGACGAACGGATCCGGTCGCGCACGCAGCCCTCGAGCACCGTGCGGAACTCCGCGACGATCGCCGCCTCGTCGCGCGAGCGGTCGATCGGCGAGACGGGGAGCGACCAGTAGCGCCGAAGCTCCGTGCGCCCGTCGGGGTGCAGCCGCAGCACGTGCGCCGGCGGCACGCGCCGGATCGCGCGATAGGTCGTCGTCGCGGGATCCTCGTTGAACCCCTCGGCGACGAAGTCGGCGATCGCGTCCTCGTCGAGATCGCGCGGAACGCCGGCGAGGAACAGCGCGGCGAGCGTGTTCGACGCGACGAGGCGCTCCGCGTCGCGATGCCAGTAGAGCATGCGCACGCCGAACGGGTCGCGCACGAGCGTCGTCGCGTGCGAGTGGCGGTCGTGCACGACGACGCTGTAGTCGCCGAGCACCCGCGCCGGTGTCTCGTCGCCCCACGCGAGCCAGGCCTGCGCGAACAGGCGCACGTCGGGATCGGCGACCGAACTGTTCGTCCCCGCGGCGCGCAGCGCGTCGACGAGCGGTTCCCGCGCGTCGACGCGCACCTGGCCTGCGACGACGAGCGGTCCCGCGCACACCCACGCGGGCGCGAGCCGGCGATCCCCCGTATCGAGCAGCGCAGACGCGACGCCGAGCGGGCCATGTGTGACGGCGCAGTCCCCGTGCGGCCCGCGCCGGCGCAGCGCGGGCAGCAGCGCGCGAACCTCCTCGGAGGCCAGAGTCGCGGATGGATGCCGAACGACGACGGCGTAGCCGGTCATCGGGGAGAGGAGCGCACGGCGGCCGGTGCGGGGAGCGTGTGGTCGAAGCTCCCTACTGACGATCGGGCAGCGCGGGACGCATCCGGCCGGCGCCCGCCTCCTGCCCTCCCGCCCTCCCGCATTGCGCACGGCGCGTCGCGCATCGCGCATCGCGCATCGCGAACTACCGTCCGCCGGCCGGGTGCGGGTGTCGCGCGTAGTGCTGCCGGAGCAGGTCCTTGCCGTAGTCGTTCCCGTTCGGCGTGCGGATCACGGTGTGGATGTGCTGGCGCGTCGGGACGCCGCGCGGCAGCTCGCGCATGGCGATCGGCTGCTGGTGGTCGAACTCGATGAGGACGACCGGGCTCTGAATGCGGTAGTAGAACACGCTGCCCGCGTCGGTGCCGCCGATCCAGCCGAACCAGGTGTCGTCGACGTGGCGACGCACCTCGTCCATCTTCACCCGGGCGTGACCCTCGCGCTGGTGCGACACGTACTCCTGCACCAGGTCGAGCAATTGCTCCTTCTGCGGCGTGGTGAGCTCCGTCGCGCGGATCCCGACGTAATCGAGCGACAGGTTGTCCTTGAACGCCTCGCCGACGTTGTTGGTCCCCGTCTTCGGGAGCGAGAGCACCGCCTTCCGCCGCTGCGCGTCGGTGAGCGCGGCCATCATCGCGAGTCCCTTGCTCTGCTCGGCTTGCAGCACCGTCGTGCCGGCGTACTTGCCCGAGGTGGCCGTGACCGGCTCCGAGCCCATGAAGGTCGGCGTCATCACCACCTGGTCGCCCATTACGAAGTAGTTGATGATCACGTGATGGCCGTCGAGCTGCCATCCCCAGGGCTCGGTGGCGGACGGCGTTCCCATGACCGTGATCCAGTACTTCCACTCGCCGTATTGCACGAAGTCGTCGCCGTTCAGCTCACCGAGGGTGTGGTTGAGCTTCATGATGTCGCGCGTCGTCCGCAGACCCTTCGCACTGAGCGAAGCACGCAGCATCGCGAACGCCGCTTCGCGCTGCGCCTCGCTCATCTCCTCGAACCCGATGCCCTGCCGCGCGTAGAAGTGCTGGTTCATCCATTTGCGCCACTCGGAGTCGTCGACGGCGAACGTGGTCTTCGTGCGCTGCGCGGGGGTGAGCGCCGCGAGGAACGCATCGACGGCGACGCGCACCGGCTCGGTGGACACACCGGTCGAGCGGATCGGAAAGAGGTTCGGCGTCATCGTGCCGCCGAAGACGATACCGCGGTACGGCTCGGCCAGCCCTCGCGCTTCGGCCTCCTGGCCCATGCGCACGAGGCGCTCGGGCATCGCCGCCGGGCGGGGGGGCGTCGCGGCGATGACGCTGGCCGCCGTCGCGGCGCGCGTCGATGGCGGCGGCTCGGCGGCGGGGGACGGCGGTGGGGGGGCGGCGCAGCCGGCGACCAGCGCCGCGAGGACGAGGCCGGGCGTGGCTCGGCGGAGGCTCCGCCCGGACACGGGCGATCGGGAAAGTGGGGTCATGTCGTACGTTAGCATTTCACGAGGCGTCCCGTTGGAACGGGTCGCCGCACGCGGAGCGTCGCCGACGCTATCGCAGGTACGGGGGCACGTTCGCCGCGAGCACGCGCAGCTCCGCGTCCGTCAGCGGCAGCTTCCGCACCGCCTTCCAGTGCTCGCGCGGCGGCGGGTTGCCGCCCGGGCCGGTCATGTCCGTGCCGAAGAGGATCCGCTCGAGCCCGATGCGCCGGAACACGTCGGCCATCCGCGCGAGCTGCTCCTTCGACTGGGAGTCGTCGGGGAGCACGCTCTGGGTGATGTCGAGATAGAGGTTCCGAGCGCGTGGGTCCTTGGCCACGATCGCGTCGGCGAACACCGCGGTCGCGGAATCCGGCTCGCCGCCGGCGCTCCCCATGTGGGCGATCTGGATCGGGACGTCCGGCGCCGCGGGGAGGATCTGCTCGAGGACGATCCGCGCGAGCGCGGGACTCCACTGGCCGCGCGTCCGCACGTGCGCCACCACCGGCATCCGGTTGGCGTTCGCCGCCTGGAAGAAGCGCTTCACCTTCGCCACGTGCTCGGGGTTCCTGAGGTCCACGGCGGCGTTGGCGAAGTGCGTCTTGATCCCCTTCACGTGCGGCAGCCTGGCGCACCGCGCGATCTCGGCGGCTGCGTAGTCGGCGAGCGTGGCCACGCCGCAGAACGCCACCAGTCGACCGGGGTACCGGGAGACCTGCGCCACGGTCCAATCGTTGTCGGCGCGCGTCTTCGACTCGGCTTCCGCGTTGCTGAAGCGGTGGCGGGGATTACCGTACCAGTAGCCGGTGGAGAGCACCACGCCGCGCCGGATCCCGGCGTCGTCGAGCTCCTCGACGAGCTGGTCGGCGAGGATCGGCTTGCCGTACTGCGGGGGCGGGATCACGGTGAACACCTCAGTCGCGATCTGCCACGCCCCGTTCTTCTTCACGAGGCCGAGCACGAAGTTGAGCGTCTCGTCGGTGGACGTCCCCTCGCGAATGGTGCCGGCGATCCACCCGACGTCCCCCTCCGCCGCATACGCGCTCGGCACGTACCGGAGTCCGCGAGCCAGAAAGCCCAGGAAGGTGTCGATCTTGTCGCGTCCCCGCTGCCATCGCCCGGTCTGGATCTCCTGGATGATCGCGTCCTCGGTGAAGAGGTCCCCGGTGGGCGGTGCACCGGAGACCTTCTCGCGACGGCGTAGCAGGTGATCGAGCTCGGAGGGGAGCTGAATGGTGGCGAGAGACGGCTCCGGTGGGGTGAGGGCGACGCCGGCAGGACTCATGAGGTGCTGATGCGCGGCGACGGCGGGCACGATTTCGGATCGACGATCTACGACTTTCGCAGTAGGATTTTGCGCCATCATGGCGACAGGCTCGGCTGCTATGGCAGCCAGTACCAGCACGAACGGAGAAAGGAGCGGAGAGCGAAACATGGCCTCGTGGGTCGGTGGGATGCGTCTGCTGATTAATCAGCGTGGTGATTTTTCAGCAATACGTTCCCGCTGTCACGCCGGTTTCGGCGATCGCGCGTGTTGCCAGCGCGGGCCGCTCGCCGTCGTTCGTCAATGACCGCGATCCGCCATGGTGCCGACCCTGACCGCGTGAGCCGCCGCGAGCGCGTCGCGCGCGCGCTCCGGCCGTTCGTGGACGGTACCGCGCCGGGGATGGCCTCGTCGCAGATCACGGAGACCCGCGTCGCCGCCACGGCCCGCGACGCCGCGGCGGCGGTGCTTCCGCTCCTCGGCGTCCCCGCGCCCTCGGCGCATCGTGTCCGCGGGCTCATCGTGCCGGCGCTCGTGTGTGGCTGGCCGGAGCTCGACGAGGTGTTCGAGCGGGTGGTGGACAAGCTCCTCGCCCTGCCGCCCGCGCACCCGGACGTGGCCGAGCCCGCGTGGGACGAGCAACTCGCCGAGCCGCAGCCGGAGGCGCGCGCCGGCGCGAGCGACGCCGAGCCGTGGACGCTCGAGTCTCGTGACGGGTCCACCGTCATCGGTCCCGCTGGAACCATCGGAGTCATGGTTCGCTCCGACCGCCGACACGGGCTCATCGTGGAGGACGGCCGTCCGGTGCGCTCGCACTCGCGCTGCGAGTGCGACCCCGCCGTCCGGCGCGGCCGCGCCGAGGTCGCGTTCGAGCGCATCACCTTCGGGCGGCTGCGACGCGTGCTCGACGTGCGCGCGGGGCGCGCGTGCCCGGTGTGCCGGGCGCCGGTGGACGGCTAGCTCACCGCGTCTCGTTTCTACTGCATCGAGGCGGTGAAGGTCAACTGATTCGCGCGGAGAGCGCGGAGTTGCGGAGTACGCGGAGAACCGTTGGGGGGGTCGGGATCGCGCTCCATCGCATCCCTTCTCTTCTGTTGGCGTAGAGAAGGGAGGTGTGCGGTGAGTTGGTGAGTTGGGTCGCGAGCTAGTTGGTCGGTGGATGGGTGCGTTGAACCACGAACGGCCACGAACCAGCCCGGAAGCCCCGCTGAGGGGACTCTAGGCTGGTTCGTGGTACTTGCACTCATGCAGCAACCGACCAACGAGCCCCCTTATCCAACTCACCAACTCACTGAGTCATTGAATCATTTCCCCGCACGCATGCGTCCTGTCACCATGACTCGCTCCACGCTGGTGACTCTCGCCGCCGTGCTGAGTTGCGCGTCGTCCGGAACCGAGCCGGCGAGCGAGGGGGGGACGCGCACCTACCGCATGGGCTTCTCCTGGATGCCGCCGCGGCCGACGGTGCCCGAGGTGCTGCGCACGATCGACTCGGTGGGCAAGCACGCCGACGGGGCGCTCATGGTGGTGGACGTGCCGTGGAAGGCGTTGCTCGCGGACACGAGCGCGTCGCAGCTCGTCCGGCGCGACAACCTGCCCGTCGCGCAGCTGTTCCGTCAGCGTGGCCTGCCGATCGTCGCCACGCTCGAGCTGGCGAACGGCCTCGATCGCACCGCCGAAGCGGAGGCGCTCGTCGCGCTCGGTCGCTCGATCGCCGAGCCCGCGGTGCAGCGCGCGTATCGCGAGTTCGCCGTCGCATTCGACAGCATCGTGCGCCCCGAGTGGCTCGGGCTCGCGATGGAGACGAACCTCATCCGCGCGGCGGCGAAGCCGACGGTCTACGCCGCGGTCGTGACGATGACCAACGCTGCCGCGGCAGAGCTGCGCGCGGCGGGCTCGCCGACGAAGCTGATGGTGAGCGTGCAGGTCGAGACGGCGTGGGGACGGCTGGCTGGCGCGGGTGGCGGCGTGTTCGTCGGCGTACAGCGCGACCGCACCGACTTCCCCTTCGTGCAGGTGCTGGGACTGTCGTCGTATCCGTACCTCGGTGGCTTCGCCACGCCCGAGCAGATGCCGCTGGACTACTACACGCGCGTCGCCGGCGGCTGGGCGGCACCGATGATGGTCGTCGAGGGGGGATGGACGTCCGGTTCGGTGCCGGGCGTGGCGTCGTCACCGGAGCTGCAAGCGCGCTACATCCGCCGGCAGATGCAGCTCGCCGACGAGGCGAAGCTGCTCGGTGTCTATCAGATCACGTTCACGGATCTCGACCTGAGCTCGTTCCCGGTGCCGAGCGGATCGATCCTGCCGCTGTTCGCAGAGCTCGGGCTCGTCGATGCGAGCTATCGGGCGAAGCCGGCGCTGGCGGTGTGGGATTCGGTGCGAGGGCGGCGGTTCGCGCCGCAGTGAATCGGTGACACGGTGAATCGGAAACGGCCTCGGGACGCCATTGCCTTCCGAGGCCGTTTCACTTCGCGCACCCGCGCTCCCGCGCTCCCGCGCTCCCGCGCTCCCGCGCTCCCGCACTACCGCCCGAACAGCCCATCGTACTTCCCCGTCGCCAGCGCGGCGTCGAACCGCTCGCCGATCTTCACGACGAGGCGCGAATCCGCGCCGCGATCCATGTAGATCCCCACGTGATGCGAGCTCTCGTCGTCGATGACGTACACGTGCTGGCCCTCGACGGTCATGCGGTACCCGATGGCCGCCTCGTCCTCGGGCGTGCGCGTCGCACCCATCTCGGCGCGCAGGAACGCCACGAGCGCGTCGAACATCGCCTTGCCGGCCGGCTCGACGTGGTACTCGCGGTACTGTCCGCTCGACGTCACGAGGGTGCCGCGGTACGGGAGGGGCGTGACCTGCTCGCGCGCCGCGAGCTCGTACGGGCCGTCGCCGGCGCGCCGCCACTCGTAGTAGTGACCCAGCCACGCGGGATCGAGCGCGTCCACGGCGCCCAACCGCGTGCGCGCGGCATCCACCGGCAGCGTCGCCGTCGTCCCGGTGACGACGTTGGTCGTCACGAGCACGCGGCCCTCGCCGTCCTCCCCGAACCCGAGGCGCACGAACGCGCTGCCGTCCGGCGACAGACCGAGCGGGCGCACGTTGGGGTCGAGCGTCACGCCGTCCGACGCCGCGTAGCGCCGCACCGACGGCGGCTGCACGTCCACGAGCGCGTCGTGGAAATAGTAGACGCCCGGTTCGGCGAAGGTGACGCGGTCGATCGTGCCGGGCGCGACACGCCGCGCGCGGGCGCGGCGGAAGCGCGCCGCGTCGTTCGTGATCGGCGGGACCGTGCTCAGCGGCAGACCCTGCGACACGAGCTCGACGCGCACGTGGTCGCCCTTGGAGACCACCAGGTACACCGGTCCGACGTCGAGCTCCGTCGCCGCGCGCACCAGCAGCGCGTCCGGCGCGCCGGGCAGCAGCGCCACCGACTCGGCGCGATCGAAGCGCACGCGCAGAGTGTCGCCGTACTCGCTCGTGCCGTCGATCGTGACGCGGTTGCCGAGATGCTTGACGAGGAACCGCGCGTTCGCGGCCAGCGCGCGGAAGCCGTCGGCCGTCTCGTAGTTGTAGAACCCGTCGGCGACGGTCGCGATCTCCCACGGCCCGAACGTCTGCGTGCGCACGGGCTGGCTCACGGGGAGCACACGGAAGCGCATCGCAAAGCCGTCGGGGAGCGGCGCGCCTTCGCGTGAGCGCGGCATCCACTCGCTCCACGCGAGCTGGGCCTGTTTCGGATGCGCGGGCAGCGGCACGAGGAACCCGTGCGCGCCCGCCGGTGCCGGCTCGATGGCCAGCATCCGATCGCCGCGACTCGTGTACACCGCGACGGCGCCCGGCACGATCCAGTGCCCGTCCTCGCGGCGCGCGTCCTCCGTCCACAGCGCGCCGTCTCGGCTGCTGCGCGCCGTGCGTCCCGACACGGAGTAGAGCCGCAGTCGGCGCTCCGTGGTGTCGGTGGCCGGCGACGCCGCCGCGAACGCGGGCCACCGGATCTCGACGACGAGGAGCAGCCGCTCGCGGCCGAGCGTGGGCGGCACGTCGGCGGCGAGCCGCGCGATCCCGCCGACGACGACGGCGATCGTGGCGATCGCGACCTGCGACGCGAGCAGGAGCTTCCACGTCCCGAGGTGCAGCGACGGGTCGGCGACGCGGCTCATCACGAGCCCGACGAGGAGCCCGACGACGGCACCGAGGAGGGCGAAGGCGACGACGAAGTATCCTGCGCCTCCCTCGAACGACGAGACACGGTACCAGCCCGCGGCGAGTGACGCGACGTAGCCGCCGAGCACCAACCCGACCGCGGCGGTGACCAGCGCGACGGCGAGCGACGCGAGCCAGGACATCAGGCGCGACCGAGCATCCGAAAGTGTCCTCCGGGGCGGTGAAGGTCCGCCAAAGCTGCACCGTGCGCGCCGCGCATGCGAGGACGCCTGCACACACCGACAGCACAGGCGCGCGCAGGGGGTGGATGGGCGCGGCCGCCCGACCTCAGAAGCTCGGCATGGCTCCGGAGCTCGGTACGGCCGGAAGCGTCAACGCGAACACGCTTCCTCCGCCCGGACGCGGCGCATACCGAAGCGCACCTCCCTGTGCCTCGGCGAGGCGCTTCGCGATCGACAGGCCGAGACCCGTCCCCTCCCGCTGTGGCGCGCCCGGACCTCGATAGAACGGCTCGAACACACGCTCTACTTCGTCCTCGTCGAGACCGGTGCCGCGGTCGGCGACCTCGACGACCACGCCCTCCGCCGTGCGTCCCGCGGCGATCTCGATCGGCGTGGTCGGCGGGGAGTACTTGTGCGAATTCTCGACGAGATTGACCACGATGCGCACCGAGTGCGCGAGATCGAATCGCCCGAAGAGCAGCTCGCCGTCCGGGGCCAGGCGGACGAGGAGCGGACGCCCGCTCAGGGCGCCCTCCACGCGTTGCACGACGAGCTCCACGAGCTCATCGACCGCGTTCAGCTCCAGCGTCACCGGGAGCACCCGTGCGTTGAGGCGCGACAGATCGAGCAGGTTCGCCACGAAGCGGTTCAGCCGATCGGCTTCCTGCTCGATGACCTCGGCTCGTTCGTCGCCGTGCACGCGGAGCTCGTGCGCGCGCGCCTTGATCGTCGTCAGCGGAGTGCGCAGATCGTGAGAGACCGACGCGAGCAATGCATCCTTCAGTCGGTCGGTCTCGCGCAGCGCTTCGGCATGCTCCTCCGCCGCGACGAGCCGAACCCGTTCGACGCCGAGCGCCGCGTAGTACGACAGCGCGTCGACGAATCGCCAGCGCTCCGCGTCCAGCCGCAGCCCCTCGGACGCACGCAGCCGCAAGACTCCGACGACGCGTTCACGGACCGACAGCGGCAGGAGCAGCGCGAGGACGTCGCCTGACGCGAGCGATTCCAGATCGGACTGCGCAGGGCGCGCTGCAGTGAGGTGCACGAAGCCGCCCGACCGTTCCATCGCGGCATTGCCGCTCTCGACGACCCATCGCGCCAGCTCATCGTCCGGCTCCGTGCCGTCATCGAGTGCCGTGCCTGCCGAGCCCGAGCCCGCCGGAGGAGTCCGAGCGGCAGACGGGAGGACATCACATCGGTCGGCGCGAGCGACCTCGCGGATGACACGGGCCACGGTCGCCAGTGCATCCTCGGCCCGTCCCGCGTTGAGCGCTTCCGCACCGACGATGCGCAATCGGTCGACCTCGGCCGCTCGCGCACGCGCCACCCGCGCCTCCTCCTGGGCGACATAGAGCAGCTGGGCCGCCACGGCACTGGTGATGAGAAACACGACGAGCACGAGCCAATCGAGCGGGTCGGCCACGACGAACGTGTGGAACGGTGGCAGGAAGAACCAGTTCAGGGCGAGAAAGCTCATCACGGCCAGACTCCAGCCGACCGTTCGCCCAGCCGCCGCGCTCCCGCCGAGCGTCACGAGGAGCAGCAGCAGAGCCACGTGCGACTCCTCGAGCAGTCCGCGGAACGGCAGCAGGATCGCGACGGCGGCGGCGAGCACGAGCAGCCAGACGAGCAGCGGTGGCGAGCTGGCGACTCGCCGCCGGATGGTCGACACGGTCTGGCGAGCCGTCACGGCACGAAGCGGTAGCCCACTCCGAGCTCCGTGACGACGTGGCGTGGGCGTGCCGGCTCCCGCTCGATCTTTCGTCGCAGATGCGTCATGTGAACACGCAGGTAGTGCTGCGCGTCGCCGTACGTTCGCCCGGGCCACGCCGCCGCGAACAGCTGGCGGTGGGTGAGCGTCCGCCCCGCATTCGTCGCCAGCGTTCGGAGCAGTTGCCACTCGATCGGCGTCAGGTGCACTCGGCTGCCCCCGATGCTCACCGCGTGAGACGTGAGATCGATCTCCAGCTCGTCCGCCACGATGCGCGCGTCGCCATCCGGTGCCACGAGGCCGCTCGCCCGGCGGAGCAGGGCGCGTACGCGCGCCTGGAGCTCGACAGTCGAGAACGGCTTGGTGACGTAGTCGTCGGCGCCGTGATCGAGGAGGAGCGCCTTCTCGTCTTCCGAGTGCCGGGCCGACAGCACCAGGATCGGTGCTCCGGTCGTGTCCCGCAGCCGCTCGCACACCGCCAGGCCCGTCATGTCGGGGAGCCCGAGGTCGAGGATCACGAGGTCGGGGCGCTCGGCCTGTGCACGCGTGATGGCGTCGTGACCCGTCGCCGCCTCGAGGATGCGCGTGTCGTCCTCATGGAGCGCGCCACGCACCACCAGGCGGATGCGTGGCTCGTCGTCGACGATGAGGATGGTCCGCATGATCATGCAGAACGTTGCGCAGGTCGGCGTCGTATGCGCCAGCGTCTCGGAACGGCGCGCACGACCTTAGCGGAAACTTAGCGCAGATCGGTGGCGGCGCACGCGAGACTTCGAGGAACTCGTCCAACTCGGCCACACGGCCGTGCCTCTCGCGTCCCTACTCGATGTCACATCGACTCAAGCGCCTCGTCTACGGCAAGCCTCGCGACGTCGAGGATGCACGAACCTTTCACAGTATCTCTCTCGTCGCCCTGCTGGCGTGGGTGGGCCTCGGCGCGGATGGGCTCTCGTCCTCGGCGTATGGACCCGACGAGGCGTTTCGCGCGCTCGGGGAGCACCGTTACCTCGCCGTGGCCCTGGCGCTCGCCACGACGATCACCGTGCTCGTGATCTCCCTGGCGTATGCGCAGATCATCCGTCGGTTCCCGTACGGTGGCGGCGGATACGTCGTGGCCAGCCAGCTGCTCGGGCCGCGCTGGGGTGTGCTCTCGGGGTCGGCGCTCCTCGTCGATTACGTGCTCACGATCTCGGTGTCGATCGCAGGCGGCGCCGACCAGGTGTTCAGCGTGCTGCCTCTCGACGCCGCTCCGTGGAAGCTGCCCCTAGAAGGCGCGGTGATCGTGTTGCTCGTCGTTCTCAATCTGCGCGGCGTGCGGGAGTCGGTCGCGGTGCTCGCGCCCATCTTCGCCGTGTTCCTGGTCACGCATGCGCTCGTGATCGTCGGTGGGATCGGCGCCCACTCCGGCCAGATTCCGCGCGTCGTGAACGACGTCTCCAGCGGCTTCCGCGACGGTGTGAGCTCGCTGGGGGTCGCCGGACTGTTCGCGGTGTTCGTGCGCGCCTATTCGATGGGCGCGGGGACCTACACGGGGATCGAGGCGGTCTCCAACGGCCTCCAGATCATGCGCGAGCCGAAGGTCGTCACCGCGCGCAGGACGATGGCGCTGATGGCCGCGTCGCTGGCGATCACCGCCGGTGGCATCCTGCTGTTGTATCTGCTCTACGACGTGCGTCCGCTCGAAGGGAAGACGATGAACGCCGTGCTGTTGGATGCCTTCGCGGGCAGCTGGTCGATCGGTGGCGTGCAGGTCGGCTATGGATTCGTCGTGCTCACACTCGCCGCGGAGGCCGCGCTGTTGTTCGTCGCGGCACAGGCCGGCTTCATCGACGGACCGCGCGTGATGGCCAGCATGGCGACGGACTCGTGGCTGCCGCACCGCTTTGCTCAGCTGTCGAGCCGACTCACCATCAGCGGAGGCGTCCTGCTGATGGGGGCGGCCGCCGTCGCGACCCTCGTCTACACGCGCGGCAACCTGGTCGCGCTGGTAACGATGTATTCGATCAACGTGTTCATCACCTTCTCCCTTTCTCAACTGGGAATGCTGCGCTACTGGATCCGTCACCGGCGTCGGCCGGGCAGTGGGCGCGGCCTCACGATCCATGCGCTGGCCTTCGCGCTCTGTGCGGGCATCCTCGTCGGCATCGTTTACGAGAAGTTCGCCCTCGGTGGCTGGGTGACGATCGGCGTGACGAGCGCTGTCGTCGCCCTGTGCTTTCTCATCCGCCGCCACTACGGCGCGGTGGCGGCCAACCTCTCGCGGTTGGACGCCATCCTCGCTGCGCTGCCGACCGATGCGGCTTCCGTCGTCCCCGCGCTCGAGCGGAAGAAGCCGACCGCAGTGCTGCTGGTCGGTGGCTATGGCGGCATGGGCGTGCACGCGCTGCTCAGCATCCAGCGCGTCTTTCCCGCCCATTTCCGAAACGTGGTCTTCGTGTCCGTCGCCGTCATCGACGCCGCGACGATGAAGGGGCTCGAGGAGGTCGAGCGCGTCCGCGCCGAGGCAACGTCCGCGCTGACGCGGTATGTCGCGCTCGCGAACCGCCTCGGCATCGCGGCCGAGTATCGCCTGGCCGTCGGCACGGACGTACTCGACGAAGCGACGGAGCTGTGCACCGACGTCAGCCGTGATTATCCACGATCCATCTTCTTCGTCGGCAAGCTGATCTTCGAGCGCGAGCGATTCTTCCAGCGTCTGCTGCATAACGAGACGGGCTATCAGCTGCAGCGACGGCTCCAGTTCGCCGGCCTCAACGCCATGGTGCTGCCCGTCCGTGTCCTCGAACCGGAGGCGGCGCTGGCCCAGGAGGCAGCCGCATGATCGGGCTCAGATTCATGGCGAAGTGGCGCTACTGGCTGCTCCGATGGATGATGCGGCACGAGGAGAGCGAGTGGCGAGCGTTCGGCCTCCCGAAGGATCGCGTCGTGGTGGTCGAGGTCGAGGTCTTCGTGGAGTAGCCGTCTCGGCGCCTCAATCGAGGTCGACGTGGATCCGCGTCACGGCGGCGGGGTCGGCGTCCCACGCGCGGAGCGCGTTCGCGGCGTCGTCGAGCGCGACGACGCGCGTGACGGCGTCGTCGACGGGGAAGAGCCGGCCGTGCAGCAGCGAGAGCACGGCGCGGAAGTCGTCGGCCGTCGCGTTGCGGGCGCCGAGGATGTCGAGCTCCTTCCGCACGAACAGGGTCGTGTCGAAGCTGACCGGCGCTTTCGCGTAGCCGATGTACACGACGCGGCCGGCGACCGCGACCTCCTGGACCGCCGCCAGGAAGGTCTCGGGGAGCCCGACCGCCTCAATGACGACGTCGGGTCCGTCGCCGCCCGTGAGGGACTGGAGCGCGTCGTGCAGCGGGGCGCCGCGCGCGTTGACGACGTGCGTGGCGCCCGCGCGGCGTGCGGTGGCGAGCTTGCGGTCGTCCACGTCCACGGCGATCACCGTCGCGCCGGCGCGCGCGGCGCCCGCGACGGCGCCCAGCCCCACCGCGCCCGCGCCGAGCACGGCGACGACGTCGCCCGCCGCGACGCGGCCGCGCACGACGGCGTGCACGCCGACCGCGAGCGGCTCGACGAGCGCGAGCTCGCGCCGCGACAGCCCGTTCGCGCGCAGCACCGACCGCCACGGCACCGTGATCCGCTCGGTGAGCGCGCCGTCGCGCTGCACGCCGAGCGTCTGGTTGTCGCGGCAGGTGTTGACGCGGCCGCTCCGGCAGGCCGCGCAGTGCCCGCACGCGGTGTAGGGCACGACCGTCACCTCCATCCCCTCGCGCAGCTCGCCGGGCACGCCGGCGCCGAGCGACTCGACGACGCCGGCGATCTCGTGGCCGGGCACGCGCGGGTACGACACGAGCGGGTTGAGCCCGCGGAAGGTGTTGAGGTCGGAGCCGCAGAAGCCGACGGTGCGGATGCGGACGAGCACCTCGCCGGCGGCGGGGACCGGCGCGGCGAGCGTACCGAGTCCCGCGCGGCCCGGCGCCTCGATCACGACCGCGCGCATCGAGTCCGTCACGCCTTCACCAGTCCCGACCCGGAGATCTCGAACGTGTAGACGTAGTCGCCACGCCGCCGCTCGGGGAGCGTCACCTGAAGTCCCTGGGCATCGCGACTCTGCTCGAGCGCGTCGGGTGCACCGAACAGCGTGACGCGCTCGACCGTTCCGGGCGCATGGGGCGAGCCCGCCGCGAGGGACCTGATCACGAGCCGGCCGTTCTCCGGCCACGCCAGCGCGAACGCGTAGACCTTCCCGCCCTTCTGCACGAAGCGGAAATCCTCGGCGGTGTACGGCTTGTTGCGACCCTCGTTGAACCCCTGCTCACGAAGCGGCGGCTGCGCCTGTGTGGACGGGCCCTCGCCGTATACCACCCACGGACGGCTGCCGTAGATCGCGCCCGCATTGGCCCGCATCCAGCGGCCGAAGTCGGCCACGAACTGGATCGCCTCGTCGTCCGGCGCGCCGGAGCCGGGCAACGGGACATTGAGCATGAGGTTCCCGTTCTTGGCGACGATGTCCACGAGCATCTGCGCCACCATCTGCGGCGACTTGTAGCCGCGGCGCATGTAGACGGGACGCGAGTAGTGCCACTCGCCGATGCACGTGTCCGTCTGCCACGGAAGCGGCAGCACGTCGGTGGCGACGCCGCGCTCGATGTCCCACACCATGCACTTGCGCTGTTCTTCCGTGAGCACCTTCCCGGTGATCACCCCCTCGAGCCGGCCGCCGTTCCGCCGCATGCTGCGGTTGTAGAAGTTCGCGGCGATGCGAAGCCCGACGTCGCTGATCGGATGCAGCGGCAGCGCGGTGTCGTCGAAGTACACCAGGTCGGGGTCGTAGCGCTCGATGAGGTCCATCGTGCGCGCATAGAACCGCTCGCAGTAGGCCGCGTCCGGGATGCTGCTTCCCTGCTCGGCGTTCCAGTCCCACACGAGGCGCTTGCCCGGCGCATGGCGCTGCTCGTACAGGTCCTGCGGATCGAGGCCGTCCCACCACTGTCCCTTCCCCTGTGCGCGGGTGAGCTTGCCGTCGTACGGCACGCCGGCGGACGGGCCGTCCTTGTCGGCCCCCTGGGCGACCTCGTACCAGCTCCAGGCGTGGGCCGCATGCACCGACACGGCGAACTTCATCCCGGCGCGGCGTGTCGCGCGCGCCCAGCCGCCGATGAGGTCCTTTCTGGGGCCGACGCGCACCGAGTTCCACGGCTGGTGCTTCGAGTCCCAGAGATCCAGGTTGTCGTGGTGGTTGGCGAGCGCCATGAAGTACTGCGCCCCGGCATGCTTGTAGAGGGCCACGAGCTCGTCGGGGCGCCACGACTCGGCGCGCCACTGCCGGATCACGTCCTTGAATCCGACCTTCGAGGGGTGACCGTAGCGCGCAACGTGGCCGACGTAGTAGCGGTTCCCCTGCTCGTACATCTGGCGCGCGTACCAGTCGCCTTGCTCGGGCTGGCACTGCGGGCCCCAGTGCGCCCACATGCCGAACTTGGCGTCGCGGAACCAGTCGGGGGTCCGGAACTGCGACAGCGACGCCCACGTCGGCTGGAACTCGTCGAAGCGGCGGGCCGCCACGGACCGCGGCGCCTTCGGCAGATAGAGTCCAGCGGCGGCGACGGCGGTGCTGTGGAGAAACTGGCGACGGGTCGGGGACATGATCTCAGATGGGTGTGCGCTCGTGCAGCACGCTACCATGTTCGCG
>DASTSX010000373.1:0-3137 GCA_035760455.1 Gemmatimonadaceae bacterium | reverse complement strand
CGGCGTCGAGCGTGGCGCGCGCCGCGAGCGCGGCCGCCTTCAAGTCGAACGCGTGCGCGAGGTCCTGGAAACCGGCGAGGTCAGGATGCACGCCCACCTGCGCGATCCGTGTCTCGATCGCCGCCAGTTGGCTCAGGCCCGCGAGGATGCTGGCCTCGTCGCGCACGACCCCGGCGTGCACGGTCATCGCGTCCCGGATCGCACGCTGCAGCAACCGCACGTTCTCCGGGCCGTCCGCGGCGACCAACGCGTCGAGCTCGGCGCGCGCCTCGGCCAGCGCGCTCGCCGAACGTGGCTGCGCGGCGAGCCGCGTCGAGTAGTCCGCGGCCGCTTCGCCGACGATTCGCCCATAGACGAGTAGCTCGATGAGGGAGTTCCCGCCGAGGCGATTCGCCCCGTGCAGGCCGCTCGCCGCCTCCCCGACGACGTAGAGCCCCTCCACGCCCGTCCCGTGATCCTCGGCCCGCACCCAGACTCCGCCCATCGAGTAGTGCGCGGTCGGCGCGACCTCGATCGGGGTCGTCGTGATGTCGAGCAGTTGGAGGTCGATCAGCGTCTGGTAGACGCGGGGCAGGCGTTGCAGGATCGTCTCGCGCGGCAGGTGCGAGACGTCGAGCAGCACACCGCCGTTCGGCGTGCCGCGCCCCTCCTTGATCTCGGTGTAGGATGCCAGCGCGACGCGGTCGCGCGTCGACAGCTCTATCCGCTCCGGGTCGTAGCGCGACATGAATCGCTCGCCGAGTGCGTTGCGGAGGATCCCGCCCTCGCCGCGCGCCGCCTCGGAGACGAGCGTTCCGGCCGCGTTCTCCGGCTCGATGAGTCCCGACGGATGGAACTGCACGAGCTCCGCGTCGCGGATCCGGCCGCCGGCGTCCACCGCGAGGCGGAACGAATCGCCGGTGTTCTCATCGCGACGCGACGAGGTGTGGCGCCAGATGCGGGTGTGGCCGCCTGTCGCCAGGATGACTGCGTCGGCGTGGATGATGTAGCGCGTCCCGTCCTCCAGGTCGAAGCCGTACGCGCCGAAGACGACGTTGTCGCGGACGAGGAGCTTCGAGACGTAGGCGGTGTCGAGGATCGGGACGTGCAGCTGCGCGGCGCGGTTGACGAGCGCTCGCTGGATCTCGAGCCCCGTGTAGTCACCGGCGAACGCGGTGCGCCGGAACGTGTGTGCACCGAAGAAGCGCAGCGAGATTTGCCCGTTCTCCTCCCGGGCGAACCGCATCCCGTAGCGTTCGAGGTCCTCGATGCCTCGGGCCGCGCCGGCCGCGACGGTCTGCACCGTCTCCGGGTTGGCGAGCAGGTAGCTCTCCTTGAGCGTGTCGGCCGCGTGCTGCTGCCACGTGTCCTCGGGATCGACGGTGCCGAGTGCGGCGTTGATGCCTCCTGCGGCGAGGCGCGTGTGCGCATCCGCGCGCGGCCGCTTGCACACGACGAGAACGTCCACTCCGCGCTCGGCGAGCTCGATCGCAGCGCGCAGGCCCGACCCTCCGCCCCCGACGACGAGCACGGATGTCGAGAGGCGTTGCTCAGGAGCCTTCATCGCGTCGCTCCGCGGACGCGGTGCCGCCGGCAGCCTCGTCCGGCGGCTCCGCTACCTCGGGGTCGCGACACACGTAGTGCAGGGCGCCGGCGCGTCCGTGGGCAGCCTGTCATCGTCGATCATCGGTCGACCTCCTCGTCCTGTACTAAGGCCGCCTGCTCCTGCCGGTTCCCGTGTCCGACTCGTCGGGCGCCTACCGCGCCGCGGACGCGCCTGACGAGGCGCTGTCGGACGAAGCGCTCAGCGACGGCGCCGACGCTGGTGGGACCACGGCCCGGTCGAGCCAGTCGTCCAGGCGAATCTTGCCGAGGCTGGCGTCGTCGCGGGGAACGAGTGTGCGCTCGCCGAGCTCTGCGCCGCTGTAGCGGGCGTGCGGATCGGCGATCACTTCGCGTGGATCGCCGCGCGCGCGCAGGACGCGGCGCACGACGTCGTCGAGACGAAACTGCTCCGGCCCCGCCACCTCGACAATTCCGTTCACCGGGGAGCCGAGGGCAACCCTGCCGACCGCACTCGCCACATCGTCGGCCGCCATGGGCTGGATCAACACAGGCGGTAGCCGCACCGTGCCGCCGGCGGTCGCGCTATCGGCGAGAGTCTTCAAGAACTCGAAGAACTGCGTCGCGTGAACGATGGAGTACGGGATCGACGACCCCCGGATCAGCTGCTCCTGGACGATCTTCCCTCGGAAGTAGCCGCTTTCGGCGAGGCGGTCGGTGCCCACGACGGACAGCGCGACGTGATGACCGACACCTGCCGCGGCTTCGGCCGCGAGGAGATTGCTGGTCGAGGTCTCGAAGAACTGTAGCGCCGAGTCGTCCAGCTTGGGCGAGTTCGACACGTCGACCATGACGGCCGCTCCGGTAAGGACCTTGGCGAGGCCCTCACCAGTGAGAGTGTTGACGCCCGTGTCCAGAGCCGCAGGCACGGCCTGATGGCCACGCTCGCGAAGGCGAGTGACGAGCTTCGAGCCAATGAGCCCCGTCCCGCCGACGATCACGACGTTCATGGTTCCTCCCTTGCCGCTGGGTTCGCGTTATCGGGCGGCTACGGCTGCCATCGGCTCGCGCCGGCCCTGCTTCGCCGGCGAGCGACGCAGAAACGTCAGCAGGTCGGCGTTCACCTGATCCAGGTGGGTGTCGGTGACGCCGTGCGGTGCGGCGGGGTAGAAGATGGCCTGAGCGCCAGGGACCAGCTCGGCGGTCCTGCGGCCCGTGATGTCGACCGGAACGACCTGGTCGTCCTCGCCGTGGAGCACGAGCGTCGGAACGTCGAAGTTCTTCAGGTCTTCGGTGAAATCGGTCTCGGAGAACGCCTTCACGCATTCGTAGGAGTGTTTCAGGCCCGTTTGCATGCACAGCCGCCACAGCTGGTCGAGCAGCGGCTGCGAGACATTGGCGCCGGGACGGTTCGCGCCGTAGAACACGGCCGCGAACTCGCGGTAGAGCTGGCCGCGATTGCGGGCGAGACCGGCGCGGAGGCCGTCGAACACTTCCATGGGCACGCCCTCGGGGTTGGCGGGGCTCCGCACCATGATCGGCGGCACGGCCGAGATGAGCACGGCTCCCGCCACGCGGCTCGTTCCGTGCCGGCC
>DASTSX010000372.1:0-4154 GCA_035760455.1 Gemmatimonadaceae bacterium | reverse complement strand
GTAGAAGGAGTGCCGTGCACTGGTCGCGGTCGTCATCTGCGTCCTCCTGGATGAAAGGTCCAGGAGCCACGCTACCCCCGCGCGACGCGATCCCGCATCGGCGAGAGCACCCACCGCGCGCAGACGGCCGCGTGGGCACTTTCACCCAGCCGGTCAGACGAGCCCGTGCTCGTACGCGTAGCCGGTCGCCGCCGACCGCGACGGCAGCGCCAGCTTCATGAGGATGTTGGTGACGTGGCGGTCCACCGTGCGCTCGCTGATCGACAGCCGCCGTGCGATGTCGCGGTTCGTCTCGCCGCGCGCGACGAGCCCGATCACCTCGGTCTCGCGCGGCGTGAGCCGGTGCCCGGAGCGGCGAGCGAGGGCGTCCACGCGCGCGAGGTCGGGTTGCGCGTCCAGCCGCTCGAACACGCGACGCGCCGAGTCGAGCTCCAGCGACGCCGCCTCCTCGTCGCCGAGCGCGCGGCAGGCGAGGCCGAGCTGCACGCGCACGCGCGCGGCGTGATACGGCATCTCGAGCTCCTGCCACGTCGTCCACGCCTCGCGCAGAGGCGCGAACGACGCGCGCGCGTCGCCGTCGGCGAGCAGCACGTCGCCGAGCGTCTCGGCGGCGAGCGCGCGCAGAAAGTCCGCGCCGAGCGAGCGCGCCATCGCCGCCAGCTCGGCGGCCGCCTCGCGCGCCCACGCGACGTCGCGCACCGCGAGCGCGATCTCGACGACCGCCGCGAGCGTCGCGGCGCGGGCGCGCGTGCTCTGACGCTGCTCGACGAGTCGGCGCAGCGCCGTCTCCGCCGCCTTGGGTCGTCCCTGCGCCAGCCGCAGCAGCGCGAGTCCGGGCTCCGGCGACGATCCGAATCGGCTCGCCTTCCGATAGCTCTCCTCCGCCTCCGTCAGCTCGCCGCGCAGCCGTTGCGCTTCCGCCAGCTCGTAGAACGCCGCGCCGATCGGGTAGGTGAACGACCGGGGGATCGCCTCCTGCGGCGAGAGACGGTCCGCCGTGAGCAGCATCCACGCGCACGCGCGGTCCGCCTCGGCCATCGCCTGCGTCCACGCCCCCGACAGCCTGATCACCTCGACGCGGTGCACGAGACACTGGCCGCGGAAGGGCACGAGGTCGGGCTCGCGCGCGCACCAGTGCGTGAGGGCCGACGTCCACTCCCGCGCGCGGGCGACGTCGAACACCTGGTGGCACGCGCCGATCACCGCGCAGTACACCACGCCGAGCGCGACCGGCGATGCCTCGCCGACCGTGACGGCCACCATCACCTCGTCGAACAGCGGCGCGGCTTCGGCCGCGTTCCCCGTCAACGCCCGTACCTGCGCGTTGGTCAGCAGGGCGAACACGCGGAGCTCGGGGTCGTCGAACCGGTCGGCGATGGCGAGGGCGCGACGTGCGTCCTCGAGAGAGTCGTCGGTGCGACTCTCGTGCAGTGCGAGCCGTGCGCTCACCGCGAGGAGCAACCCGCGCTCCGGGCAGTCGTCCCCCGCCTCGTCGAGCAGACGGCGCGCCCGCGCGATCCAGCCGCCCGCGCGAGCGCGCTCTCCGTTCAGCATCAGGTCGAGCGCGATCCAGAACGCGAACCGTGCCGCGCGCGGGACGTCGTGCGCTCGCAGGCACACCTGGTGGGCCCGCACCCAGAGCTCGGCGTAGACCTCGTCGCGGCCGGTCAGGAACGCCGCGGCGGCGAGCCGCTCGAGGTCGTCGATGCGGAGCGGCGCGACGAGGTCCGCGGCCGAGAGGCGCGAGTACGCCTCGGCCCACCGTCGCAGCGCGAACGCGCCGCGTCCCTTCCGCACGTCCTCGGACAGGTGCATGAGCGTCTCCCGCTCGCGCCGCTTCCGGCCACCATACGACCCGACCACCTGACACTGTCGTCGATCGGGCGGAAGGGCAAGAGCGACCCGCCTCGGGGAGGGTCTCAGCCCCCGTCCACGCTGCTACGTCATCGGCTGCCGGACGATCGTCTTCCACTTCGCCGGGTCGGCGCGCCTGATGTCGCTCAGGTAAATCTCGTGATGCTTGCCGCGCCGCTTCGACGTCGCGTCGATGAACGCGTGCAGCCGCTCGATCGTCGGCCCCTCCTCCGAGAACGGGCCGACGTGCAGCACCTGCGCGCACTTGCCCTCGGCGAATGTCGCGAGCCGGAGCCGCTGCAGTCCCGGCAGCCCCTTCTTCCGCTCCACCTCGGCGATCGCGGCGTGGATGATCTCGTCGGACACGACGTCGGGCTGGAGGATCATCACCGTCCACTTCCAGCCCTTCTTGTCGCCTCTCGCGAAGGTGCCCATGTCGTCGGCCCACCAGAGCCCCTCGAGCGGCATCACCGCGTAGTCCACCGGGTGCGCTCCCTTCTTCACCATGAACTTCGCCGTGTACGACACGGCGAACAGCGCCTCGACCGCCTCGGCGTACTCCTGCGAGGTGCCCGGGTAGCCGGTGCCGTCCACCATCAGGAAGCGGAAGCTGGGGACGTTCACCTCCACCACGTCCTTCGCCGACGCGTGGTACAGCTCCCTGTACTTCTTCTTCCAGTCGATCTTCTCCACCCGGTCCCTCCGCGGCGCTGGCGCATGCGTGATGGAGGCGCTCGCGTCGAGCTTATCCGGGCGAGGGACTCGATGGCGTCAGGCAGTCCCCGACGCCGGCACCCCGCTGTTCCAGATCTCGCGCGCGAACGTCCACTGTCCGTCCGCCTGCGACCTCCAGAGCTGCATCTAGTGTCCGAGGTCCACGATGGTCGCGCTTCCGTCCACCGGCGCGAGCCCCCACGGGTAGGCGCCGAGCTCCACCGCCCAGTCGTCGCCGACGAACACCTCCTTCTCGCTGAGGCCGTGCGCCTCCGAGACAAGGGTAGGTATGCTCGCGCGGCGAGCCAGTGTGCGCGAGGCACACTGGCTCGTTCTCCGTCTGCTCCGGCCTCCGGTGAGGAGGCCGGACGTATTCGTACTATCGAATCTCCGTCCCCTGGGTGGCCCACACCTGCCACCGGTTGTCGCGCTTGATGAACGTGTCGGTGAATCGGTACCGACGGTCGAACGCCTTGCCCTCGTCATCCTTGCCGCGCACGTGGTTGACGCCGGTCACGACGGCCACGTCGCCCTCGACGCGCGCATCGAGATCCGACAGCGCCAACATCTCGTACGTGATCTTGCTCGCTCGCGCCGATGCGACCGCCTCGGCCTTGCTCTCGATGCCACCCGTTCGGCCGCTGATGTCGCTCGCGAACGAGGCATAGTTCCGTTCCGTCCAGGCGGCGTCGCGCCGCAGCGTGGCGTCGTTCCAATCCTGCTCCATGTACATGAGCTGCTGCTCGTCGCTCAGCGCGTGTCCCGCGTTGCCCACCGCCTTCCACGCGTTGCCCTGCTTCTCGAGGAAATGCACGCTGCGCGAGTACGTCGGCTGCTTCGTCGCCGGATCGATGGTCGTGTTCCGGTGGGTGATCGTGGCCGTGAGCGGGGTACAGCTGATGAGGTACCGGTCCGGCATCGACGGCGGAGAGGGATTCGCCTTGTTCTGCTGCGCCGCACGCTCGGCATTCGCGATCATCGTCGCCTTGTCGATCGTGCTGCCGATGTTGAGGCCCGTGAAGTTGTCGGCGAGGAAGGGCGCGATCCGGGCTCGGTCACCGCTCACGCTCGCGTCGCCCCACGACTTGTCGAATGCCTCGAGCGCGGCCTTGTCGGCCGCGGAGCACTGCGCACGCAGCGGCGCGGCTACGATGGGGGAGAGCAGTGCGGCGACTGCGGCGATGCGTAGGGTGGGGTACTTCCAGGGGGAGGACATCTCGACTCCGGCGTCGGAGAACCAACAAGGCTACAGCGGAAGCCGATGACCATGGGGGTCTCCGAGCCGCGATGTCAACAAACATCCGGTGCGGCGTCTGGGCCGAGGCGACGCGGAACGGGGGCGGTGCGTGATCCTGGAGCCACGAAGCGTTCGATCACGCACCGCCCGATGATCAGATCTGCGAGTACGCCGTCGGTCTCAGAATGATGTCGGAGATCGCCGAGACGTTGTCTCGATACTGTGGGTCGGCGGAAAGCGTTCTCCAATCCGGGTCGCGGCTGAACGCCGCCCACGCCGCATCGCGGGCGGCCATGTCGGCGAAGGTGAGCATGTACGTCAGGTTGGGCATCTTTGCGCCGATCACCGT
>DASTSX010000371.1:0-2207 GCA_035760455.1 Gemmatimonadaceae bacterium | reverse complement strand
CAGCTTGTGCAGCTCGCGATTGAAGCGGACGCGTGGCGTGTCCGTGGGCGGATGTGTGTGCCCCCGTGGGTCTCTGCCCGTCTCAGCCAGTCTCCAGATCGCCCAGGCGTGCCGGAGTGCGAAACGGCCCGCACGCTGCGCCTCGACCGAGCGACTGAGCAGTCGCAACTGCTCGCAGGCCACCTGCGCCTGCTCGTGCACGCTGCTGATGCGTGCGAGGCGCTCGTTGCGCTTCGCCCCGGTGAGCGTGGGTAGGTCCCATGACAGCGACTGCATCAGGATCAATGAGGCGCTGAAGTCGGCGCACACCGCGCGGAGTTGGTCTTTGCGCCGGCGGTCGGCGTCGAGGACCGGCACGAGGAGCGAGCCAAGCGCGCCGATGGCGGCACCGACGAGTGCGGAGACGGCGGCATCCATGCCGCGGAAGTCTCGCATCGTGCGGTCGTTGTGGCCGCGCTTCTCCACTTGGAGGCGGTAGCCAACATAGATGTGGGAAGCGAACATGTGTTCGTGCCCTATGTGGAGCTGCACGCGCATTCCGCCTTCTCGTTCCTGGACGGCGCCTCCCTGCCCGACGAGCTGGCGGTCGCGGCGCGCGAGCTGGGGCACGAGGCGCTCGCGGTGACCGATCACGACAACGTCTGCGGCGCGATGGAGCACGCGCAGGCGTGCAAGGCGATCGGCCTGCGGGCACTGCACGGCGCCGAGCTGACGCTCGACGACGGCCGCCACCTGACGCTGCTCGTCGAGGACGAGCGCGGGTGGCGCAACCTCTGCCGGCTCGTGACCCGCGCGCATGCTCACACGCGCGGCGACGAGCCGGTGGACCTGCGAGGGAGCCCGTCGGGGGACGGGGCTCCGGCAGGGGTGCACGAGCTGGGGGAGCCGGGAGCGGGCGGGGGGTCCGCTCCCGGCGTGCGCCTGCGTGCGCCAGCTGCGAGCAGTGCGGATCTGCATACCCGTGAGGTACGGAGATCTGCAGTGGTCGCTCGGGCCGGGCGCATCCGTGCGGCGAGTGAGCCCTTCGTCGCGCTCGATGCCGTGCTGGCCCACGCCGAGGGTCTGATCTGCCTGAGCGGCTGCGCGACGCGCGGGGTCCACGACCGCGCGGGGCTCGAAGCGCTGCGCGCGGCGTTCGGGCCCGACAACCTGCGCGTCGAGCTGCAGCGTCCCTACCTGCGCGACGACCGCGCGCGCAACCGCCGCCTGGCGTCGCTTGCGCGCGAGCTCGGGCTGCGCACGGTCGCGACCGGCAACGTCCACGCCCACGCGCGCGCCCGCGCGCCGCTGCAGGACGCGCTCGTCGCCGTGCGCCACCACACGACGCTCGACGCCTCCGAGCCGCTGCGGCGCGGCAACTTCAGCCACGTGCTCGCGAGTCCGCACGCGATGGCCGCGCGCTTCGCCGCCGACCACCCTGAGGCGGTCGCGGAGACCGCCGAGATCGCGGACCGCCTGCGCTTCGACCTGACCGAGCACCACGGCTACCGCTACCCCGGCGAAGAGGACGCCGCCGCCGACCGCACGCTCGCCGAGCTGGCGCGCGGGCAGCTCGACGTGCGCTACCCGGCGGGGACCGGCCGCGGGGAGCAGGCGCATCCCCTCCGCTCCGAGGCGCTCGCGCGCCTCGACGAGGAGCTGCGCATCATCGCCACGCTGAAGCTGTCGGGCTTCTTCCTGCTGCACCGCGACATGCTCGAGCTGGCGCGCGAGGTGGCGCTCGAGGTGCGCGGGCCGGACACCGCCCGTGCGCTGTTGCCGCCCGGCCGCGGGCGCGGCTCCTCCGTCTCCTCGATCGTCTGCTACCTCACCGGCCTCTCGCACGTCGACCCGATCGCGAACGACCTGTTCCTCGGGCGCTTCCTCAACGAGGAGCTGACCGCCTTGCCGGACATCGACCTCGACTTCCCGCGCGACGTCCGCGAGGTCCTCATCCCGCGCGTGCACGATCGCTACGGGCGCGAGCGCTCGGCGCTGGTGGCGGCGTTCCCGCCCTACCGGGCGCGCGGCGCGATCCGCGAGCTCGGCAAGGCGCTCGGCCTGCCGCCGGGGGAGATCGAGCGCGTGGCGCGTGTCGCGGAGCCGTGGTCGGCGGCCGTCGACGAGGACGTGCACATGGCGCTCGCCGCCGCCGCGGGCGCGGCTCCTCCGTCTCCTCGATCGTCTGCTACCTCACCGGCCTCTCGCACGTCGACCCGATCGCGAAC
>DASTSX010000370.1:0-18433 GCA_035760455.1 Gemmatimonadaceae bacterium | reverse complement strand
TGGCGCGGCGCTTCGCGGGCGGCGCGGCGGCGCTGCTCGCCTGGATGCTGTGGTGCACGTCGTTCCCCGTGCAGTACTTCCACGCGATGTACCTCTCCGAGGTGCCGTCGAGCCTGGCCTGGCTCGCTGCCTGGTGGGGCGTCGCGCGATGGACGACGTCCGCTCGCGTGCGCGACCTCGCCATCGCCGCCGCGGCCCTCGCGCTCTGCGGGATCACCCGCCCGCTCACCGCCGTGGCGCTCGCCGCCTCGACCGGTGTCGTGCTGCTGGTCGTCGCGCGCCGGCGCACGGACGCGCCGGCGCGGCTCACCGGGCGGGAGCTCGGCACGCTCGCCACCGCGGCGCTCGCCGCATTGCTCGTCGTCACCGTGTGGAGCTGGCGGAGCACCGGCGATCCGTTCACCACGCCGCTGTCGCTCTACACGCAGCGCTACGTGCCGTTCGACCGGCTCGGCTTCGGCGTGCGCCCGGGCGACGCGCCGTCGGCGACGCTGCCGTGGGATCAGCGCGTGACGGACCTCTCGTTCTACGAGGAGCATCGCCGGCACACGCCGGCGACCTTGCCTGCGGCTGCGGTGGCGCGCGCGCGAATGATCGGGCGCGACATGTGGTACGACTGGCGCGGCGGGCTCGCCGTCGTCGCGCTCGTCGGACTGGTCGGGGCGCCGCCGGCGCTCTGGGTCGGGCTGGGCGCGCTCGTGACGCAGCTGCTGCTCTATCTGCTCTACGCACACCCGGCGCGCTGGTCGCTCTACTACATCGAAGGGCTGCCCGTGCTCGCCTTCGCGACGGCGCTCGGGGTGCTCCGAATCCTGGAGCTCGGCGCGCGGCGGCCGCCGCCGTCGCGCGCCAGGCTCCTCGTGCTCGTCGTCCTCCTCGCGGCGTTCGTGTATCCGGCCGTCGTCACGCTGCGGCAGGTGCGAGCGCAGATCTCCGCCGACCACGCCTTCTACGACGCGTTCCGCGAGTCGCTGCCTCCCGCGCCCGACAGCGCGATCGTGTTCGTGCGATACGCGCCCACCCACAACGACGGCTTGAGCCTCGTGCGCAACGTGCCGGACCTGCGGGCGGCGCGCGTGTGGACGGTCTACGATCGCGGCGCGGAGAACGCGCAGCTGCTGCGCCTCGCGCCGACGCGACGGGCGTATCTGTTCGACGAGGCGTCGTGGTCGCTCAAGCCGCTGGACAGCGCGGCCGCGACGGCGCGTCGTGCACGGTGACCTCGATCGAATGTGGGGCGTGCGACGCTCGACGTGACGGGGTTCGCCGCCACGTCCCACGGCCCACCCGCCGTGTCGCATGAAGATCTTCGGCCAGCACGACGATCAGACCATCCTGCAGTTCCAGAAGGTGCGCGAGGGCGCCGTCGACGCGGCGCTGATGGCGGACGGACACGTGGGGTACGTCATGCCGATCGGCGGCGTCGCCGCGTATCGTGATCTCGTGTCGGTCGTGGGTGTCGGCTTCGACATCGCGTGCGGCAATGCCGCCATCCGCACCGACGTCACCCTGGACTCGCTCGGCCGCACGCCGGAGGAAGTGCACCGCGCCCTGTCGGCGGTGGCGGACGCGGTTGCCGACACCGTGAGCTTCGGCATCGGCCGGCGGAACCGCGCCGACGATGCGCCGGTCGATCACCCGCTGTTCGACGATCCCGCATGGGACGCGGTGCCGCCGAAGGAGCGGCAGGCGCTCCGCGCGAAGGCGCGCCAGCAGCTCGGCACCGTCGGCAGCGGCAATCACTACGTCGACGTCTTCACCGACGAGTCGGGCGTGCTCTGGGTGGGCGTGCATTTCGGCAGTCGCGGCTTCGGGCACACCGTCGCGTCCGCGTTCCTCGCGGTGGGGCAGGGCCGAGCGTGGGGCGAGCGCGTGCCGGAGCGCGAGGTGCTGCTCGATCTGAACGCGCCGATGGGTCACGACTATTGGCACCTGATGAACCTCGCCGGCCAGTACGCGTACGCCGGTCGGGAGTGGGTCGCGCGCAAGGTCGTCGAGATCCTCGGTGGCCAGGAGCTCGAGCTGGTGCACAACCACCACAACTTCGCGTGGAAGGAGACGCACGGCGGCGAGGCGGTTGTGGTTATTCGCAAGGGTGCCACGCCGGCGTTTCCCGGACAGAAGGGCTTCATCGGTGGCTCGATGGGCGACGACGCCGTGATCGTGCGCGGGACGATCGCGGCCAACGCGAGCGACGAGGTGCGCGAGACGCAGCGCGAAGGGCTGTTCAGCACCGTGCACGGGGCAGGACGCGTCATGTCACGCACGGCGGCGGCGGGAAAGCGCAACCGGCGCACGGGCCGCGTGATCTCCCCTGGCCTCGTCACGCCGGAGATGATGCAGTCCTGGGTCCGCGAGAAGGGGGTCATCCTGCGCGGCGGTGGTCTGGACGAGAGTCCGCACGCCTACCGGCGGCTTCCCGCCGTGCTCGCCGCGCAGCAGGGAACGATCGAGATCCTCCACACGCTGCGACCGCTCGTCGTCGTGATGGCCGGCGCCGAGGAGTTCGACCCCTACAAGGACTGAGTCACCCGGGATCGCGGCGGGTCTCGCCGCCGCGGCATCGCGGTTGGCTCCGGTAAGGACGCCGCGGCGCGCCGGACACTGGCGTGCCCGCGAGCACGCCGCCACCTTCCCGCGATCCAACACGGTGCGTCCCGCACATGCGCGGACGCGCGAGAATCCAGCGTCAACCCCGGAGCGACACCCGCATGCTGGCTCGACGACAGCAGCCCACGTACGACGTCTGTATCATCGGCTCGGGTGCCGGAGGCGGCATGGCCGCGTACGCGCTCACGCGCGCCGGCGCCCGAGTCGTGATGCTCGAGGCGGGACCCGCCTGGTACGCGTCGAGGAACGCCCAGATGCTCACCCCCTCGTTCGCGACGCCGCGGCGCGGGCGCGCCACGAAGACGCGCCCGTTCGGCGAGTACGACGCGTGCGACGGCGGGTGGGAGATCGAGGGCGAGCCGTACACGCGCGCGCCCGGCACGCGGTTCGATTGGTGGCGCGGCCGGATGCTCGGCGGCCGCACCAACCACTGGGGCCGCATCTCGCTGCGCTTCGGCCCGGAAGACTTCCGCGGCAAGACGCGCGACGGCCTCGGCGACGACTGGCCGATCTCCTACGACGACGTCGCCCCGTACTACGACCGCATCGACGACCTGATCGGAGTCTTCGGCAGCAAGGAAGGGATCCACAACGAGCCGGACGGCAAGTTCCTCCCGCCCCCCGCACCGCGCTGCTACGAGCTGCTCGTGAAGAAGGCGTCCGACAAGCTCAAGATCACCTGCATCCCGTCACGGTTGTCGATCCTGACCCGGGCCAAGCCCGGGCGACAGGCCTGCCACTACTGCGGGCAGTGCAACCGTGGCTGCACGGTGAAGGCCAACTTCTCGAGCCCCGACGTGCTCATCGCACCGGCGCTCGAGACGGGCCGGCTCACCCTGCTCACGAACTCGATGGCGCGGGAAGTCACGGTCGGCAGCAACGGGCTGGCGACGGGCGTCACGTACATCGACAAGAACACGGGTGAGGAGCGGCACGTCGCCGCGCGCGCCGTAGTGCTCGCGGCGAGCGCCTTCGAGTCGGCGAGGCTGCTGCTCAACTCGAAGTCGTCGCAGTTCCCGCAGGGGCTCGCCAACTCGAGCGGCGTCGTCGGCCGGTACATCACCGACACGACGGGCGCGAGTGCTGGTGGCCACATCCCGTCGATGGTCGACCACGTGCCGCACAACGAGGACGGCGTGGGCGGCATGCACGTGTACATGCCGTGGTGGCTCGACAACAAGAAGCTCGACTTCCCGCGCGGTTACCACATCGAGGTCGGGGGCGGGCTCGGGCCGCCGTCGTACGGCTTCATGGGCGGGATCCACAACTACCCCGACGCGGGCGGCTACGGCGCGAAGCTCAAGCAGGACTACCGCCGCTACTACGGTGCCTCGATCAGCTTCTCCGGGCGCGGCGAGCAGATCCCGAACGACAAGTGCTACACGGAGCTCGATCCGCAGGTGGTCGACCGGTGGGGGATCCCCGTGCTGCGCTTCCATTGGGAGTGGACCGACCACGAGCTGAACCAGGTGAAGCACATGCAGGAGACCTTCCGCGCCCTCATCACGGAGATGGGCGGCACGCCGTCGCCGATGCCGACGAAGGAGCAGGGCTACGGCATCGCGGCGGGCGGGCGCATCATCCACGAGCTGGGCGGGATCCGCATGGGCAGCGACCCGAAGACGTCCGTGCTGAACGCGAACTGCCAGGCGCACGACTGCAAGAACCTGTTCGTCACCGATGGCGGGCCGTTCGTCACCCAGGCGGACAAGAACCCCACGTGGACGATCCTCGCGCTCGCGTGGCGTACCTCGGACTACATCGCGCAGCAGCGCAGGGCGGGGGCCATATGAGCGACGAGCTGAAACCGATCGTGTCGGACGATGCGCGCGCCGACGGCGCGGCCGATCCGCAGGACGGCGTCACGAAGCCGGTGAGCCGCCGCGCCGCGCTCAAGGTGCTGGGCACCGTCCCGATCGCCGGCGCGATGATGGGCAGCTCCGCCTTCGCGCAGCAGGGGACGGCGGCCGGCGCACAGCAGCCGAAGCAGACCCACGAGGCGCCGTTTCCACCGGAGCACGGGCAGGGCACACCGCCCAAGTCGGCGCCGAAGCGCGCCTTCTTCACCGCCGCCGAATGGCGAACGGTCGGCGTGTTGGCCGACGACATCATCCCGCGCGACGGGAAGTCCGGCAGCGCGACCGACGCGGGCGTCCCCGCGTTCATCGACTACCACCTGTCCGTGCCCGAGGCGAGCGAGGACACGCGCGTCGCGGTCCGCGGTGGGCTCGCCTGGCTCAACACCGAATCGCGCAGGCGCTTCCGGCGGAACTACGCGACGCTCTCGCAGGCGCAGCGCCATCAGATCCTCGACGACATCGCGTGGCCCAAGCGCGCCAAGCCGGAGTTCAGCCACGGCACCGCTTTCTTCACACGCATGCGCGACCTCGTCGGCATGGCCTTCTTCTCCAGCGCGATCGGCTGGAAGGATCTGCAATACGTGGGGAACGTCTTCAATCCCGACTGGAAGGGGTGCCCCGAGCCGGCGATGCAGAAGCTCGGCGTGAGCTTCGCGCTGATGGACACTCGCATCAAGCCAGAATGACGGAACGACTGGGGATCGGGTTCGTCGGCGGCGGCTTCATCACCCGCTTCCACGTACAATCGTTCGTCGGAGTGCGCGAGGCGGATGTGCGCGGTGTCTGGAGCCCGCACCGCGAGAGCGCAGAACAGGTCGCGAAGCTCGCGCGCGATCTCGACGTCGGCGACTGCCGCGCGTACGACTCGATCGCGGACATGGTCGCCGACCCCGCGATCGGCGCGATCTGGATCTGCGGCCCGAACCACGCGCGGATCGAGAACGTCGAGGAGGTGGTGCACGCCATCGAATCGGGGCGCGGCTCCCTCTACGGCCTCGCCTGCGAGAAGCCGCTGGCGCGCAACCTCGACGAGGCCATCAAGGTGCGCGACCTGGCGGCGCGCGCCGGCCTGAAGACGGGATACCTCGAGGATCAGCTCTTCACACCGCACGTCGAGACCGGGCGCGCACTGCTCTGGGCGCGTGGTGCGGCGACGACGGGCCGCCCCTATCTCGCGCGCGCCGCCGAAGAGCACAGCGGGCCGCACACGCCGTGGTTCTGGCAGGGCCACCTGCAGGGGGGCGGCGTGCTCAACGACATGATGTGCCACTCGGCGCTGCTCGTGCGCCATCTCCTGACGCGCCCGGGGGAGCCCTACTCGACCGTCCGGCCGGTGAAGGTCACCGGCAAGATCGCCAGCCTGAAGTGGTCGCGGCCGGAATACGCCAAGAAGCTGCGCGAGACGATGGGCGAGGCGGTGGACTACACGCGCACCCCCTCCGAGGACTTCGCGAGCCTCACGATCGAGTTCGAGACCAACGACGGCGCGCGGGTGCTGGGCGAAGCGAGCACGTCGTGGAGCTACGTCGGTGCCGGCCTCAGGCTCTCAGCGGAGCTGCTCGGCCCGGAGTATTCCATGCAGTGGAACTCGCTCGACTCCGGGCTGCGCGTCTTCTTCTCGCGCGCGGTGCAGGGGCGCGCCGGGGAGGACCTCGTGGAGAAGCAGAACGCCGAGACGGGCGTCATGCCGGTGGTGCCTGCGGAAGCGGTGGTGTACGGCTACGAGGCGGAGAACCGGCACTTCGCCCGCGCCTTCCTCGGTAAGGAGACGCCGCGCCTCACCTTCGACGACGGCGTCGGAGTGGTCGAGGTGCTGATGACCGCGTATCAGAGCGCGGAGGAGGAGCGCACTCTCACGCTGCCCGTGCCCGACCTGCGGAGCTTCCGGCCCGCCGTCGCGCGAGGGGCGTGGCGCCCGTGATCGCGCGGGTGGAACGAACGACCAGGACCGCGGACGGCGTCGCCGTTCGAACCATCTCGATGAGGCAGCCATCATGACGCATCATACGTTCTCCTCGCTCGCCGCGTTCGGCCTGAGCGCGCTCCTGCTGGGCTGTACGACGGCGTCGAGCAACAGCTCGAACACGGCGTCCACCACGGTCGCCGCGTCGTCGGCCGCCAACACCGCAGCGTCCACCGCCGTGCAGGGTGAATGGCGCTCGCTTATCGACCCGACGATGAGCGCATGGCGCGGGTACAGGGAGGCGGCGATGCCCGCCGGGTGGACGGTCGCGAACGGCGTCCTGTCGAAGGTGAAGAGCACCAACGACATCGTGACGCGCGACCAGTTCGAGAACTTCGATCTGGAATGGGAGTGGAAGATCCACGAGGGTGGCAATGCCGGCGTGTTCTACCGCGGGACCGAGGAGTTCGAGAAGATCTATTTCACGGCGCCGGAATATCAGTTGCTGGACGACGCCAACGCGCCCGACGGAAAGAGCCGGCTGACGTCGGCCGCCGCGAACTACGCACTCTATCCGGCGCCGGCCGGCGTCGTGAAGCCGGCCGATCAGTGGAACACCTCGCGCATCGTCGCGCGCGGCGCGCGCGTGGAGCACTGGCTCAACGGGCAGAAGGTCGTCGAGTACGAGACGGGGAGCCCGGACTGGGAGGCCAAGGTCAAGGCCAGCAAGTTCGCGACGTGGCCCAAGTACGGGCGGATCACGAAGGGTCACGTCGGCATCCAGGGCGATCACGCGGGCGAGCTCGCGATCCGCAACATGCGTATCCGCGTCGTTCCGTAACGTCGCCTTGCTCGCACCGTCGTGTGCGAGCCCGTCGATCACTTACACGGCACTCGCGGCGCGGGCGGCCGTCCGCGCGGTGGATGTGCTCCAGCGGAGGGACATCTGATGGATCGACGCAGCTTCCTCAGGGTGAGCGGCGCCGCGGGGGTCGCGGCCGCCTGGAGCGGCTCCCTCACCGCATGCGCGCAAGCCGCCGGCACGAGCGCGGCGCCGGCGGCCGCGCGAGCCGCCAACGCGTTCACGCTCGCACGGGTGGGTGTGCAGCTCTACACCGTGCGCGACGCGATGGGGAAGGACCTCGACGGCACCCTCGCGCAGATCGCGGCCGCAGGTTATCGGCTCGTCGAGACGGCGGGCCTCTATGGCCGCACCGCCGCGGACCTGCGCGCGCTGTTCGACAAGCACGGCATCCGCACTTCTTCGGGGCACTACCCGCTCGGCGACGCCGAGGGGAAGACCGACGAGACGTTCGCCACGGCGAAGGCGCTCGGGCAGGAGTTCGTCGTGATCCCGTGGCTCGATCCGTCGCAACGCACCGCCGAGACGTTCGGCAGCCTTCCGGGCCGTCTCAACAAGCTCGGCGAGCAGGCGCGCGCCGCGGGACTGAAGGTCGCCTACCACAACCACGACTTCGAGTTCGAGACCTACGGCGCGTCGACGACCGTGCTGGAGCGACTGCTCGCCAACACGGATCCGGCGCTCGTCTCGTTCGAGCTCGACGCCTACTGGGCGTTCAAGGCTGGACGTGAGCCGGCGGAGATCGTCGCGCGGTATCCCGGGCGGTTCACCATGCTGCACCTCAAGGACAGCACTGCCGCGCCCGAGAAGGCGTTCGCCGACGTCGGGAAGGGAGTGATCGACTTCCGGCGGCTCCTCGCCGCCGCTCAGCGCAACGGGCTGCGTTACGCGTTCGTCGAGCGCGACGTGTCGCCGGATCCGATCGCGAGCATCCGGGCGAGTCATGAGTACCTGAGGACGGTGCTTTCCGCGTGAGTTGGTGAGTTGGATAGCCCCCTATCCAACTCACTGCGTCACTCGCACTCTCGCCACGAAGCCTCCCCCCGGCGCCAGCTGCAACGTCAGCTTGTCCGTCGCCGAGACCGTGCGCGTCTCCTTTCGGAAGTCCGTCGCGTTCCGGTCGGCATTGATGCCGTCGGACCAGGCGTCCATCGTGTAGCGCCCCGCGCCGAGGAACGCGAGGTCGAGCGTCAGCGAGCGCGCGCTGTTGTTCGTCATCGCGCCTACGAACCACTCGGCGCCGCGGCGGCGCGCCATCAGGACGTGGCTTCCCACCGCGGCGTCCAGCACGCGCGTGTCGTCCCACAGCACGGGCACGGCGCGCAGCCACTCCATCGCCTCGGGCTCGCGCTCGTACTCCGAGGGGCTGTCGGCCAGCATCTGGAGCGGGCTCTCGAAGACGACGTACATCGCGAGCTGGTGCACGCGGGTGCCGATGCTCATCGGCCGGTCGAAGATGGCGCGGAAGTTCCGCGGCTGGGCGTTGATCATCGCCCCGGGTGTGTAGTCCATCGGCCCCGCGAGCATGCGCGTGAACGGCAGCGTCACGTTGTGCGTCGGCGTGACGTCGTCGGTCCACTTGTTGTTCTCCAGGCCGTGCACCCCCTCGAAGGTGAGCACGTTCGGCCAGGTCCGATCGAGCCCGGCCGGCTTGTGCGCGCCGTGATAGTCCACGAGGAGGCGACGCGCCGCGGCCTCGCGCGCGATGCGGTAGTAGTAGTTCACGACCTTCTGATCGTCCCGCTGCATGAAATCGACCTTGATCCCCTTGACTCCCCACCGCGCGAACTGGTCGAGCGCCGGCGTCATCTGCGTGTCGAGCGTGCTCCACGTCGTCCACAGGATGATGCCGACGTTCTTCGAGGCGCCGTACTGCACGAGGGCCGCGACGTCGATCCCCGGCGACTGCGTCAGCAGATCGCCGAGCTTGTACCACCCCTCGTCGAGGACGATGTAGGGGATGCCGTGCTTCGACGCGAAGTCGATGAAGTAGCGGTAGGTCTCGTTGTTCACGCCCGCGCGAAAGCCGACGCCGCGCAGGTTGAGGTTGTTGTACCAGTCCCAGGCCACCTTGCCCGGGCGGATCCACGAGACGTCGCTCAGCCGCGACGGCGCAGCGAGCGCGTAGACCATCTGGTTGGTGAGGAGCTGCCGGTCGTCGTCGGCGATCATGACGATGCGCCACGGGAGCGCGCGGCGGCCGCTGGTGCGCGCGAGGTAGTCCGCGCGGCGCGTCACCGGCACGTCGCGGTCGTTGCGCGCGCGCTCCTCCAGCGCGGCGCGCGGGAACGTGCCCGTGAGCCCACCGCCGTCGCGCGCGACGAGGTACATCCCCGGATAGTCCTCGAGCTGCGACTCGGTGATGGCGACCTTCCGTCCGCCCTGGAGCGCGACGAGCGCCGGAAGGAGCGCGTGACGTCCGTCGCGCAGTGTGTCGAGCCGGATGCGCCGGTACACGGGCTCGTAGTGCGTGAAGAACGTGGTGTCGACGCCGACGATGGCTTCCGCCGGTCCGGCGAGGCCGAACGTCGCCTGCTCGGCGCGCACCGTGACGCTGTCGCCGACGGCCAGCACCCATCGGTAGGCGACGCCCTCGTCGTACGCGCGAAGCTCCAGGTCGTGGTCGCCGAAGCGCAGCCGCAGCTCGTTGAACCGGTCGGGTACGACGGCGCGCTTCACCGGCGCGACCGGGCGCAGGCTGTCGCGCACCTGCCGCCGGGACTCGGACCGAACCGTGCCGCCCACGCCGATCGTGCGGGCCGCATCGACCGTGAGCGAGATCGGCGACGCGGTGATGACCGGCACGCCGCGCCTCGTCACCGAGTAGGTCACCCGATCGCCGAGCTCGACGGCGAGCTCCGTGGCGCCGTCTGGAGACAGAACCCGGTACTGACGCGCCTGCTGTGCGTCGGCGCGTGCGAGCGGCAGGAGGAGCGCGGCGAGCGCGAGGAGGCGCGGGATGCGCAGTCGGGGCATGTCGGAGTTGATCGACGGGGGTGGACGAGGCGGCGGCCGTCCCGGGCGCCGGGGCGAGCGAAACTGGGCGGGCCCCAGTTGCGGGGCAAGGCGCGCCGCCCTCGTGAAACGGTGCACCGAGCGATAGCGTAGAAGCAGTGTGGCGCCGATCGGGCCGCCGCGACTCGCCCACTCTCCTCCGGTCGATCGATGCTCCAGGACGTCGCTCCCTCCATCCCGCAGGCACCTCCCAAGCCCGGCGCTCCCTTGCCCAAGCCCGGGGAGGTGTTCGTCGAGGGCAAGGCCATCTCGAGTCCGCAGGCGGTCTACAGCGCGCTGGTGCATCAGCGCGAGGAGCTGGGGAATCAGCTGGAGCGCCTGCAGGACGAACGCCGCGACATCACCAACCGATTGGCCGGCGAGGGGACGCTGAACGCCGCCGACAAGGCCGGACTGGAGAAGCGCCTCACGACGATCGACGGGCGCATCGAAGCGCTCGACAAGCGCATCGAAGCCGCGGACGCGCAGGTGGCCAGCGCCGCCGCCGTGCCCGGCGCCATCGTCGAGCAGCCCCCGCCGATCCGGCACGGCCCCCCCGAGGAGGTCTTCGTCCTCGGCGGCATCTTCATGTTCGTCGCCATCATGCCGATCTCGATCGCCTACGCGCGACGCATCTGGCGGCGGAGCGCGGCGGCCGTCGCGGCGCTCCCGCACGACATCGTCGAGCGCTTCACGCAGATCGACCAGGCGGTCGAATCGATCGCCGTGGAGGTGGAGCGGATCGGCGAGGGGCAGCGGTTCATCACGCGCGTACTCTCGGAGCAGGGGCGTCCCGCGCTGGCCGATCCGGCTCCGCGCGGCATCGAGGCCCGGGTCCGCCCGAACGGCTGACCGCTCAGCGCTGCTTCACGGCGACGCGGGCCTGGCCCGTCGCCTCGGCGCGCACGACGAGCGCGTCGCGCGTGACGTACAGTCCCTTCACCGCGACGGAGTCCACCGTCGCCGACAGCGTCACGGCATCGCCGAGCTTCCGATTCAGGCCACTGAGCAGGAGCTCGCGCCCCTTGTCGAGCGCCGGCTGCACCGGCACGCGCGCCTTGTCGCGGATCGTCGCACGCAGCTCGTCCGAGCGCAGCCACGCGTAGGCGCTGACCAGCCGGCTGTCGGTGTCGAGGTCGAAGTCGAGGTCGGGCACGTCCACGATCCCCTCGGCCTGGCGATACCGCGGCGTGCCGGCGAGCAGGAGCCGCCCGCTGGCGTCCCCGGCGAAGCCGATGCCGAGGAGCAGCCGCCCGCGCGCCGTCGGCCTGACCGTGACGTCGGCGACCGTGACCGACCGACCCGCGCGCGCGAACTCGCGGCCGGCGAGCGCCGCGGTCACGGCACGCGTCGCGGTGCCGTAGTCAACGACCCCGTCCATCTCGATGCGAAAGCCTTCGGCGAGGGTATCCTTCGCGAGCGCGGGCAGCTCTGGTGCGCCGGCCCGCGGCGCGGCGCCCGTGACGATGCGCGGCCGCGCGTCGAGCGTCACGGGAACGGTCAGCACGTGCGCTTCGCCGCGCACGGTGCCCATGCGCAGCCGCTCCGGGTGCAACGCCAGCCACACGCTGTCCGTCAGGCGGATGGGCCGGTTGAGCAGCCCCCACCAGTCGGTGACGCGGCCGGTCAGATCCACCGTGCCCACCTTGCGGTCGATGTCGGGCAGCTTGCCGACGAGCGCCGAGCGTGCGGCGCCGATGACGCGATCCGTGACGTCCGTGTTGAGGAAGCCGACGTCGCAGCGGTCGCGGCCCTGGGTGGACGCGGGACGGATCGTCACGAGCCGCGCCCGCGTGGCCAGATGCCAGTCCGGCGTGAGCGTCAGCGGCGTCGCCAGCTCGACGACGATGCGCGGGCGCTCGGTTGCGCTGCCGCAGCCAGCGCTCAGTGTCGGCCCGATCGGCGGCTTGTAGAAGCCGCGCGCCCGGTAGGCGAAGGTGGCGCGCAGGTGCATCTCGCGACCGACGGCGAAGGCGGTGAACCGGCCGCGCGTCGCCTCGAAGGCGTAGCGCTTGCGCGAGTCGCCGTTCACGCTGCGGATGTCGTCCATCGACCCGAACGTCTTCGGCACGATCGAGTCGACGAGGCGCAGGACCGCGGTGACGTCGTACTCGAGCGGCACGCCGAACCGCGAGAGCGCCGGCGCACTCGGGGCCGGTGCCCCGTCGGAGTACTCCTCGATTCTCGTGGACGGCCGGTCGTTCGCGCAGGCGAGCAGCGCGGGCAGCAGCATCACGGCGATGCCTCGGGTGGTCGCCAACGTCGGCTCCTGCTCGACAGATTGAATGGTCACGCCGTCTCCGACGGCTCGGGCTGCCACAACGCTACGGCCCTCGGGCGGGCGCCGCGAGGGTGCTCGCCCGCGAGGCCAATCAAGGGAGACCACATGACCGTCGATCCTCGAGCTGGGAAGCTGCCCGATCCGTCGATGCTCGCGAACATTCCGCGGCTCGTGTCGGCCTACTACACCACGCACCCCGATTCCGCCCGGCGCGAGGAACGCGTCGCGTTCGGCACGTCGGGTCACCGGGGGACGTCGTTGACGGGCGCGTTCACCGAGTCGCACATCCTCGCCACCACGCAGGCCATCTGCCACTACCGGCGTGAACAGGGGATCGACGGCCCCGTGTTCGTCGGGATCGACACCCATGCGCTGTCGGAGTCCGCGTTCGGCAGCGCGCTCGAGGTGCTGGCGGCCAATGGCGTCGACGCGATGATCGATGCGCGCGACGGCTATACGCCGACCCCCGCCGTCTCGCACGCGATCCTTCGCCACAACGCGCGACGCACGTCCGGCCTCGCCGACGGCATCGTGATCACGCCGTCGCACAATCCGCCGGAGGACGGCGGGTTCAAGTACAACGGCACGAACGGCGGTCCCGCCGACACGAAGGCCACGGGATGGATCGAGCAGCGGGCGAACGCGTTGCTCGCCGACGGCCTGCGCGAGGTGAAGCGGATGCCGCTGGCCCGCGCGCGCGCCGCCAACACCACCCATCGCTACGACTACGCCGAGGCCTACGTCGCCGATCTGCCGAACGTCGTGGACCTCGACGTGCTTCGGGGCTCGTCGCTCCGACTCGGCGTCGATCCGCTCGGCGGCGCCGGCGTCGGGTACTGGGGGCTCATCGCGGAGCGCCACGGCATTCCGCTCACCGTGGTGAGTGACGCCGTCGATCCGACGTTCCGCTTCATGAGCGTGGATTGGGACGGTCGGATCCGCATGGACTGCTCGTCGACCTATGCGATGCAGCGGTTGATCGGCCTCCGCGAGCAGTTCGACGTCGCCTGGGCGTGCGATCCTGACCACGATCGGCACGGCATCGTGGCCCGCAGCGTGGGACTGCTGAACCCGAACCACTATCTCGCCGTCGCGATCGAATACCTCTTCCAGCGGCGTACCGGCTGGTCGAGCGCCGCCCGGGTGGGGAAGACAGTCGTGAGCAGCAGCATGATCGATCGCGTCGCAGCGACGCTCGGCCGTCGGCTCGTCGAGGTCCCCGTCGGGTTCAAGTGGTTCGTCGACGGCTTGATCGACGGCTCGCTGGGCTTCGGTGGCGAGGAGAGCGCCGGCGCCTCGTTCCTCCGCCGCGACGGCCGCGCGTGGAGCACGGACAAGGACGGGCTCATCCTCGGTCTGCTGGCGGCCGAGATGACGGCGGTGACCGGGCGGGATCCGGGAGAGCTGTATGCGTCCCTCACCGGACGGTTCGGCGCGCCCGCATACGAGCGCATCGACGCGCCGGCCACGCCGGAGCAGAAGAGCGTGCTGTCGCGTCTCGCGCCCGAGCGCGTGCGCGCCGCCGAGCTCGCGGGCGAGCCGATCGTCGCACGGATGACGACGGCCCCGGGCAACGGGGCCTCGATCGGAGGACTCAAGGTCGTGGCCGAGAACGGGTGGTTCGCGGCACGGCCGTCGGGCACGGAAAACGTCTACAAGCTCTATGCGGAGAGCTTCAAGGGGACGGAGCACCTGCGTCGCATCCAGGACGAGGCGCGCCAGATCATCTCCGACGCGTTCGCGGCCGGTTGAGCGGATCGGGAGAGTCCGCGATGCTCGGCCCGACGTCCGATCATCGCACTCCACGCCGTTGTGGGGTACGTCCTTTCGCGGCGAGGTGACGGCAGGTCCTGCGGCGTTCGCGCAGCAGTCCTGTGGCGGCTCGCCGCGCCCGTGCCTGACCGCTCGGGTGTACCGCTGCTGTTGCTCGCGTGTAAGTTGTTGAGTGTCAAGTTGTTGCGACGGCTCCGGCGACTCGCCTCCGGGCGGGCGCAGGGCATACCATCTGCTTGCTCACGCGCTGAGGCCGCCGGATACTCGGCGGCAAGGACGTCGATCAGTCGCTCGCTTCATTCGCCGCGCCGCGGCGCGCACCGTTCAGAGGATCGAAGTGCTTCCTACACGAAACCCGAAAGTCATCTTCAAGGCGCTCGCGACCGGAGCCGTCCTCTACTCCACCGAGGAGGAGGTCTACTTCGGGCTCAACCCGGTCGGTGTGCGCGTGTGGGAGCTGCTACCCCCCGCCCACCAGACGCTGGACCAGGTCTGCCGGGTGCTCGCCGCCGAGTATCCGGACGTCGGCGAGGACGTGATTCGTGCCGACGTCGCCGAGCTCCTCGACGACCTGGTGAAGCTCGGCCTCGTGAACGCACCCGCGCCTGCCCAGCGCGCCGGCTGACCGATGGCGTTCCGCTTCGCCTGCTTCGCCACCGCCCGGCGTCGGCGCACGCTGAGCGCCTCGCTCGGCTCGTCCTCGGCGCGGAGACGGCGCGCGATGGCGGCGCTGCGACGTGCGAGTGCCGCGTGGGCCGAGGGCCAGCGCGGGACGTCACTTCACGTGCACGACGCCGACGGACGCGACGACGCGCCCGGCGTGCCGAACCCGCTGCCCACGATCCTCTCGCGCCGATGAGCGCGATCTTCGCCGCGGCGGGGGACGCCCCGCTCGCCGCCGAGGAGCTCGAGCAGGCGATCCGGGATTCCGCCGCCCGCGGCGCGGATCTCGTCGAGACGCGCGTCGCGGAGGGCGCCGGCGTCGCCGGCGGCCGCTTCGCCTGGGAGATCGAATCCACCAGCCCCGGGCCGATCCTCGTGGACGACGGCGTGCGGATCGTCACCGCGGACGCGTCGATCTACTACCGCGACGACCTGCGGCGCGCGATCCGCGACGCGACCGCGAGCCGTCCCTTCGCGTGGAGCGGCGACACGGCCGCCCACCTCATCCTCGACGCGTATCGCGCGTGGGGATCCGACTGCGCTCGCCGGCTCGAGGGCGACTATGCGTTCGCGGTGTGGGACCGGGAGACGCGAACGCTGACCGCTGCGCGCGACTTCGCCGGCAGCCGGCCGCTCCATCATGGGCGAGACGGCGACCGCGTGATCGTCGCGTCGCTCGCGTCGGTGATCGCGAGCCGGATCCCTCAGCGCGGCGCGCTCGATCTCGCCGCGCTCGGCGCGAGCGTTGCCGGACTGTTCAACGTCGGCCCGGAGACCAGCTATCTCGGCGTGTCGGTGGTTCCGCCCGGTCACACGCTCACCGTCGCGCGCGACGGCACGGTGGCCGTGCGCCGGCACTGGGAGCCTCCGACCAGCGGAGGACGGTCGTCGTCGTTCGACGAAGGGGCCGAGGAGCTGCGGGCGCTCCTCGGCGCGTCGGTCGGCGAGCGGCTGACGGCCAACGGTACGACCGCGCTGTGGCTCAGCGGCGGCTGGGACTCGAGCGCCATCCTCGCCTGCGCCACGCGCATCCTTCGCGAGCGGCCCGACGGGCGGCGGCTCGTCGTGGTCTCGATGAGCTATCCCGAGGGGAACCTCGGCCGCGAGGACGAAGCCATCCAGTCGGTCGCCGACCGGATGGGTGTGGACGTGTCGTGGGTCCGGATCGACGACGTACCGCTGTTACCCGCCGACCCGGAGCGCGAGGCGGGGGAGCGCGACCTCCCGTTCGCTCACGCCTTCGAGATGTGGAGCCGTGCAATGGTCGCTCGCTCGCGCGAGCTCGGCGCGCACACGGTGCTCACCGGAACGGGCGGCGACGAGCTGTTCGCGGGCACGAACCTCTATCTCTCCGATCTGCTCCGTCGCGGCTCGTGGGCGTCGCTCGCGCTCGACTGGTATCGCATTCGCGGGCGCACGCTCGACCGGTTCCACGAACGTGTCGTGCATCCCATGCTCGCCGCGCGGCCCGGCCATTGGGATCTCGCTCATCCCGGCCCGTTCGAGCAGCGCGTGCCGGCGGTCGTGCGCGAGGACTTCGTGCGCACGCATCACTTGCGTGAGCGCGAGCGCGAGGCGGCGCCGTACGGACGCTATCCGACCCTGTCGGCGACGGAGCAGTTCTGGAACGTGACGGCGCCGATGTTCCCCCGCATTCGATCCACGCTCACCGGCGCGCAGCTGCGCGCGGGAGTCACCGCGCGGACGCCCTTCCTCGACGAGCGTCTGTACCGCTTCGCGATGTCGCGCCCGCGGGAGGAGCGCGTCACTGCGCGCGAGACGAAGCGTCTGCTCCGTCACGCGATGCGCGGCATCCTCCCCGATGCGTTCCTGGCGCCGCGGCCGCGCCGCACGGGCGTGACGACGCAGTACATGCGCGACGCGATGCGTGGCGCCTCGCGCCCGCTGTTCGACGCCGCGTTCCGGCGCCCCCTGCTCGCCGAGCTGGGTATCGTCGATGCCGCGCGGCTGCAGGAGGAGTGGCGGCAGTACGCCGAGGCCGGCGAAGGGCTCGGGCTGCGCCTGTTCGAGCTGCTGCAGACGGAGCTCTGGCTGCGCGCTCACACCGGGTCGGACACGAGCGCGGGCGAGTCGATCGCCGCCGCGCCGGTCGCCGTCTCATGACCGCGCCACACCGTTTCGACGCGTCGATCCCAGCCGCGGAGTGCATCGCATGAACACGTATCAGGTCTTCGGGGGCGTCCTTCGGTCCGAGCTCGACTTTCCGGAGCTCGACACCTCGACCCGCGGCGACGCCGACTGGACGCTGACGGTGACGTTCGCGCCCGCGCCCGACGTCCCCGGCGCCGTCCCGCTCGGGGAGGACAAGGTGGATCAGGGCGTGAAGGTGCGCTCGTACGCGACCCCGATGGGGTTCCGTCTCGTGTACGACGACACCGGCGTGTTCGACGTGACTGCCGGCGGACGCGAGATCCGCTGGCACCGGCCGGTCGCGGCCGATCTCGAGTCGGGGCGCCTCGACGTGCTCGGGCGGGTGCTCGCGCTCGCGCTGCATGCCTCGGGCTGGCTCTCCCTGCACGGCAGCGCGGTCGCCCTCGCCGAGGGCGCCGTCGCGTTCCTCGCGCCGAAGGGGAACGGCAAGTCCACCCTCGCGTTCGCGCTGATGCGCGGCGGCGCCGCGTTGATGACCGACGACACGGTGGTCATCGGCAGCGGCGACCCGGCGACCGTGCGCCCCGGCGTGCAGAGCGTGCGGCTGTTCCGCGACTCGGCGGACCGGCTCGACGCGCCCGCGCCGATCGCCGGTGGCTCCGACATCAAGGCGACGTTCGGCCAGCTCTCGGACGACGCCCGCCGTCTGACGCGTGCACCGCTCGCGGCCCTGTATCTGCTCGAGTCGGTGCCGGCCGGCACGATCGCCGAACCGCTCGACCGGCGGCGGATCGAAGGCCCCGACGCGGTGTTCGGACTGCTCGCCCAGACGAAGATCGGCGCGCTGCTCGGCGGCGCCGAGGCCCCGACGGTCTTCGGCGCCGTCGTGGCGCTCGCGGAGGGCTGCCCGATCTATCGGCTGCGCGTCACCCGCGACTACGAGCGGTTGAGCACCGTCGTGGAGCGCATCATGAGCTGGCACGGCGGTGTGGGCGCCCGCGCGGTGACGCTCGAGAGCACCACCGCCTGACGCCCTGGCGGACGTCGGGACGCCGGCCATATTCCGCGTCGCCTTCCCGGCGATCGGATCGCCCGCGATGACGTACGCGCTTCGGCGCGCTCGCGCGGAGGGCACCTTCTCGCAGCACTGACCGCCCGTCCGGGGTCGCTGGTGTCGCAGCACTGCACGTCCTTCCGTAGCTGCAGCAGCCGTACCCACGTCGTGATCCTCCGCCCTCGGGCGTGGGGTCCCAGCCGGTCAGATGAAGCGTCCTCCGATTCGGCGCGGCGCGCCTTGGCGCGCCTCGCCCTGGTGGTGTGTCGTCGTGTTGGCCGCCGCGGCGGGTTGCGAGCCGCTCGCCGTGCCGTCGCAGGCG
>DASTSX010000369.1:0-2021 GCA_035760455.1 Gemmatimonadaceae bacterium | reverse complement strand
CGTGCGCTCGAGGTGTGGAGCGCGGTGCGCGACGCGCGCGACGCGGCGATTCTTCTCGTGCAGCGTGCCGCCGAGAGCGGGCGGTCGCTGCGCGGCGCCGAGGTGGACGATGCCGCGCGCGAGGTGATCGTGGCGCGCGGGTTCGGCGAGCGGTTCATCCACCGCACCGGACACTCGATCGATCCGCGCTCGCTGCACGGCGCGGGACCGCATCTCGACAATCTCGAGACGCGTGAAGAGCGGCGCCTCGTGCCCGGGATCGGGTTCTCGATCGAGCCCGGTGTCTACCTCGCGGGCGAGTTCGGAATGCGCAGCGAGGTCAACGCGTTCCTGCAGCCGTCGGGCGCGATCATCACGCCGACCGCCTATCAGCACGAGCTGCTCGTCGTCTGACCGCGAGGTTCACGACGACAGCGTGCTGGGCGGTCCGGTGCGGCGAGGAACTTCATTTGCATCTACGCGCCGCTGCCCGCCGGTATCCATCACGCACGTCCGTCATCCTGTGCAACACGTGAACCGAACTCTTCTGAGCGTCGTCCTGCCGGCCTACAACGAGCAGGAGGTGCTGCCGCTCACCGTGCAGCGATTCGCCGCGATGCGTGCGCCGCTCGCGGAGCTCGGGGTCGAGCTCGAGCTCGTGTTCGTGAACGACGGCAGCCGCGACCGCACCGGTGACCTTCTCGAGGAGTACGCCCGAACGGAGCCGGGGGTTCGCGTCGCCAATCTCACGCGGAACTTCGGCCATCAGGCTGCCGTCACCGCGGGCCTCTCGCTCGCCGAGGGCGATGCCGTCGTCGTGATGGACTGCGACCTCCAGGACCCGCCCGAGCTGCTCCCGCGATTGATCGAGCGCTGGCGCGAGGGCTACCACGTCGTCTACGGCGTGCGCAGGAAGCGGAAGGAATGGTTCGGCAAGCGCTTCGCGTACTGGCTCTTCTACCGGACGCTGGCGCGCATCAGCGACCTCGACATCCCGCTCGACAGCGGCGACTTCTGCCTGATGGACCGGTCGGTGATCGAGCTACTCGAGCAGATGCCCGAGCGGCAGCGGTTCGTGCGTGGGCTGCGCACGTGGGTCGGGCTGCGCCAGACCGGAGTGGAGTACGAGCGGCCGGCGCGCGCCGCCGGCGAGCCCGCGTACACGCTGCGCGCCCTCGTCAAGCTCGCGATGGACGGCCTCGTGAGCTTCAGCTATGTCCCGCTCCGACTCGTCACGCGGCTCGGCATGCTCAGCGCCGTGCTCGCCGTGGCGATGGGCGCCTGGGTCGTGTGGTCCGTGCTCACCGGTCAGCCGATGCCGCGCGGGTGGGCGAGCCTCGCCTGCCTCGTGCTTCTCGTGGCCGCGGTGCAGCTCGTCTCCCTCGGCATCATCGGCGAATACCTCGCGCGCGTGTTCCTCGAGGTGAAACGCCGTCCGACGTACCTGATCGCGTCGGTGTTCGGGAGCGACTCGGGCTGGCACAATGCGCCGGAAGTGCGCTGGCAGGGACGAGCGCATCGCGGGACGCCGCCGTCCTCGCGGGTCGTCGATCACGCGAGCTCGTGACCCCGGAACAGTTCGAGCTGTTCGCCCAGATCGAGCAGGAGCACTGGTGGTTCGTCGCGCGGCGCCGGATCATGCGCGATCTCGTCTCGCGTGTCGTGCCCGCGTCGAACGAGCTGCTGGCCGTCGACATCGGCTGCGGCACCGGGGGCAACATCGCCGCGCTCGCCGATCGCTTCCGGTGTGTCGGGATCGACGAGAGCGCGCAGGCCGTCGGGCTCGCGCGCGCGCGTTTCCCGACAGTCGAGTTCGTGCAGTCGACGGATCCGGCGGTGATCGGGCCCTACCTGGCTCGTGCCAGCCTCGTGACGTGCATGGACGTGATCGAGCACGTCGAGCGCGACGCCGAGTTCCTCGCGGGAATCGTGAGCGGCGTGCGGCCCGGAACGACACTCCTGCTGACGGTGCCCGCCGGGATGGAGCTGTGGAGCGAACACGACGTGACCAACCAGCACTACCGCCGCTACACCGTCGACGG
>DASTSX010000368.1:0-5223 GCA_035760455.1 Gemmatimonadaceae bacterium | reverse complement strand
CACCAGCGTCGCCACCCTGAAGGCGATGGGCGCCTCGGCGGTGAAGGTGTGGTATCTCGCCCCCTCGGCCGCGCAGCAAGGCGAGCTCGATGCGCGACTGTCGGAGGTCGGTGCGGCGGCACGCGCGGCGGGGCTGGACCTCATCGTGCACGCGACGGAGCTGCGCGGGGCGAAGGCCGCGCTCAAGGCCGGCGCCGCCATGCTCGTGCACAGCGTCGAGGACGAGCCGGCGGACGACGAGTTCCTCAGCCTGTTGCAGACCACGCGAGCCGTGTATGCGCCGACGCTGCTCGTGGGCCGCAATGCCGTGCGCGCCTACGCGTCGATCATCCTCGGCGCGCGCTATCCCCTCGACGACCCTGGCCGCTGCGTGGACTCGAGCACCGTGGCCAAGACGGCTGCCGTGGCCTCGCTGCGGGCGCTCGTCCCCGACTTCACGCGCGCGTCCGCGCGGGTGCTTCGTGGGCTCGACGCCGCCGAGGTGCGGGGCGCGGTGATGGCGGACAATCTCCGGCGCGTGCACGCGGCCGGGGCCACGATCGTCGTCGCGACGGACGCGGGGAATCCGCTCATGTTCCACGGCCCGTCGATCTTCGCCGAGTTGGAGGCGATGCAGGCGGCGGGGCTCTCCGCGGCGGACATCGTCGTGATGGCGACGCGGAACGGCGCGCAGGCGATGGGGCGGCTGAAGGACTTCGGGACGCTCGAAGCCGGCAAGCTCGCGGACCTGTTGGTGCTCGCCGAGGACCCGCGCGCCGACGTGCGGGCGTTCCGGTCGCTGACGCACGTCATGCGGGGCGGACGGCTCTACCGGCAGGCGGCGCTGGTGCAGCGAGATTAGCGCCGCGACTGAGTCTAGCGGAGGGCCTGTCGGGCGAATCACCTTATGGCTTCCCGCGCGCCGGTCCGGTGCCCTCTCGTCGACTGAGGCGCGGATTGCCGTCGACTATCGAAGCAGAGCGATGATCGAGACGCATGAGGGGTCGGCGGATGCCATCGCGGCGACGGTCATTCCGGGAGCGGAGGTGGACCGGCTCGTGCCGCTGGCCAGAGCAGTTGGGCCTCATCCGCGACTGATCCGCCGACCGTCCATGGAATCGAGATTCAATCGCCTGGTCCGACTCATCCAGCGCCGGTACGACTCGATGTTTCCCGCGGGGGAAGAGGTGCCGTTCGTCCTCCGCACCACCAGCGGCCTGAGTCACACCTTCGGCCGCGGCGAACCGAACTTCGCGCTGGTGGCCACGCGGTCGAGCGGGCTGTCGGCGTTGAGCACGATGGATCTGTCGCGCATCGCCGAAGCGTACGTCGGCGGCGCGCTCGACGTCGATGGCGACATGAAGCGCGCGTTCGTGCTGCGCACGGTGTTCGCCGATCCGCATCCGATCGACATTCTCTGGCGGTTCGTGCAGCCGCTGGTCTTCGGCCAGGCGAAGAGCGACGCACGCTGGATCCCGAAGCACTACGACCATCCACCGGAGTTCTGGGCCACGTTCCTCGACGTGCGTCACCGCTGCTATTCGCATGGCTTCTTCGAGCGGGACGACGAGCCGCTCGAGGATGCGATCACGCGCAAGCTGGACTACGCGCTCCAGGCCGTGGACGCGAAGCCCGGGGACAGGATTCTCGACGTCGGCGGTGGCTGGGGCGCGATGACCGGGCACGGCGGACGACGCGGCGTGCACGTCACCTCGCTCACCATCTCGCGCCCCTCCGAGCAGTACATCCAGGGGCTGATCGACCGCGAAGGGCTGCCGTGCGCGGTGCTGTTCGAGCACCTCATGGAACACGTGCCGCCGGCGCCGTACGACGCGATCCTCAATCTCGGGGTGACCGAGCATCTGCCCAACTACCGGGCGACGCTGGCCAAGTATCTGGTGCTGCTCAAGCCCGGTGGAAAGATCTACCTCGATGCCTCCGCCGACCGGGTGAAGAACAGTCACTCGTCGTTCTTCGAGAAGTACGTGTTCCCGGGGAACGGCTCCCAGCTCTGCCTCCACGAGTACCTGGCCGAAGTCGCGCGGACGCCGCTCGAGCTGCTGAGCGTGCACGACGACCGGCACAGCTACGGCCTGACGACGCGGCACTGGGCGGAGAACTTCGACCGGCACCAGGAGATGATCCAGCGCCGGTGGGGCCGGGAGCTGTTCCGCACGTTCCGCCTCTATCTGTGGGGCACGTCCGACGCGTTCGAGCGGGGGATGTCGCAGGCGTATCACTGGGTGATGAGGAAGCCGTGACGGAGAGTCGAATGGGGTCGGCAGGGCGCGCGGCGGTCCTCGCACTCTGCGTCGTCGCGAGCGCATGCGCGGGCCGAGCGCATACGGCCGAGCGCCCGCGCGGAAACGCGAAGGTGCTGGTGTACAACATCCACGCCGGCAAGGACGCCAAGGGCGTCGACAACCTCGCAGGCGTTGCGGACCTGGTGCGCAGCACTGGCGCCGACATCGTGCTGCTCCAGGAAGTGGACAACGGCACGCGGCGCTCCGGCAACGTGAACCAGCCGGCCGTGCTCGCGCGGAGCACGGGCTTCCACGTCGCGTTCGGCAGCGCGCTCGACTACGACGGCGGGAAGTACGGCGTCGCCATCCTGTCCCGGTGGCCGATCCTCGAGGACACGCTCTTCCATCTGTACGTGGATCCGCCGCAGCTCCGAGCGCCGAACTCCCGCGAGCCGCGTGGCGCACTGCGCGCCATCATCGCGAGCCCGGCCGGCAAGCTCGCCGTCATCAACACCCACATCGACGCACAGGCGTCGGACCGCTGGCGCAAGCAGGAGGCGGATTCGGTGGTGAGCCTCGTGGCGCAGACCAGGCGGCTCGTGCCGATGGTCATCGCCGGTGGCGACATGAACTCCACGCCCGAGAGCGCAGTGCAGTCGAACGTCCGGGCGGCGGGGCTGCGCGACAGCTGGACCGAATGCGCGAGCGGCGACGGCTTCACCTATCCCGACGACAGGCCGGCCAAGCGCATCGATTATCTCTACCTCACCGGCGCGGTTCGCTGCACGGCGGCGTCGGTGATCGCGACGCGCGTGTCCGACCATCGGCCGCTGCTGGTCGACGTCCGATTCGTGACGGGCGCGGTGGCGAGCGCGGCGCCCCTGCCGGGTCGCCCCGTGGCCGTCCCGGGCGGCACGATCGATCCCCGCACGCCCCTCTCCGCCGCGCAGCGCGACTGGGTCGAGCGGACCCTCGCGTCGCTCACGCTTCGCGAGCGCGTCGGCCAGATGATCCACGTCTGGGTGCTCGGCGATTACACCAACACCCACGACTCGAGCTTCGCCGAAGTCCTGCGCTGGATCCGCCACGACGGCATCGGCGGCGTGACGATGTCGCTCGGCTCACCGATCGAGGTGGCCGAGAAGATCAACGCGATGCAGCGGGCGGCGAAGGTCCCGTTGATGGTGGCGGCCGACCTCGAGCCCAACCTCGGGCGGCTGGAGGGCGGCGTCTTCACGCACTACCTGATGGACGCCGGTGGGGCGACCGTGTTCCCCAATGCCATGGCGATCGCCGCGACCGGTCGCGAGTCCGACGCGTTCGACGTCGGCAAGGCGATCGGTCGCGAGGCCAGGGCCATCGGCATCTTCGTCAACTTCGCGCCGACGGTGGACGTCAACAACAATCCGTCGAATCCCGTCATCAACACGAGGTCGTTCGGGGAGGACCCGCGCCGCGTGGCGGCGCTGGCGTCCGCGTTCGTGAAGGGCTCGCAGGAAGCGGGCGTCGTGGCGGCCATCAAGCACTTTCCCGGACACGGCGACACCGACGTCGACTCGCACTCGTCGCTGCCGACGGTCACGGCCGACATGGCGCGGCTCGACTCCGTGGAGCTCGTGCCGTTCGCTGCCGGCATCGACGCGGGGGCCGGCATGGTGATGACGGCGCACATCGCCCTCCCCGGCTTGCACGGCGACAGCGCGACGCCCGCGACGCTCGCGCCGCGCGTCATCACGGGGCTGCTGCGCGACAAGTTGCGCTTCGGCGGCCTCGCGATCACCGATGCGATGACGATGGGCGCTCTCGCGAAGACCTACACGATGGAGCAGAGCAATCTGCTCGCCGTGCAGGCGGGTGCCGACGTGCTGCTCAAGCCGAGTGATCCGTCGAGGTCCGTGGACGCCCTCGTGGCGGCGGTGGAGCGCGGCGAGATCTCGCGCGCGCGCATCGACTCGTCGGTGCGCCGCACGCTCGAGCTCAAGGCGCGCACGGGAGTCGCGCTCCGGCCGATCGCGCCGCTCGACAGCCTGCGCGACGTCGTCGGTGCGCCCGCGCATCGCGCGATGGCGCTCGACATCGCGCAGCGCGCGGTGACGCTGCTTCGCGACCGCGACACGTTGCTCCCCGCGACGCGCGGCGGCCGCACCGTGCTCGTGCAGTACATGCCGGAGACCGAGCTGCGCGCTGGCCGGAGCTTCGCGGCCGAAGTGCGCGCGGGACTCGGCGAGGATCGGACGCAGCTGTTCAAGGTGGGGCCGGCGACCGGCACCGCCACGCTCGATTCCATCGCGTCCGCGGCGCGCGGCGCGCATCGCGTGATCGTCGCGACGTACGTGCGCCGGATCGAGGGGGAGGGGAGGTTCGCGATGCCCCAGCACGTCGCGACCTGGATCGACTCCCTGTCGCGGCGCGAGAAGGTGGTGGTCGTGTCGCTCGGGAACCCGTACCTGATCAGGCAGTTCCCGAGCGTGGGCACCTACCTGGTGACGTATGGCGTCTCGGACGCGCAGGAGCGCGCGGGGGCGCGAGCGGTGCTGGGGCGAGCCGCGATCGGCGGGACGGTGCCGGTCTCGCTGCCGGGGTTCTTCGCGCGCGGCGACGGGATGCGGCGGGCGGAGGTGTCGGAGGGACGCCAGTAGCTTGATGCCGCCAGCCGCTCGCTGGCGGCAACCTAGGCCGGCACCGGCCCCACCGGGCGCGTCAGCTCGAGTCTGAGCCGCATCCGCACGTCGTCGTCCGCGTACAGCGACCCGTGCTGCTGCCGTACCGGATGAATCTCGGCGCCGGGCAGGATGGCGCTGTGCTGCGGAATGACGCCGTCGCCGCCATCGTCGAATCGAAAGTTGGCCTTCGCGACCTCGCCCCCCGGCGCGCGCCCGACCGATGCGCTGACGATCGTCTTGATGCCATAGCCGAAGATGCAAACCGCCGGCACGCTCGAGTGCGTGCCCAGCTCCTGCCGGAATCGATGCGCGCCATGGAGCAGGGGGCGGTGCCGCTC
>DASTSX010000367.1:0-2633 GCA_035760455.1 Gemmatimonadaceae bacterium | reverse complement strand
GGCGGCGACGAACGCGAGCCGTGAACCATCCGCGGTCAGATCCTGACTGTCATCGGGGCGCAGCTCGTGGTCCGGCGGCGCGGCGATCGTCGCGATCACCGGCCGCGCCTCGGCGGACGTCGTCACACGCCTGGCGGCGATCGCAGCCCCGACCACGGCGCCGGCGACCGCGGCGAGCGACGCGACGATCCACGCCGGGATGCGCCGCGACCGAGCGGCGGAGCGCGGGTGCGCGGCCGCCGTCGGTCCCGAGCTCCAGCCGGCGGATTCGGTCGCCGCCTCGAGAACGCTGAGCACCTCCGTCGCCGACTGCGGCCGGTCCGCCGGGAGCTTCTCGAGCAGCCGCATGACGAGTGCGCCGAGGGCGTCCGGCACCGCCGGACGCCTCTTATGAACCGGCTCCGGCGTCTGCGTCGCGTGCGCCGAGAGGAGCTGCTGGGCGTTCCGCCCCTCGAACGGCGGCCGGCCGGCGAGGAGCTCGTACGCCACCACGCCGAGCGCATAGAGATCGGCGCGATGGTCGACGACGTCACCCGACGCCTGCTCGGGGGACATGTACGCCGGCGTGCCGAGTGAGGTGCCGGCGGCGGTGAGCGTCGAGCGTCGCGCCGCGTCGGGACCATCGGTGGACTCGATCGAGGCACTGATCGCCTTGGCGATGCCGAAGTCCGCGACGACGGCGCCACCGTGCGACAGCAGGATGTTCTCCGGCTTGATGTCGCGGTGCACGATCCCCTGCCCGTGCGCGTAGGCGAGTGCGCTCGACGCGTCGCGCAGGATGCGCACGACCTCGGCCACGGGCAGCCCGCCGTCGCGATCGAGGCGGGCACGCAGGCTCTCCCCTTCGACGAACGGCATCGTATAGAAGAGCACTCCGCCGTCGAGCTCCCCGGCGGCGAGCAGAGGCACGACGTGCGGGTGCTGCAGCCGCGCCGCGAGCCGGACCTCGCGCTTGAACCGCTCGGTCGAGATCCCCTCGGCGAGCTCGGGGCGCAGCACCTTCACCACCACCTTGCGTCCGAGCGCCGCCTCGTCGGCGACGAAGACGCGCGACATCCCGCCGCCGCCGAGCTCGCGCTCGATGGTGTAGGCCGCGCCGAGCGCGCGCTGCAGCCGGTCGGGGACGTCGGGCGCCGTCATGACGGGCGAACGTATCGGCGGCAGGGAGCGGGCGCCAGCCGCGCGGTGCGTAGTGCGCAGTGCGCCGTGCGCTAGCTTCCCGTCATGCCCACCGAGCGCGAGAAGATGATCGCCGGCTCGCCGTACCGCGCGTCCGACCCCGAGCTCGTCGCGGCGCGCCTGCGCGCGCAGGAGCTGCTCGCGCGCTACAACGCGTCCGCGCCGACGGCGTTCGGCGAGCGCGACGCGATGCTGCGCGAGCTGTTCGGCGCGGTCGGCGACGCGCCCACCGTGATGCCGCGGTTCGCCTGCGACTACGGGTTCAACGTCCGCGCGGGGCGCAACCTGTTCGTCAACTACGGCTGCGTCTTCCTCGACTGCGGCCCGATCGACATCGGCGACGACGTGCAGATCGGACCGATGGTGCAGCTCTACACGGCGACGCACCCGCTCGAACCGGCCGCGCGGCGCTCGGGGATCGAGGGAACGCGTCCGATCAGCATCGGGCACAACGTCTGGCTCGGCGGTGGCGCGATCGTCCTGCCGGGGGTGACGATCGGCGACGACGCGGTGGTCGGCGCGGGGAGCGTCGTCACGCGCGACGTGCCGGCGGGGGTGGTGGTCGTGGGGAATCCGGCGCGCGTACTCGAGCGGGAGCGATCGAGATGATCATCCGACGCCTCGTCACGGGCGACCGCGACCTCGCTCGCGCGACCTTCACGATGATGGCCGCCGTGTTCGACGAGCCGCGCCGCCCGCTCGGCGACGACTACGTGGACGCGCTGCTCGCGCGCGACGACTTCTGGGCCGTCGCCGCGCTCGAGGACGACGAGCCGGTCGGCGGCATCACCGCGCACGTGCTTCCGATGACGCGCTCCCCGTCGCGCGAGCTGTTCGTCTACGACGTGGCCGTGCGCGAGGACCGCCAGCGGCGTGGGATCGGCCGCGCGATGCTGGTGGACCTCTGCACCCAGGCGGCGACGGCCGGGATCGCGAGCGTGTTCGTCGCCGTGGCGGACGAGGACGTGCACGCGATGGACTTCTACCGCGCGGTCGGCGGCGCCGAGTCGCCGGTGACGATGTTCAGCTTCGACCTCGGCTGATCCCCGTCGCCCCCGGGGCATACGGCACGAGCGCTCGAACTGATCGAACGCGGAGGGCGCGGAGCACGGCCGCGGAGAACGCGGATGTCGTCAGGCGTCGGTGCCACACGGAGGCATCGCTGCCGACCCAAAGAAGACCTGTTGGGATCGTGGATGGAGAAGAACGGTACACCCGTCCAACCAGCTCGACCCGGACAGTCGTCTCCGCGCCCTCCGCGCCCCTCCGCGCTCTCCGCGTCGATCCGTTGCAGTTGCAGTTGGAACAAAGCGCGCTGGAGCAGAGTCCCGAACATCGACCGACGCCGCGGCACGGCGACTGCACGTGTTTCCAAGCAAGAGCGCGACGCCGCGCTGTCGGGAGGGTGTCGCGGTTGCGGCGATTCGTCAGGCGGGGCGGCGAACGCGGCGGGC
>DASTSX010000366.1:0-8720 GCA_035760455.1 Gemmatimonadaceae bacterium | reverse complement strand
GAGCTTGTGGACCATCTCGCCGCGACCGGCAAACACGGGTGCGTTGAGATCGACGGTGCCGCCAGCCGACGGCGACTCGGCTGCCGCGCGGAAGATGGCCTCGTGGCCGTACCGCGTTCCCTGCTCCTCCCATTCGCGGCGGCACTCCTCGAGCACCCACATCCCCGCGCGATTCTTCAGGAAACGCACGGTGCGGTCGAGTCCCGCCTCGTTGGTGAAGCCGTGCTCGCGCGCCGCAGCCGTGAGCACCGGCGCGTCGAGCTCCATCCCGACGAGCGACCAGGTGCCGGAGCTGATGAACGCCCAGGGCCGGTCTCCCGTCGCGGGAACCGCGGCGACGGCCGACGCGGTATCGTGCGCGCAGCAGGCGAGCACGGTGGGCGGCGTCGCCGCTCCCGCCGGAACCATCTCGGACACGAGCGGACCGAGCACGGTGCCCGGCGGCACGATCCGTGGCCACCGCTTCGCGTCGTCGCCGATCGCCTCGATGAGCTCGAGCGCCCACTCGCCGCTTCGCGCGTCGACGAGCTGCGTGGTGCTCGCCATCGTCGCCTCGGCCACCTTCACCCCCGACAGCCGATAGAGGATGTACTCGGCGATGAGGAGCCGGGTCGCCGTCTCCCACACGAGCCCTGGCTCGTCGCGGATGTCGGCGATCACCTGCGGCAACGTGTTGAGCTCGAGGAACTGGATGCCGGTGCGCTCGTACAGCGCCTCGGCGCCACCGGCCAGCTCGATCGCCGTCGCCATGCGGCCCGCGGTGCGCGGATCGCGGTACGAGTACGGTCGCCGCAGCGCCGCGCCGTGCAGATCGAGCGGCACGTAGTCCACCGCCCACGAGTCCACCGAGATCGACCGCAGCGCGACGCCCGTGTCGAACGACTTCGCGATGCCGAACTGGATCTCGGCCCACATCGTCTCGATGTCCCAGTAGAGGTGTCGATTGCGCTCGAGCAGTGGCGTGGTGAAGCGATGCAGCTCCTCGAGGTGCATCACGTCGCCGTCGAGGGTGCCGAGCACGACCCGGCCGCTCGACGCGCCGAGGTCGATCGCCAGATAGCCCGCTCTCGCGCTCACCGCGCGCGCCCCACCGTCGCCGTCATAGATGCGTCGGCGCGGCCGTCGATGCCGCGACGGGGCGCTCGGCGGCCTTCCGCGCACGATAGCCCGACGCGCGGAATGCGAGGATCGGATCGAGCGCGCCGCCGCGGCGGCGGCGCGCCTCCGCGACGAGCGGACGCACGTCCGTCTCGTACGCGCGCTTGAGGGTGCGCTCGGCCATGATCACGTCGCCGGACGCCTGATGCGATGCCAGCTCGTCGTGATCGACGAGGGACGCCTTCGCGTATGCCTGCTGGAGCTGGTCGACCGTCTGGAGCAGCGCCTCGATCGGATCCTTGAGGTTGTGGCTCTGGTCGATCATGTACGCCGGGTCGAACGCGGGCAGCCGCTCGCGCTCGGCGAGCACCAGCTCGTGGAACACCAGGAACAGCCCGTACGGCTTGATCGAGCCAGCCGTGAGGTCGTCGTCGCCGTACTTCGAGTCGTTGAAGTGGAAGCCGCCGAGCTTGCCCGCGCCGAGCAGCCGCGCGACGACGAGCTCGATGTTCGTGTTCGGCAGGTGGTGCCCCAGGTCCACGAGGCACTGGGCGCGCTCACCGAGCGACTGCGCGAGGAGGAGCGAGGAGCCCCAGTCCTGTACGACGGTGGCGTAGAATGCCGGCTCGTAAGGTTTGTGCTCGGTGAAGAGCCGCCAATCGTCCGGTGTCGCGGCGTAGACCTCCTGCAGGCATTCGCGCACGCGATCGAAGCTGCCGCGCAGCGACATCTGTCCCGGATAGTTCGACCCGTCGGCGAGCCACACCGTGATCGCCCGCGAGCCGACCTGCTTGCCCACCTCGATCACGCGCAGGTGATGCTCGACCGCCTGCCGGCGCACCGCCGCGCTGGGATTGCTGAACGAGCCAAGCTTGTAGCTGAGCGGCTGCCCCGGCTGATCCTGGAAGGTGTTCGAGTTCACGGCGTCGAATCCGATCCCGAGCCGTCGTGCGTCGTCGAGCACCTCGTGCGTGTCGCCGACGTCGTCCCACGGGATGTGGAGCGAGATGCGCGGCGCGCCCGCGGTGAGGCGGTGCACCAGCGCCGCGTCCTCCATCTTCTCGCGCAGCGTGCGAGGCTCCCCCTTGCCGGGGAAGCGGCCGAAGCGGGTGCCCCCCGTCGCGAAGGCCCACGACGGGAGCGCGACCTCGAAGCCCTGGACGGCGGCGATCACCCGTTCGGGGTCGCGGCCTCCGCGCTCCAGCTGGTCGGCGAGCGCCGAGAAGCCACGCTCGTGGTCGCGCTCGGCGGCGGGGTCGAGCTCGATTGGGATCGGAGCGACGTCGGTGGCGGCCATGCGGCGATTGCGATTGACGTTTTTGCGCGAGCGCGTGACGAAATCGTCCGCGCATCGACGTGCGAGCCATTTCCGTGCTCAGGGCGGGTGCGATGCCCCGTAGCGGCACGTTTGCTCAATAACTGTCATTCTGTTCAATATCGCTCGCCTACAGTATCATCCTGCCCCGCGGCTGACAAGACAGGATTCGCGCGAGGTGGCACCGCGCGTCGGCGAGTCGATTGCGAGTTACCCGGGAAGCCACGCCGGAAGTCGCCACGCGACCAGTGACGGCGCGCTAACATGACGCCATGTTCCTGCTCCAGCAATCACCGCGCATGACCGACTTCGTCTTCGATACCGATCGCCGCGTCTTCATCAAGCGACTCGCCGGCGGCCTCGCGCTGGGCGTCTCCGGCCTCGCCGCCTGCACGAAACCGTCGCAGGCCCCATCCACCGTGCCCGCTCCCGCGCCCGAGCCCACTCCTGCAGCCGGCTCACGCGGCCGGGTCGGCGAGCTCGAGACGGTCTCGCTGCGACACGCTTCCGGCTCGTCGGCCGAGATCGTGATCCAGGGCGCGCACGCGACCTCGTGGAAGCGCGCCAATGGCGACGAGATGCTGTTCGTCAGTGCGAACAGCCGCTTCGCGCCGGGTGAGACGATCCGGGGCGGCATCCCGGTGGTCTTCCCGCAGTTCGGCGCGCTCGGGCCGCTGCCGGGTCACGGGTTTCTCAAGACCGCCATGTGGGACGTCGCCGACGTCGGGCGCGATCCGACCGGCGCGGTGTTCGCGCTGTTCCGCACGCGCGACACCGACGCGACGCGCGCGCTCTGGCCGCATTCCTTCCGCGCCAGCCTTCGCGTGACGCTCGACGAAGCCCTCGCCACCGCGATCACGGTCGAGAACACCGGCCAGGAGGCATTCCCCTTCCACTGTGGGCTGCACACGTATCTGCGCGTCGCCGATCTCGCGAAGGTGAGCATCGAAGGGCTCGAGGGCGCGACGTACCAGGATCGCACCGCGAGGGTGGTGGAGCGCCGCGAGCGGCGGCGGCCGGTGACGATCCGCGGAGAGGTAAACCGGATCTACATGGCGCGGCCCGGTCGCCTCCGCATCGTGGACGGATCGCGAGGGCGCGCGATCCTGCTCGACCGTGCCGGCTTCAACGACGTCGTGGTCTGGAATCCCGGCGAGGAGAAGGCGCGCACCGTCACCGGGCTCGCCGACGGCGAGTATCTCACGATGCTCGCGGTGGAGCCGGCGCAGATCGTACCGCCGGTGCAGCTCCTGCCCGGCAGCCTGTGGAGCGGCGTGCAGCGGATTCGCGTGTCGTAGCGCGGGGCGTCGAGCCCCGCGAGCCGTCACGTCCGCGGCGCGGGTGGGAGGAAGTCCTCGCGCGCGGGGGTGAACGCGTCGATCAGCGTCCCTCCGTCGAGCGCGACGACGCCGTGGACGCGATCCGCGCTCACGAAGAAGCAGTCGCCGGGCCCGAGCTCGGTGCGCTCGCCGTCGATCGTGACCTCGAACCGCCCCGAGGCGACGTACGAGACCTGGCGGTGCGGATGGTGGTGCAGCGCGGCCACCGCCCCGCGCTCGAACTCGACGCGCACCAGCATGAGGTCGGGCCCATGTCCGAGGATCTGCCGGCGGATGCCGGCGTCATTGGCGTTCTCCCACGGCGTGCTGCTCGCTCGGACGAAAGGCTCGCTCATCGGCGTGTCGTCGTGATGGGTCGAGGAGAGGCCATGCTGCGGCGTCGACGCACGTCAATATAGTCCGCGCCGACCGACGACTCGCACCCGGCGCGTCCTCGCTCGTGCCCGTGGCGCGCGCCGTGCGCGCGAGCGAGTTTCCCTGGCGGCGCGCTCGCCGGCGCCAGCTACCGGGCAGGTGGCTGAGTGGTTGAAAGCACCGGTCTTGAAAACCGGCGGACCCGCAAGGGTCTCGTGGGTTCGAATCCCACCCTGCCCGCTCCAAAACCTTACGCGGTTGTCTACTCCACCTCCCGCGGCGCCGACAACCCCACGCGCGCGAGCAGGATCCGCCGCGCCACTTCGCGCGTCAGCTCGAACGTGACCGCGCCCGCGCGCTCCATCAGCGTGGTCTTGATCTCGTTCCACACCGCCTGACTGCGCACCATCTCCACCCACTCGTGGCCGTCCCACGTCAGCCCCGAGATCGAGATCACGTCGCCACGCGAGCCGTGGGACTGTGAGATCTTCCCCGACACGAGCCCCGCCGCGATCAGCATCTCCAGATGCTTGAGCAGCACCGGATCCTCCACCTCGCCCGCGCGGTACTGTACCGGCGGGCTCGCCGGCAGCGCTTCGATCTGCAGCATCACATGCCGCACGAGGTCCAGGTCTCGCTTCATCGGCTCAGCTCGCTTGACGCGTTATCCGAACGGTTCGATTCTGCCGCCACGCCCGTCCACCGACCCGCGCGACGACGGCGTGCGCCCGCATCTGCCCATGCGCGCCGTCGCCTTCCTTCACCACGGAGGGATGCATGACTGGCCTCGTCTCGTGTCGCGCCGCACTCGCCCTGCTCATCGTCACCGCGCCCGCCGCCTTCGCCCAGCAGAAGGCGGAGAAGGCGCACCAGCAGGGCGGCGCGATGTCCGCATCGATGTCCAAGGCGAAGGTGAAGAAGATGTCCAACGCGGAGATCATCCGCAGCGCCCTGTCGGCCGGCCCGCGCGAGATCGCCGAGCACGCGGCCGTGATCGCGCCGGACGCGAATGGCAAGATGGCGACGATCCGCGCCGGCACGAACGGCTGGACGTGCATGGCCGACGAACCCGACACGCCGGGCCTCGATCCGATGTGTGTCGACCAGCCGAGCATGCAGTGGGTCCAGTCGTGGATGGCGAAGGCGCCCAAGCCGGCCAACACGGTCCCCGGGATCATCTACATGCTGCAGGGGGGCAGCGACATCAGCGCCACGAACCCGTGGGCGACCACCACCGATCACTTCATCGAGTCGCCGCCGCACTTCATGATCATGTGGCCGTACGACGCGAAGTCCACTGGATTCTCGACCACGCCGAAGAAGACGGGCACCTGGATCATGTGGGCCGGTACGCCGTACGCGCACCTGATGATCAATCAGAAGCCCTGAGGCTCACCGACGCCGACCCGTGGCGCGGCGTCCCTCGCCGCTAGCGCTGCGCCACGGGCGGTTGCTGTGCGGCCTCCGCCTCGGTCACCCACGCGGCCAGCAGCTCTCCGCGCAGGTCCCCGCGAGATCGAGCGGGGGCGCCGCGAAGCCGTTGCATCGTCGCCCGCGCGCCGGTTACGTCGCCCAGCCTGAGGTGTGCCGCGACCGCGCCCTCGCGCAGCAGCGTCGGAGCGACCCAGTGGTCTCCGCGCTCGGCGAGCGGCACGAGCACCGCCGACGCGCGTACGGCCTCCGCGAAGTTCCACGAGGCGAGCCCGTGGATGAAGTCGACCGTGGCCGACACCGGCTCGGGCGCACGATGTCGCGCGAGATATCCGCGCACCCGGCCGAAGAAGGCCTCGTCGACGACTCCCGAGGCCGCGCCGGCCCTCGCCGCCTCGACCTCCGATACCGACTTCACGAACACCCGCCAGTCCACCGGCGCGTCGCTCGAGGCGAGCAGCCGATCGAGTGCGCGCGCCGCCTCGGCGACGGCCAGCGTCGCTGGTGATGCACCCTCGAGCCGGCGATCGCGCAGCCGCGCCGCGAGCTCGAGGGCCGCGAGGCGTGGGACGTCGCCGATGACCGCGTACGGCTCGCCATCCACGCCCGCGCGGCGCGTGCCGAGCAGCGGCCCGAGCGCGAACCGCTCGCCGGCGAGGCCGGCCATCCCTTCGGCGCCCTCGTTCACGTAGCGCGAGCGCTCCGCGCCGAGATCGAGGCTGGGATAGAAGTCGGAGTTGCCACCGCCCCCGCGCGTCAGCGGCGCGAGCGTGGTGCCGTCGGCGACGTGCAGCGCGTTCATGATCGCCGGCGTGAGCGGGAGCACGCGGCGCAGGTCCTCCGCCGTCCCCGGGTTCTCGAGCACCGACCAGTCGGCCGGGCGGAGCGTGGGCTGCTTCGACGCGACGATGAGAATGTCGTGCCCGCCCACGGTGTAGAGCGCGTACGAGGGGAACTGCTCGGCCAGCGCGCGCACGACGCTCAGCACCAGCCCGTCGTTGATCTCCGAGAGATGGAGCCACTGTCCCAGCACACCGTTGGGCGTGAGAAAGCGGGCGACGTGCGCATAGAACTCGGTCGTGAACAGCCCGGAGACACCCGCGACCCACGGGTTCGAAGGCTCCGAGAGGATCAGATCGTAGGTCTCGCCCTGCGACGCGAAGTACGACCGCGCGTCGTCGATCGCGAACGTCGAGCGCGGATCGTCGAACACGCGCTTGTTCGCCGGATAGAACATCCGCGACGCGCGCAGCATCTCGGGCTCGATCTCGATCGTCACGAGCCGCTCGAGCCCCGGGTTGCCGAGCAGTGCGTGCGACGACATGCCCGACCCCTGTCCGATCACCGCGGCACGCCGCGCGTCCGGCGCGTGCGCGAGCGTGACGAGCGGCAGTAGCATCTGGGTGGACGCGTCGTGCGTGAACGGCCCAGGCTCGCCCGGCGGCCGGAACCACTCCGGGCCGAGCGACGCGTCGGGCTTGCCGTTCGTGGCCAGCGAGAGCCCCGTACTCGATACGATTCGCCTGACGCTGATCGTCGCCGTGCGGCCGTCGGCGAAGAACGGCACGTTCATGCTGCCCGGCGCCCGGGCTCTCGCGTAGCGATACACTCCGCTGGTGAGCACCGAGCGGTCGAAGTCGGTCGAGAACCCGATGACGGCGACGATCGCTCCCGCGAGAACGGGGACCGTCCACCAGCGCCGCGCGATCCGACCCACGTTCGCCTCGGGCTGCGCCAGCAGCAGCGCGCCGAGCACGACGTCGAGCGCGGCCCCGCCGACGAGCAGCCACTTGAGGCCGATCAAAGGCAACAGCACGAGCGCCGCGATGGCGACGCCCACGATCGAGCCCAGCGTGTTCACCGCGTACACCTGTCCGATCGCCGCCTCGCCGCTGCCGCCGCGCAGCAGCAGCCGCGTGAGCAGCGGCAGCGTCATGCCGGCACAGAACGTCGCCGGAAGCATGACGGCGAGGCAGATGAAGTACCGCGCGATGCTGAACGCCCGGTAGCCCTCGGTGGTGCGGGAGAAGGCGGCCATCAGGTCCGCCATCCAGTGGAACGACTGCAGGTACACCGGCAGCGTCGCGACCGCGAGCACGCCCATGACGATCTGCACCACCGCGAGCGTGCGCACCGACGCCGCGCCCGCGTCGCTGCGACGCCGGATGGCGAATGCGCCGCACGCCAGGCCGAGGATGAACGCCGAGAGCATGAGCTCGAACGAATGCGTCGCCGAGCCGAGGACCAGCGAGAGCATCCGGATCCAGCCGATCTCGTAGATGAACGACGAGACCGCGGTCCCGAAGCTCACCGCCAGCAGCAGTCGCCGCAGCGAGAGCGAGAGGGGCACGACGTCCGCCGCCGGTCGCTCGGGCGACGATGGCACCGACGCGGGCGCGGGCGCGACGCCCCGACTGCGGGTGAACACGAGCACGAGGAGCGCGACGACGAGATTCACCATCGCGGCGACGAGCAGAGTCCCCGGCAGTCCGACGAATCCGAGCAGGACGAATCCCGCGACGAGCACGCCCGCCGCGGCGCCGAGACTGTTGGCGAAGTAGAGGAGCGACAGCGTGTGCCCGACGCGCTCGGGGACGCGCCGCACCACCCCCGAGCTCATCAGGGGGAACGTCGCTCCGAGCAGGATCGACTGCGGCAGGATGAGGAGCGCCGCGAGCGTCCACTTGGCCAGCGAGTGCGCGATCCCGGGACCGAGCGAGGGGAAGATCGACTCGTACGCGACGTGCGTCGTCCAGACGAACACGTCGTGGAAGACGAGGCCGAGCAGGCCCACCGCGAGCTCCACGTAGGCGTACCAGCGCAGCGGATCGGCCAACGACGCGGTGCGCCGACCCGCCGCGAGAGCGCCGGCCGACATGCCGCCGAGGAAGATCACGAGGACCAGCACCTGCGCGTACGCGCCGTGGCCGACGAAGAGCCCGAGGTATCGCACCCAGATGGACTCGTAGATCAGTCCAGCCGCGCCGGACAGCACGAAGACCGCGCACAGGAAGAGAAGCATGTCTCTCTGACGGGCACCCGCGCTCGGCGTCACGCTCGGCGCGGACAGTACGGCGACGGTTTACACTCCGCCGCCGCCCACCTACATTTCGTCTCTTGTCCGGAGAGATGGCCGAGAGGCTGAAGGCACCGGTTTGCTAAACCGGCATAGGGGGTCAACC
>DASTSX010000365.1:0-13405 GCA_035760455.1 Gemmatimonadaceae bacterium | reverse complement strand
ACGACGAGCGTCGTCGCGCTCGACTGCCCGGGCGCGCGGGCCGCGAGCGCCGGCTCGCCGAGCACGGACGGAGCCTCCCCAGCTCTGCCGCGCAACCATCCCTGCGGCGCCTGGACGCTGAGGCCGGCGCCGGCGAGCGTCAGTGGCGGCAGCGGATCCGGCGGCGTCGTCGCCGACCCGGCGACGGTCCCGATCACCGCCGCAAGCACCACCGCGGCGACGGGGATCGCGATGCCGAGGCGGCGGCGCTCCCGCCCCGCCGGTCGACGCGCGGCCACGGCGTGGGCGCCCCGCGTACGGGCCGCGCGGGGCGCACTCGCGGCCCGGCTCGGCTCCTCGGCTCCGATTGCGTGGCGGAGGGCCTCGACGAGCTCGGCCGGACTCGTGTGCCGCTCCAAGGGGCTGCGGGCGAGGCCGCGGCGCAGCACCGGCTCGAGCCGCGCGTGCAGCGCCGTCGGCGCAAGGCCCTGCTGCGGCCCGTGGATGGCGGCGGCCACGATCGACGCGAGCGCGTACGTCATGCTGTGGCTGGTCGGAGAGGCGGCGCCGCGCGCGAGCTCGATGCCTTGGCGCCGATCTGCGATCGCGGCGGCACGTTCGGGCGCGGCATGGTCGAGGTCGACGCACGCGTGCGCGACTCTCCCGCCCGGCAGCCCGACGTCGGCGAGCAAGCGTGCGCGCTCGCCGAACAGCACGATGTCCGCGGGACTGACGTCGACCGGCGGCACGCCAGCGCGTGCGAGCGTGCCGAGCGCGCCCGCGACGTCCGCGCACATCGCGACCGCTGCCTCCGCCCTCATCGGCTCGCGGGCGATCCGCCGCGACAGCGGCTCGGCGCCCACGCAGGCGAAGGTCAAGCGCGGCCAGATGTCCAGCGCGATCTCCTGGATCGGCACGAGGCGCGAGTCGACCACATAGGCGAGCTGGGAGGCTGCCACCTCCAGCTTGTGCCATTCGTCGACCGTCGGCAGACCCGGGTAGAGCCGCAGCAGCGTCTCGTGGCCCTCGTCGTCCTCGGCGAGCCACAGCCCCGCGTCGCCGCGAGCGCCCAGCAGCTCGCGCAGCTGCAGCGAGCCGAAGCGGTGGCCGGCCGCGCTTGGCGCGCTGCCGGACGGCTTTCTGTTCGCGCGCTCAAGCACGGTCAACCGGAGTCGTCGAAGGTGACAGGTGGCTTCGGCGGGGCAGGCTGCTCGGGCTTGGGAGCGGGCGTAGGCGTCGGGGTCGGCGCAGGCGTCGGGGCGGGCGCCTCCGGGACCGGGGTCGAGACGACGGGCTCCTCCTCGAGCACCGGCTCGGGCTCAGCGGGCTCGGGCCGCGGCGGCGGCACGACCAACGCCGGCAGCGGGCTGACCTTGCGGAGCTCGCCGACCGGGTCGCGCTCAAGCCGGACGGCCGTCGGCGACGCAGGCGCCGGCGCCGGCTTCGCCGGCTCCTCGTGGGCCAGCGCATAGGCGCCTCCGAACACGACAGCCGCCAGCGCGGCGCACGTCGCGACGGTCGCGAGGCTCAGGCGCTCGGGCATCGGCTTCCGCGGGTCGCCCCCGGCATGAGGCACTGGTCGACGCGCCGCGGCGCCTTGCCGCGCACGATCGTGAAGCGCGTGTACTTGCCGATTCGGTCGGCGCGCCAGACGCGCACGACGATCACGGTGCCGCCGCGGTAGGAGCGCGCGAGGCTTCTGAAGCCGATGACGGCGCGTCTGCCCACCGTCGCGGACGCCTGCAGGACGCGGCATCTGCGCGACGATCGTCTCCCGCTGCCGCAGGCCGGTCTCACCGTGACCCGCACGAGCGAGCCGCGCGGGGCGCGCACCGTGAGCAGTCTGATGCGCGCGCCGCCCGAGGTCAGCGTGCCCGAGATCCGCACGAGCGGGAACGGACTCAGCAGCTCCAGCTTGGGCGGCGTCGGATCGCCTCTCGGCGCAGGCGGTGGCGCGGTGGAGACGGTGAACGCCTGCGTGGCGGTCGTCTGGTTGCCCGCCGGGTCCGTCGCCCGCACGCGGAAGACGTACGCGCCGTCAGCGAGCGGCGCACCCGCGGCGTAGGTCGTCGCGCTCGCGCACGGTCCGTACGCCGGCGTGCCCTGATCGATCGAGCACTCGACCGCCGCGCCTCTCTCGGTCGCAAACCCGAACAGCGGCGTGCTGTCGCTCGTGGCTCCCGAAGGACCGAGCGTGATCGACAGTGGCGGCGGCGTCGTGTCGACGGTAATGACGCGTGAGTCGCTCGCCTCGTTCCCCCCCGCGTCGACGACTCTCACGCGAAACGTCGATCTGCCCTCGGGCAACGGTGCGCCCGGCGTGTACGGGCTCGTGCAGCTCGTCCACGCCGGCGTCCCTCGATCGACCGAGCACTGCGCGCTCGCCTCCGCCTCCGTGGTGAACGCGAACGACGGCGTCGTGTCGTTCGTCGGATCGGGCGGACTCGGGTCGAGCGACAGCGACGGCGCCTCGCTGTCGACCGTGAAGCCGCGCGTGCCGAAGTCCTGATTGCCGGCGGCGTCAGTCGCCCGCACGCGGAACGTGTATCTCCCGTCGGACAACGGCGCGACGGGCGTGAACGGGCTCCCGCATCTCGTCCACGACGGCGCTCCTCTGTCGATCGAGCAGTCGGTTCTCGCGTCGAGCTCGGCGCTGAACTCGAACGACGGCGTCCCGACGTTGGTCACCGTCGGGCCGGCAGTCACGCTGACCGCGGGTCTGACCGTGTCGATCGTGAAGTCGAGCGCGGCGACGGACGAGACGTTCCCCAGCGCGTCGGTCGCCTGCACGTGGAAGGTGTGTCTCCCGTCCGAGAGCTGCGCCGGCGTGTACGGGCTGGCGCAGTCCACCGGCGCCACGGCATCGATCCAGCACTGCGCTCTCGCGCCCAGGTCGGTGGTGAACGCGAACGACGGCGTCGGGTCGTTCGTGGGCCCGGCCTGACCGGAGCCGATCGACAGCGACGGCGGCGTCGTGTCGACGGCGAAGTCCAGGTCGACGACGGCCGAGACGTTCCCCAGCGCGTCGGTCGCCTGCACGTGGAAGGTGTGGCTCCCGTCGGAGAGCTGCGCCGGCGTGTACGGGCTGGCGCATCTCGCCGGCGCCTCGGCATCGACCCAGCACGCCGCGCTCGCCCCCGCCTCGGCGCTGAACGCGAACGTCGGCGTGTTGTCGGCGGTCGGATCGGTCGGACCCGAGTCGAGCGACAGCTGCGCCACCGTGTCGACCGCGAACGCGCGTCTCTCGACGCTCTCGTCGACGCCGTCGCTCGCACGGACCCAGAAGACGTAGTCGCCGTCATCGAGCGGTCTGTCCGGCTGATGCGTCGTCGCGCCCGAGCACGCGCCGTAGGCGGGCGTCGCCTGGTCTGGGACGATCGAGCATTCGACGCTCGTCGCGCTCCCGTCGACGGTGAACTGGAACTCCGGCGTCGTCTCTCTCGTCGGCCCGTCGGGACCGCCGTCGATCGACAGCACGGGGGCAGCCCACGCCAGCGCCGCGATCGCCAACACGAGGCCGAGCGCAAGGGCTGACGCGACGATCACGCGCACGGATTGCACCGCGCGACTGTAGCGCAGGTTTCGCGGCGAAACGGCGCGAAAAGCTCCAGTCCGGTGAGGGCTGGCCGAGCGCTCAGCGCACGACGAGGTTCACGAGCTTGCCCGGCACGACGATCGCCTTCACGACCTCGTGGCCGTCGACGTGCGCCTGCACGTTCGGCTGCGACCGCGCAAGCGCCTCGAGCTCCTCGCGCGAGGCGGCCGCCGGGGCGGGGACGCGGTCGCGCACCTTGCCGTTGACCTGGCAGACCAGCTCGAACGTGTCGGACTCCAGCAGCGCCGGGTCGGGCGTCGGCCACGGCTGCTCCCACACGCGTCTGCCGGTCGTCAGCTCGTAGACCTCGCTGGCGACGTGCGGCGCGAACGGGGACACGAGCGAGGCGCCCGCCGCGGTGGCGAAGCGCTGCACCTCGGCCGAGGCGGACTCGCGATGGCGGTAGATCTCGTTCACGAGCTCCATCACCGCAGCGATCGCGGTGTTGAAGGCGAAGCGGCCGGCCATGTCGTTCGTGACCTTTTCGATCGCCCAGTGCGCCTTGCGCATCACGGCCAGGTCCGCGCCGTCGTGCGCGGCGCCGTCGGGCGGCAGCTCGCCGGCGCCGAGCTCGGCGCCGAGGCGCCACAGGCGCGCGAGGAAGCGATGCACGCCCTCAACGCCCTCGTCGGACCAGTCGGCGTCCTGGTCGGGCGGGCCGATGAAGAGGATGTAGCAGCGCGCGGTGTCGGCGCCGTATCTGTCGACGTACGTCGCCGGGCTGATGACGTTGCCCTTCGACTTGGACATCTTCGCGCCGTCGCGCGTGATCATCCCTTGCGTGAAGAGCGCCTGAAACGGCTCCTGCGTGTCGAGCAGCTCCATGTCGGCGAACGCCTTCGTGAAGAAGCGCGCGTACAGCAGGTGCAGGATCGCGTGCTCGACGCCGCCGATGTATTGGTCCACCGGCATCCACTCGGCAAGCACTCGGCGGTCCCACGGCGCGCCGTCGTTGTTCGCGTCGCAGTAACGCAGGAAGTACCAGGAGGAGTCGACGAACGTGTCGAGCGTGTCGGTGTCGCGTGTGGCGGCGCCGCCGCATGACGGGCACTCGACGTTCACCCACGCCTCGACGGCTGCCAGCGGCGACTTGCCTCTCGGCTTGTAGTCGGTCACGTCCGGCAGCTCGACGGGCAGGTCCTGCTCCGGGACCGGGACGATCCCGCACTCCTGGCAGTGGATCACCGGGATCGGGCAGCCCCAGTAGCGCTGGCGCGAGACGAGCCAGTCGCGCAGGCGGTAGTTGACGGACGCGTGGCCCTTCCCCTCGCGGTCCAGCCAGGCGACGATCGCCTCCAGCGCCTCGCGGTTGTCCATCCCGTCGAAGTCGGGGTGAGAGTCCACGAGCGGGCCGTCGCCGGTGTAAGGGAGCTCCTCCCCGCCTTCGATCACGCGGCGGATCGGCAGGTCATACGCCTTGGCGAACGCGAAGTCGCGCTCGTCGTGGCCGGGCACGGCCATGATCGCGCCCGTGCCGTACTCCATCAGCACGTAGTCGGCGACATACATCGGGATCTGCTCGCCGTTGACCGGGTTGGTGACGGTGCGACCGAGCGGGACGCCGGTCTTCGTCTTGTCGACGTCGCCGCGCTCCTCGTTGGACTCCGTGAGCGCGTGGTTGACGTACTCGCGGACCGCCTGCTCTCTGTCGGTCCCCTCGACGAGCTTGAGCACGTCCGGGTGCTCGGGCGCCATCACGAAGAAGGTCGCGCCGAACAGCGTGTCCGGGCGCGTCGTGAAGACGGGGTAGTCGATCCCCAGCTCCTCGCAGCGGAACGTGACCTCGGCGCCCTCCGAGCGGCCGATCCAGTTGCGCTGCATCGTCTTGACGTGCTCGGGCCATTGGATCGTGGCGAGGTCGTCGAGCAGGCGGTCGGCGTAGTCGGTGATGCGGAAGAACCACTGCTCCAGCTGGCGCGCCTCCACGAGCGCGCCGCAGCGCTCGCAGGTCCCCTCGGCCGTGACCTGCTCGTTGGCGAGCACGGTCTGGTCGTTCGGGCACCACTTGACGGCGGCTTCCTTGCGGTAGGCGAGGCCGCGTTCGTGGAGCTTGAGGAAGAGCCACTGCGTCCAGCGGTAGTAGCGCGGCTCATGCGTGCCGAACTCGCGCGTCCAGTCGATCGAGATCCCCCACTGGCGGAACTGACGCTGAAAGGAGGCGATCGACGCCGCCGTCGAGTCGGCCGGGTGCTCCCCCGTTCTGATCGCGTGGTTCTCGGCCGGCAGCCCGAACGCGTCGTAGCCCATCGGGTGCAGCACGCGACGGCCGATGCGGCGGTTGAAATGCGCGACCGCGTCGCCGAGCGAGTAGTTCTTGAGGTGGCCCATGTGCGGCTCGCCGCTCGGGTAGGGCAGCATCTCCAGGACGTAGTAGGCGTCGCGGCCGTCGGGGTCGTTGGAGACCTCCCACGTGTGCTCGCGCGCCCACACGCCCTGCCACTTCGGCTCGATCGCCTTCGGGTCGTAGCGCAGGTCGCTCATCGGGGTGGGAAGGCTACCGTGGAGGGATGCGACGTCTGCTGCTCCTCACGGGCGCCGTCGTGCTCGTCGACACGATGTTCTTCTCGGCGATCACGCCGCTGCTGCCCGAGTACGCCGAGCGCTTCGACCTCTCGAAGGCCGGCGCCGGCATCCTGTCCGGCTCCTACGCCGCGGGCGCGGTGCTGGGCACGCTGCCGGCGGGCTGGCTGGCCGTGCGCGCAGGGTCGCGGCGGACGCTGCTGCTCGGGTTGACGCTGATGTCCGTCTCGAGCGTCGGCTTCGCGTTCGCCGACAGCATCGTGGTGCTGGACGTGACGCGCTTCGTGGACGGGATCGGCGGCGCGTGCGCGTGGGCCGGCGCGATGGGCTGGCTGCTGACGGTGACGCCGGCCGCCCAGCGCGGGACGACGATCGGCAAGGCGATGAGCGCGGCGCTGGCGGGCGTCCTGCTGGGGCCGGTGCTCGGCGCGGTGGCGCAGAGCGTCGGGCCGAAGGTGCCGTTCTCGGTCGTCGGCGTGTTCGCGGCGCTGCTGGCGGTGGTGGCGCTGCGGATGCCGGCGCCCGCGCGCACGCACCTCGCGGCGGTCGATCGCCCGTACGTGACGGCGTGGCGCGAGGCGCGCGTGCGGCTGGGCGCATGGCTCGTGATGGTGCCGGCCCTGGTGTTCGGGACGGTCGAGGTGCTCGCGCCGCTGGCGCTGGACGAGTTGGGCGCGAGCGGACTGGCGATCGGCGCGACCTTCCTCGTCGCGGCGGGGATCGAGGGCGTCGCGCAGGTGTTCGCCGGGAGAGCGACGGACCGCCTCGGGCGCGGCGCGCCGATCCGCTTGGGGTTGACGGGGACGCTGGCGTTCCTGCTGGCCGTGACGGTGCCCGAGGCCGCGTGGCTGCTGGCGGCGATCGTCGTGGCGGGATGCGTGCTGAGCGGCATCGTCAACACGCCGGCGATGACGCTGATGTCCGACGGCGTCGAGGGCGCGGGTCTCGAGCACGGGCTCGGCTTCGCGATCGTGAACCTCGTCTGGGGCGGCGGACAGGTGGTCGGCGCGGTCGCCGGCGCGGCGCTGGCAGACGCGACGAGCGACGCCGTCCCCTACCTGCTGCTGGCGGCCGTCTGCGCCGCAACGCTGGCCGGGCTCCGCGGGCGGTCGGCCGCCCTCGCGCCCTCCCCGGCCGCCGTCGTCCGCGAGGCCGCCTGACGCTGCCGGTTCGGCCTGCGGGCCGGTACACTCCAGGGCGGTCTGGGGCTATAGCTCAGTTGGGAGAGCGTCGCGCTGGCAGCGCGAAGGTCGCCGGTTCGAGCCCGGCTAGCTCCACTGCGCAAACCGGTACAGCGGAAGCTTGCTGCTGGTTCTCGCTCCGACATCGCTTGCCGCACCCTATGTAGTGCCCTACACTGGGATCATGCGCAAGACAAGCGTCTATCTCGACGATCAGCAGGCCGAGCGCCTCGCGGCACTCGCGCGGGAGGCGGGTCGACCTCAGGCCGAGATCCTTCGGGAGGCGATCACGGCCTACCGGCTGCCGTCCTCCCGTGACCGCAGCTTCGCGCTGGCCGCCGGCTTTTCGCGCATCGATGGGGACCCCCGGCCGATCTCCGAGCTCCCAGACCACGAGCTGCTCGACGGCTTCGGCGCTTGACGCTGCTCATCGACACCGCCCCGCTCGTCGCACTCGCCGACGCCGGCGAACCACGCCGCGCAGCGATCCTCGCAGCGATCCACGACGAGCCCGGATCGCTCGTCATCCCTGCCCCGACGACAGCGGAGATCGACTACCTTCTCGGCCAACGGCTCGGCGATCCAGCCCGACGAGCCTTCCTCGCCGACCTCGCCGCAGGCCGCTTCACAGTCGCAAATCTCGAACGCGATGACTACACGATGGTCGCCGACATCGACGCCCGCTACGCCGACCTCAGACTCGGGCTCGCCGACTGCGCGCTCGTCGTACTCGCGCACCGCCACGAGACGACACGACTTCTCACCTTCGACGAACGGCACTTCCGCACGGTCACGCCACTCGACGGCGGCAGCTTCACGCTACTGCCAGCCGATCAATAGCGCTCAGACTTCGAGCGGCACCGCAGAAACAAAGACCGCGCCGTGGTTTGCGCGACGCCAAGTTCTCTCCATTGCGCAAACCGCGCTACGCAGAGCAGCGACCGCACCGTCACTGGCCCTGAGTGGTCTTGCGCGACGCCGAGCGATCTCCACGGGTGGGAGCCCCGCCATGGCGGGTCATCCCGTGATGTGGGGCGCCCATTCGTCGCTTGCGCTGCCCGCGCGGGTCATACTCCGACGGCTAACGGCGATCCGCGCCGGTCGGCAGAACGCGAGAGGGAGGGGAGATGCCGCTCTATCTGTCGAGGTTCAGCTACACGCCGGAGACTTGGGCCCGGCTTATCGGCAACCCGGAGGATCGCCGAACGGCGGCTCGGTCGTACATCGAGTCGGTCGGCGGGAAGCTCCATGGGTTCTGGTACGCCTTCGGCGCACATGACGGCTACACCCTCTGGGAGGCGCCAGACAACGTGTCGATGGCCGCGGTCGCGCTCGCGCTTGCCGGTGGCGGCGCGCTCAGCTCGCTCGAGACGACAGTCCTCCTGACCGTCGACGAAACGGTGGATGCGCTGCGCCAGGCCGAGCAGATCCAGTACCGCGCTCCCGGCGAGTAGCGCGCCTACTCTTGCTGATCGATCCAGGAGAGGATCCCGCGGGAATGGATGATGACCGTCCCGTCGGGCAGCTTGAGCGTCGGCAGCTTCATCGTGCCGGTCGCGTCGCGCAGGGCCTCACGCGACAGGGTCCTCCGGTCTTCGCTCGCCGTGAGCCTGGACGCACACGGCCGATGCCGTAATGGACCGGTTTGCGCGACGTCAAGTTCTCTCCACTTAATAAGGAAACCGCTCCCCTGCAGAGAAGTCATTTGAGGGTGGCTTGCGGTACAGGAGCGGTCCAACGACGGTTCGCTGTCCGATCTGCGGACAGCTCAGCCCTCGAGTCGCTCCGTCGGCTGGCCTGTGACCTCGGCGATGAGATCGAAGTCCTGGTCCTGGTGCAGGACGACGAGGCCGGCGCGCTCGGCGATGGCCGCAATGAAGAGATCCGGGACTGACGGCGCACGGTGGTGGCCGCGGTCGGCAAGCAGCGTGAGCACCTCGACGGCGCGGTCTTCTGCGCCGGGCGTTGCGTACTCGACCGGCATTGACGCGACCGGCGGCTCGCGCAGCCCTGCGCGAAGGTCGTCGGGATCGCGCGCCGAGTAGCCGACCTCCAGCAACGTCACCGTCGCGACGCGAACAAGGCCCCGCCCGATCCGATCAGCCCACGCGTCGGTGTGCGAGCTGCGGCCGAGTCGGACCAGCGCCGACTTGTCGATGAGCCAGCCGGGCGGCTCGGCTTCCGCCGCGCTCACGACCAAGCTCGGCGCATGACCTCGGGATTGTCGAGGTCAGAGAAGCGAGCCGCGAACCGCTGAAGGTCGGTCGAGGTCACCGGTGTCGACAGGCGGGTCGCGTCCTGGTGCAACCGGCGCCGCAGATACTCCGTGCGGGAGAGCTTGAGCTGCGCTGCGAGCGCATCGATGCGGGCGAGATCCTCGGCCGGCACGTCTCGAATCAGGACATCGGGCATGAGCCAGGATATCAGCTGATATCACAGCCGCAAGCGCAACCGCCCAAGCCCGAGCACGTGGTTTGCGCGACGCCACGTTCTCTCCACTTAGCGAAACGCCTCCCCCTGTAGGGCTCGCAGTACAGCCCAGGGAGCACGCCGTCTCGGCGCTGACATATCCAGCCTGGGCGACTGTCCCAGCGGCTGTGGCTGCAGGGTCGCCGAGTCGTGCGCGATCCGTTGCAGTCGCGTGCAGCCCTGTTCACGGCGGTTGCGAGAACGTCCTTCGGATGCCGTCAGCTCCGCATCGCGTCCGCTGGACCGACCACGCACTTGAGAAGGCGACGCTGCTCGGCATCACTCTCATCGACGTCGAGCAGACCGTGATCGACCAACACCATCGACGACGACGGAACGCTCGATCCGCAGACTGGCTGCTCATCGCGGGCCGTGTCGTGATCGCATACAACCATCCGGACCACGCCGACACGACCACCGCCCGCGTCATCACGCTCTGGCGCCAGCGCTAGCCTTCTGGACATGCACATCGACGGCCACTACGACCCGGACGCCGACATCGCCTGGCTGCGCTTCGAGGGGTACGACCCGGAGACCGTCGTCGGCGAGGAGACCGATGCAGGTCTGCGCGAGATCGACCCTGCCACCGGAAGGGTCGTCGGCTTGGAGTACTGGCACGCCAGCACCGCCCTCCCACGCGAGCTGCTGACGCTGCTCCCGCCTCCCGGCGTCGCCGCAGCAGCCTGACCTCGCATCAGCGCAGAACGTGCGCTCCGACACGGAAACGTGGCGTGGTTTGCGCGACGCCAAGTTCTCTCCACTTAGTTAGTTAGGAAACTGCTCCCCTCGTAGAGAGGTCGTTTCGAGGCGGCTCGCGGTACAGCCGCCTGCGAGCGGAGTTTGCACCGGGCGCTACGGAGCGTGAGCGACTGATCGCGACGGGACAGCTCGTGCCTGCGTCTCGTCCGTTCCGGCTTCCTCGCCGTGCTCCGCTGCCGTCCGCAGCGCCGAGCACCGGCACGGCGCTGGACGACCTGCGCACCGAGCGGACGTGATCTACCTCGACTCTTCAGCGCTGCTCAAGCTGCTGCACGACGAAGCTGAGAGCGCCGCCTTGGCCGACTGGCTGACTGCACGCACGGGAACGCCCCTCGTGAGCAGCGCGCTGGCGAAGGTCGAAGTCGTGCGCGCGTGTCGACGCGTCAACCCCGCGACGCTGCGAGAAGCGACGGCGCTGCTCGCCGGACTGGACCTCATCCCGCTCAGCAACGCAGTGATCGACCAAGCCGCCGAGGTCGGCGAGACGATGCTGCGCGGCCTCGACGCGATCCACCTCGCGAGCGCCCTTTCGATCCAAGCCGAGCTGACCGCCTTCGTCGCCTACGACCACCGCCTCGCCGAGGCCGCGTCAACCGCGGGCCTCGATTTGCTGGCGCCCGGAGTCTGACCAAGCTCGCGCGACCCCTGAAGCCAAACGGTCGGTTGCATCGTGGCGCAGCCGACACAGCGCCGGCTACACCGTGAGGGTCTCGGCACGATCGGGCGCCGTGAGAGGTGGGGTCACCGCTGCTCACGCGGCCAGCTCCACGACGACGCCGACTGTCCTGACGCTGCGCGCGAGTCACAGCGCCGGTCGGGATAGCCTGGCGGACGGCATGGCCGAACAGGTTCCAGCAGTCGGCGACATCCTGACCGCGATCGAGCGCCGGGACTGGCGGAGGCTGGAACGCCTGCTCGACCCCGGCGTCCACTGGACGACGGCGGCCGAGGAGGATCTGCACGGCCCCGCCGAAGTGATCGCCCGCCTTTCGAAGGACCCGCCGCCCTCGGCACCGGCCTATCACGAGCTGCGAGGCGGCCTGCTCATCCGTTGGATCGACAGCCCCGGCTGACAGCATCTGCTCGCTCCGCCATCGCGGTGCTCATGTCCCGCGAACTCAGCTCAGGCGGACCGCTCTCGTCTTCACCGTCTTGCCGTCCTGGGAGACGCGCAGTGTCGCCCTGAGCGTTCCGAACCGTCTCAGCAGTCTTCTGCCCAAACGGTTGAGCCGGATCTTGAGCGTCTTGCGCTGGCCGACCGCCAAGTCGGTCGACGCTCGTCCGATCACTCCGACCTTGGTTCTGTGGAGGTGCTTCGTGACCGCAATGCCCACCACCCTGTCCCCACGCATGCGCTCCACCACGCTCAAGCGCGCGGCGATCGAGCACCCGCTCCCACCGGAGCAGGCCAGCGGCACAAGCACAACACCGTCTCTGACTCGCGTTCTGCCCACGCTCGCCACGCCGGCCTGCGCGAACGGAGCCGGCGGCGGCACGGCGACCGGCGGCGCTCTCGGCGGGGCCGGCGGCGGAGGCAGGGGATCCGTCGGGCATGGCCCGCCGCCGGCCCCTTCACCCACCTCGAAGCTCCACGCCGACAGGACGCCGCGACCGCTCCACGACACCGCCAGCGCTTCGGTGATGAAGGTCCCGCACGCGTCCGGCAACGTCATCCACGCCTGCGGCCCGTCGGAGAGCTCCAGGTGCACGTCGGAGAGCGGCAGCTGCGGGAAGTCGTCAGACGCCGCCGTCACCTGGCCGGTGTCTGGGTCCTCCACTATCTCCCACGGCACCTTCACGATCAGCCCCGGCCCCTCCGCGACCAGATACATCGCGAGCGCCGAGCCGAACGGGTTGTCGCTCGGCGTCGCGAGATAGACAGATCCCGTCAGCGGCTGCGACAGCAGCGGCGTCGCGATCGTCGCCGAGCCGACCTTCGACGCGTCAGGGCACGTGGGCTCGGCCGTCGTTCCCAACGCGATCTGAGCAGGCGAACAGCCGACGAAGCCGTTCGCCCCGACCGGCGAGACGCGCACGCCCTCCGGCAGCGCCATCGCCGTCCACCGCAGGTCGGCCTGTCCGGGCATCTCGGGGTCGCCGCTGTGCGGGAGGTTCACGTCGAACGAGAACGCGACCGGCTGTCCCGCCTGCGGGGTCGACGACGGCCCGACTGTCAACCACGGATCGAAGGGCACCGTCTCGCAGTCCGTCAGCCCCAGTCTCGGACCCCACTGGGTCGGCGGCGACGGATACGCCGGCAGCGCATGACTGAAGACGGTCGCGCTCTTGAACACGCCGGGATGCGTCCACGAGTCGACCTTCAAGGTGGTCGACACGCCGGCGTTGCAGGACGTCGGAGTGCGCAGGAGCGCCCGTCGCAGTGCGCCGCTCGGGCATGACGGACCGCCGCGCCACGGGTTGGGCTGACCTGGGCACGCGCGCTCGGCATCGTGGCTCGCGTCCGCGGGCACCCCCCACAACGTCAGGCTCACGCCGGCGGCGGGAAGGTCCTGAGGGATCTCGGCGCTCAGGGTGAGCCCATAGTCCGACCCGCTGCGAAGCTGCGCGTCCACCGTCACGACGGTCCCCGCGACGTTGAAGCCGAACTGCGCCGGCTCGCCGAGCGCCCGCACCATGTTGAACACCGGCATCGGCCCGAGCACGACCGGCCCCGGGAGGTCGTTCAGGCGCACGAGCGTCGTTCCGACCTGCGACGACGGCGGGCACAGCGGCTCGGGCTCCGCGCCCTGCGCGTTCGCCAGCTGGACCGCCGTGCACCTCGGCGTGTCGATCGAGTCGACGATGAAGCCGGCCGGCAAGTCGACGAGCACGTCCTTCGTCGGCTCCACCGGCGAGAGCGGACCGAACGGCGGGTTCGGGTTCGTGACCGTGGTGAAGTCGA
>DASTSX010000364.1:0-11345 GCA_035760455.1 Gemmatimonadaceae bacterium | reverse complement strand
CTGCGAAACCGTCCGCTCGTCATGACGCGGTTCCCGGACGGCATCGACGGCAAGCAGTTCTACCAGAAGGATGCGCCGGAGTTCGCGCCCGAGTGGATCCGCACGCATCCCATCTGGAGCGACGAGAGCCAGCGCAACGTGAAGTACTTCGTCTGCGATGACGAGGACTCCCTGCTCTACATCGCAAACCTGGGTTGCATCCCGATCCACATCTGGGCGTCGAGCGTCGGGTCGCTGGAGCAGTGCGACTGGTGCGTGATCGACCTCGATCCGAAGGAGGCGCCGTTCTCCGACGTCATCCGGTGCGCGCAGGTCCTGCACCGGCTCTGCGAGCAGATCGGGCTCCAGCACTACGTGAAGACGACGGGCAAGACCGGGCTGCACATCATGGTGCCGCTCGCGCGCCTGTGCACGTACGAGCAGTCACGCACGCTCGGGGAGCTGCTCGCGCGCGTGATGCTGCGCGAGGTCGGAGACGTCGCGACGATCACCCGTCACGTGACCAAGCGCGGGGACAAGGTCTACCTCGACTATCTCCAGAACCGGCACGGCCAGACGATCGTCGCGCCGTTCAGCGTGCGGCCACTGCCCGGCGCCACGGTCTCGATGCCCCTGCTCTGGGACGAGGTCGTGGAGGGGTTGAACCCCCGGGACTACACGATCCGGAACGCGATCGAGCGCATGGAGCGGCTCGGCGCGGATCCCGTGCGGCCGGTGTTGAGCGAGACGCCGGATCTCGTCGGGGTGCTCCATCGGCTCGCGGGGCTGCTGACGGCGTAGCGCCGAGCCCGCGCCGACCGCCGTCCCTCACCCGCCCGCGAGGCGCACTCGCGCGGATGCGGTATCTTGCACGATCCAAGGCTCGCGCGCGCCCGGCCGGGGCGTGGGCGCCCGCCACGCGACCCCTCGCAGACCTGGAGCGACCGCCATGATGATCAGCGAAGCGATGAACGAGCAGATGAACGCGCAGATCGGCCACGAGTTCGGGGCGTCGCTCCAATACGTGAACATCGCCGCGTACTTCGATGATGCCGGCCTTCCGACGCTCCGCGACCACTTCTTTCGTCAGGCGGACGAGGAGCGCGCGCATGCGATGAAGTTCGTCCGCTACGTGCTCGACGCGGGAGGCGCCGTGCGGATTCCCGCCATCCCCGCGCCACGACACGAGTTCGCGACGGCCGAGCAGGCCGTGGAGCTCGCGCTCGAGTGGGAGTACACCGTCACGAAGCAGATCAACGACCTGCTCGGGCGCGCCGCGACCGAGCGCGACTACGTGGCACACGATTTCCTCGAGTGGTTCGCGCGCGAGCAGCTCGAGGAGGTGTCGAGCATGGATACGCTGTTGAAGATGATCAGGCGCACGGGCGAGTCGGGGCTCATGCTCGTCGAGACGGCGATCGCCTCGGGCCGCGCGCTCTCGGTGAGCGAGCCGGGCGAGTCCCACAGCTAGCGACCGGTGACCGTTTGACCTTCCTCCAGTCGCCCCGGGACCGCGCCGCGCTGCTCATCCTGGCGCTGGCGATCGCCATCGTGGTCGCGCTGCTGCCGTTCCTGAGCGGACTGCTCGGGACCGCGGTGCTCTACGTGATGTTCGTCCCGCTCTACCGCTGGCTCGCGCGCAGGATGAGACCCGGCGCCTCGGCGACGCTCACCCTGCTGGTCGCCCTGATCGCCATCGGGCTGCCGCTCGTCTGGCTGCTCGGCATGGTGATCGGCCAGGCGCCGGACGCGCTGCGCGGGGTGCAGAGCAGCGCACTCTTCGCGCGGATCGGAAGCCTGCGCATCGGCACGCTGCAGGTCGGCGCCGAGCTGGCGAAGGCGAGCGGGACGATCGTGTCGTGGCTCTCCAGCCAGCTCTTCGCCTTCGTCGGGGGCGCGACGGCGGCGGCGCTCAATCTCGTGATCGCGTTCTTCGGGCTGTACTACATGCTGCGCTCCGGCCCCATGGTCTGGGGCACGGTCCGCCCCTACATCCCGTTCTCGCCGCAAACGGCCGACGCGCTGCGCGATCGCTTCGTCAGCGTCACCGAGGCCACCCTGCTCGGCACCGTTCTCGTCGCGGTCATCCAGGGAATCCTCATCGGTCTGGGCTTCTGGGTCGTCGGGCTCGCGAGCCCACTGTTCTGGGGCACCGTGACGGCCTTCGCCTCCATCCTTCCGGTGCTCGGCAGTGCGCTGGTGTGGCTGCCCGCAGTCATCGTGCTCCTGATCGAGAACCGCTACGGCGCGGCGATCGCCCTCGCCGTCATCGGCGGCGGCATCGCGAGCAATCTGGACAACCTGCTGCGGCCGATCATCTACAAGCGCGTGTCGGACCTCCACCCGATGATCACGCTCATCGGCGCGTTCGCCGGCGTGAAGTACTTCGGGCTGCTCGGCGTTCTCCTCGGGCCGCTGGCGATCGCCTACCTGTTCGAGCTGCTGCAGTTCTATCGCGAGGACTACGGCGTCGGGGAGGGAGGACGGCGGTCGTCGTCGCGCAGCCCGGACGGCGGTGCCGAGGACAGGCCCACGAGGCGAGAGACTTCGGGATCGACCTGAAGACCTGCCACCCGTCGGGAGGGGGTCGCGTCGTGGTCCGGACCGCCGTCACCCCGGCCTGATCGGCTGGCGACCGCCGCGCTGTGGCGCGCCGCGCTACGTGCGAAGAAATGCCGCGACGACCTCGGGATCGAAATGCGTCCCCGCGCCCTCCTGGATGTGCGCGAGCACTCGCTCCACTTCCCAGGCACGCCGATAGGGCCGGTCGCTCGTCAGTGCGTCGTAGACGTCGATGACTGCCACGACTCGGGCTTCGAGTGGGATCGCCTGCCCCGCGAGCCGGTCGGGATAGCCCGTGCCATCCCAGCGCTCGTGATGGCTGCGCGCGATGCGCTCGGCCATCTGCATCAGCGGCGTACGCCCGCCCCCGAGCAGAGACGCTCCAACCGTCGTGTGCGTCTGCATCACGACCAATTCCTCGGGCGTCAGCCGGCCGGGCTTCAACAGGACGCTGTCGGGCGTACCGATCTTTCCGACATCGTGGAGCGGAGCCGCACGACGGATGAGGGCGACGACGGCTGGAGAGAGACCGAGCGAATCGGCCAGACGCGCCGCACCTTCGCCGACACGCTGCGTGTGTCGCCCCGTGTCGTCGTCGCGAAACTCCGCTGCGCGAGCCAAGCGCTCGAGCACCTCCAGCTGCGCCTCCTCCAGCTCCAGCGTGCGCATCCGGACTGTCGTTTCCAGCCTCGCATTGTGCTGGTTCAGGAGGTACTGCAAGCGGCGCGTCTCGAGGAGATTCCTGATGCGAAGGATCACTTCGGGAGCGTCGAACGGCTTGGCGACGAAGTCTTTCGCTCCGAGGCTCAGCGCGCGCCGTTTCGCCTCGACGCTCGCGTCGCCGGTGAGCATGAGGACCGGGAGGGGACCATATGGCCCGCCAGCACCCCGCGTATGGGGCGCCAGATCCTCGAGCACGCCGAACCCGTCGCGGCCGGGCATGTGAAGATCGAGCAGCACCACATCGGGGGCGACGGCCGCCACGAGCGCCGCGACTTCGCGTGGATCCGTCGTCGCGTGCACGTTCACGAAGCCGGCGCGCGCCAGCATCCGTTGGAGCAGCCGAACGTTGCTCTCCTCGTCGTCCACGACGAGCACGCGGTCCGGTGCACGCAGAGCGGTGGCTTCCAGCGCCGCGCCGGCAGGAGTGGCCCCTCGGCGCCCGCCCGTCGCACCGTCGCCGATGGGCCGGCCAGGCACGCTGCGAATCCGCGGGACATACACCGGGGTCGGGCTCATACCGGCTCCTCGGTTCGCGCCGCGACGGGTGACGGTTCGGCGATCCGTGGCTCGGCGGCGAGCGCGTTCCGAACGCTCTGCACGAGCGCCTGCGGCGTGAATGGCTTTTCCAGGAAGGCCGTACCGGGAGCGAGGATGCTCTGGCGCCGCAACGCGTCTCGCGTGTAGCCCGACATGTAGAGAATGCGAGTGCCGGGTCGGCGGGTCTCCAGCTCCGCTCCGAGCTGGAAGCCGCCCATCTGCGGCATGACGAGGTCGGTGATCACGAGATCGATCGCCGGTCCGACATCGGTGGTGCAGAGCGCCAACGCCTCGGCGCCGTTGACGACTTCGAGGACGATGTATCCGGCTCGGCTGAGGGCGCGGCGCGCCGCGGCCCGAACCGTGGAGTCGTCCTCGACGAGCAGCACCGTCGCCGTCGGCGGGGGCAGCGCCGGCTCGAGCTCGAGCTCCTCCGCGGGGTTCGCACGGGCGAACGAAGACTCCACGCGCGGGAGATAGATCTTGAACGTCGTCCCCTGGCCCACCTCGCTGTACACCCAGACGTACCCACCCGACTGCTTGACGATGCCATACACCGTCGCGAGCCCGAGCCCGGTGCCTTTCCCCACCTCTTTCGTGGTGAAGAACGGATCGAAGATCCGTGCCTGCGTCTCGCGATCCATGCCGACGCCCGTGTCACTCACGGCCAGGAGCACGTACTCGCCGGGAGCCAGCGTCACGCCATTGGAGGTGTGACCCTCGCTCATCTCGACGTTGGACGTCTCGATCGTCAGCGCCCCGCCGTCCGGCATCGCATCCCGCGCGTTCACGGCGAGGTTGACGAGCACCTGTTCCAACTGCCCGGGATCGGCGCAGACCATGCCCAGCGTCGGGCTGAGCCGGGTCTGGAGGCGCACGTCGGCGTCGAGCAGCCTGGCCAGCATCGGCGCCAGGTCGCCGACCGTGGCATTGAGGTCGAGCACTCGGGGTTGGAGCACCTGCTGCCGGCTGAAGGCGAGCAGCTGACGGACCAGCGACGCGGCGCGATCGCCCGCCTTCGCGATCTCCTGGACGTCGCTGCGGTGCGGGTCGCCGGGATCCAGATCCTCCAGCAGAAACTGGCTGTAGCTGCGGATCGCGGTCAGAACGTTGTTGAAATCGTGCGCAATTCCGCCGGCGAGCCGCCCGACGGCCTCCATCTTTTGTCCTTGCCGGAGCCGCTCCTCACTCTCGCGCAGCGCCGCTTCGGCGAGCTTCCGCGCCGTGATGTCGGTCGCGACGCCGAGTACCTGCATGCCCTGCTCGCCGTCGGGGTTCCGGAACCGGAGTGGCCGCTTCACGGTCTCGAGCCACCGGCTCGCTCCCCTGGCGTCCGTGACGACCTCCTCGGGGATGTGCAAGTCGCGCCCGAGATCCATGACCTCGAGCTCGGCGCGCCGGAAAGCCGCGACCTCCTCGGGATTCGAGTTGAAGTCGGCGTCGGTACGCCCGACGAGCCCTTCCGGCGTCGTCCCGTAGGCTTCGGCGACCGCGCGGTTCGCGAGCGTGAAGCGACCGCCGCGGTCCTTGGCGAACACGAACGCCGGGATCGTGTCGATCACCTCGCGCAGGAATTGCTTCCGTTCCGCGGTCTCCGCTTGCGCCAGCTCCGCGGCTCGCGTCTGCTCTCCGAGCTCCAGCGTCTGTGCTCCGAGCTCTTCGGCTTGCAGCTCGAGCTCGATTGCCTGGCCTTCGAGCAATTCCTGCTGCTCGAGCAGCCCCCTGGCCTGCGCGAACACCCGCGACCGCAGCCAGAGGAACACACCGAGGATGAGGGCGATGCCGAGGGCTCCGCCAGCGAGAGAGCTGCGGCGCACGAAGCGCTCCCACGCCACCCGCTCGGTGTATTTCGCGTCTTCGGCGGAGAGAATCTTCGAGAACGACCCGCGGACGAGAGCGAACTGGGACTGACCCGCGAGCGCGTCGCTCGCGGCCAGCGCGCGCCCCGAGCGACCGAGCAGTGGGTCCGCCACCTCGCGATTCCAGCGGGCGACCGCGGCCACCGCGGCGCGCGCGCGGGCGTGCTGCAGTGGATCGTCTGCCGTCAGCGCAATGAGCGTGTCCAGCTTGTACGGGAGGCGAACGCCCGCGGCCGTGTGCGGCTCCAATAGCCGAGCGTCTCCCGACGACAGGAATCCCCACAGCCCGGTCTCTCGGTCCAGGGCCAGCCCGAAGGCCTGCCGGGCCACTCGGCTGACTTCCCGTTCGTGCAGCACGTTCTCGCTGCTTCGATTCTGCGCGACCGCGAGCGCGCCGAGCACGATCGCGACCAGGAGCACCGCGAAGATGCCGACGCCGAAGGCTCGACGCAGCGGACGGAGCACCTCCTGTCGGCCGGCGACGGCGGTGTTCCCGGTCATGCGTGTCGCGAGATACGATGCCGTGACGACGGCCTCACAGGCCCGACCTCCACATAGGTGCCTGCGTGATCGACGAATGGGCGACCACGTGAGTCACGGCTGCCGCGCCGCTACCAGCCGGCGCCAGAGTGAGCGATGCCTGGTTCGTGACGGGCGAGGTACTGGTCGAACCACGCGCACGCCATCTGGGTCACCTGCTCCATCGCTCCGCGCTCCTCGAAGAGGTGGCTCGCGCGCGGCACGATCTTCATGGCCTTCACGCAGCGCAGCCGGGCGAGGGCGTCGCGGTTGAGGTCCAGCACGGGCTCGTCGTAGCCGCCGACGATCAGCAGCGTCGGCGCCTTCACTTCCTCGAGCGCGTGGCCCGCCAGGTCCGGTCGTCCGCCGCGCGACACGATGGCGTGCACGGTGCTCCCGAGCCGGGCCGCCGCGGCCAGCGCCGCCGCGGCGCCGGTGCTCGCGCCGAAGAAGCCGATCGGCAGCGCCCGCGTTCGCGGGTCCTGCGCGATCCAGACGGCGGCCGCCTCGAGGCGCGTCGCGAGGAGGGGAATGTCGAAGCGCAGGTGTCGTGTCTCCACGTCCACGAGCTCCTCTTCGAGCGTGAGGAGGTCCAGCAGCAGCGTCGCGAAGTGCGCGTGGCGGAGTGCCGACGCGACGGCCCGATTGCGCGGGCTCTTCCGGCTGCTTCCGCTGCCATGAGCGAACATCACGATCCCTCGTGCGCCGGTGGGCACGACGAGGTCGGCCTGCAGACTCCTCGCGCCGATGGGAATCGTCAGCGCTCGCTCCAGCAGATCGTCGATCGTGTTTGGCATGTGCTGTCCTCCACGCTGCGTTCGGTCAGAGTGCCGACGGATAGGTCTCCGGCAGCTCGCCGCGCGTCCAGAGGCCGGTGCGCTCCATCGGCTCCACGGCGCGTGTCGTGTCGTAGTGCAGGATGATGTCGAACTGGGCGGGGAGCCGCGCGAAGAAGTAATGACTGAGCCGCTCGGTCTCCGGTCGGTAGATCACACCGATGGCGCGCTGCAGCCGGGGCTCGTCCAGCGCCTGCAGCGCATGGCCTCGCTGCGCCAGGTCGAGGAAGAAGTTCCGGGGGCCGACCTCGTGGAACAGCGCCTCGTAGCTGTCGGGCAGCGCCGGCCGCACGACCTTTCGCTCCGCCGGCTCGTCCCAGTTCGACGCCGCCGTCACCGTCCCCGTGTACGTGCTGAATCCGATCAGCACGCTCTCGCGCGCATGCCGCTGGCGCACGAGCTGCCCGACGTTGAGCTCTCCGCGCGACCACATCTCCGTCGCGCGGGCGTCGCCGAGATGCGAGTTGTGCGCCCAGACGACGATCTTCGCCCTGCGGCGCGGCTGCCGCGCCGCCAGGAAGGTCATGAGCGCCTCCAGCGTCTCCACCATGTGCCCGTCGCGCAGATTCCACGCGGACGCTCGGCCGCCGAACAGCGTGCGGTAGTACTGCTCGGCGTTGGCGACCAGACGCGCGTTCTGCTCCGCGTAGAACAGGTCGTCGTACGCCACACGACCGTCCCGCTGCGCGTATTGCGCGGCCGCGCGGCGCAGCTCGACGAGCTGGCCCAGCACGTGAGCCTCGCACGACTCCGCCAGTCCGCGACTCGCGGCGTACCCGTACGCCTGCGGGTCCTCGCCGAAGTGGTCGAAGCACGAGTAGCGGATGGTCGCGCGCCGGGCCGCCTCGGGATCCACCAGCCGCAGGTAGTCCAGCACCGCCTCCATGGAGGCGTGCAGGCTGTAGAGATCGAGCCCGTAGAACCCGGCGCGCTCCACCTCCGGCACGGCGTCGTTGTGGCTTCGCAGCCAGCCGACGAAGTCGAGCACGTCGCCGTTGCGCCACATCCATTGCGGAAAGCGCCGGAAGCCGCTCAGCGCGTCACCCGCGTCGCCGTCAGGCCCTTCGCCGCGCACGTAGCGGTTCACGCGATAGGCATCGGGCCAGTCGGCCTCGACGGCGACCGCCGTGAACCCTTTCTCGCGGATGAGGCGCTTGGTGATCTCGGCGCGGATCCGGTAGAACTCGTGCGTGCCGTGCGATGCCTCGCCGATCAGCACCAGCGGCGCGTCGCCCACACGGGCCAGGATCGGATCGAAGTCCTCGCGGTCGCCACGCAGCGGGTACGCCGCCTGACGCAGCGCGCGTGTCAGCGCGTGATCCGTGTGCTCCACGATACCGGGCATCGCTCCCTCCTGCGGTCACACCGTCAGTGCCGCGTTCGCCGGTGATCCCGCCGGCCCCGGCGTGCGGCTGGCGGCGAGCAGTGCACGCACCTCGTCGTCCGTCGTCTGCTCGAAGTCGGCGTACCACATGCCCACGCCGTAGAACGGCTCCGGCGAGAGCACGCAGACACACGCGTCCGCGATGCGGCGCAGGCTCGCGCAGGCCGACGAGGACGCGACCGGGGTGGCGACGACGATCGACTTCGGCTCGCGCTGTCGGAGCGCGGTTACCGCGGCCGTCATGGACGCACCGGTCGCGAGGCCGTCGTCGACGACGATCACCGTCTTTCCGCGAACGTCCGCCGGGGGCCGGCCATCACGATACGCGAGCTCCCGCCGCTCGAGCTCCCGACGCTCGCCGTCGATCACGCGCCTGATCTCATCCGGGGTGATCTGTAGCTCTCGGACCGTGCGCGGATTGATCATCTCCACGCCGCCGGAGGCGATGGCGCCCATCGCGAGCTCCTCGTGCCCGGGGACGCCGAGCTTCCGCACCACGCACACGTCGAGCGGTGCGCCGAGCGCGCGCGCCACCTCGAACGCGACGGGCACGCCGCCGCGCGGCAGCGCGAGCACTACCAGATCCGGCCACGAGGACAGTGGTAGAAGCGACTCGGCGAGAGCCCGACCACCCTCACGCCGGTCGATGAACGTGTTGGTCTGCATGGCCTCCTCCGGACGTGCGCGGCCGCATCCTCCGCGGCGAGCCGCTCGCGCTGGCGCCGCGGCACCTCACACCATGCGCGACGCGAACGGTGCGGTCTGTCAGGCTCCGACGGACAGAGCTCCGCACCCGGCACGCCATCCGCTCGCCGAGCGGCCTGGAGTGAAAGCCAGGCGAGCACGACGATCCTCGACAAGGGTCGGCGAATGCTAAAATATCAGCATAGTGGGAGGGGCTGGGCGCGACCGAGCTGCAGCGTGAGGCCGCGAGCCCGGACGTCCTCGTCTCGCAGGCCGCCCGACGCCTGCTGATCCGCCGGCAGGTCGCACCGGCGGTCCGCGAACCGCGCGCGTACCTCGCGAGCGGCGCTGCCGCAGCGATCGAGCGCGCTCCGCCGTGCTACTCCGGTGTGCCCGGCGGGATTTGCCGCGCCACCGTCGCCGCGACGACCGGCTCGCCGCAGTGTGCGGCGATCGCGCGCCTCGCCTCGTCGCGCAGGGCGACGGCGCCTCGCCACCCCGGGCTCTCGCTCTGCAGCGGCTCGCCGATCCACACGTGAACGTGACCAGGATGCGGCATTCGCGTGTCGGCGGGGAGACGCTCGCGCGACCCGGTCAACGCGATCGGCACGACGCACGCGCCGATCGCCTGCGCCGCCACGAATGCACCGAGCCGAAACGGCTTGAGTCCGCGCATCGCGGAGAACCCGCCCTCGGCGAAGAAGAGCACGGTCTCGCCGCCGCGCAGACGCGCGTGGATGCTCGCTTCGTCGGCGACGCTCTGCGTCGGACGCCAGCGGTCGACCATTGGGTGGGAGCCACGGCGCGCGAAGGTGCCGATGAGGGGCCAGCGCTCGATCTCCCGCATTGCCACGAAGACGAAATCGATCGGCAGTGCGGCGAGGAGCACCGGCGTGTCGGCGTACGACGTGTGATTCGTCACGAGCACGAGCGGTCGCCCATCGCGACGGCGCAGCTGCTCCGCTCCTTCCACGGTCACGCGACAGCCACTCATCGCGAGCGCGACTCGCGCCGCAACGCGACCGAGCACTCGCACCGGCCGACCGGTCGGGAGCAGGTAGAGCAGCGCCACCACCACCGGTCCGAGGACCATGAGGGCAATCGTCCAGACCATCGTCAGCCAAACGATCTGCATCGCACGCCCGATTCTCCGTCCCGCGCGCGTCAGCGCGTTCGTCGCGCTGCCCGCGAGCAGGCCAAGCCGGAGACGCAGCGGGATCGCTCGCGGACCGGCGATGCGCCCCGCCAGATAGGCTTCGCGTGCGGCGGTGCGCCGGATCTTCCCACTCGGTGTCTTCGGCACCACGCCGGGCGACACGACCCGCACGACGTCGGGAGGCACGCCGGTGTGCGCAGCGACGGCGGCGACCGCCTCGCACTCGAGCCGGTCGCGCTCTTCGCGCGATCGCGCGCGCGTTTCGGCCAGCACGACGATCCGCTCGGTGCCAGTCGTCTCGTCGGCGACGCCGAACGCGGCGACGCATCCCCTGCGGATGCCGGAGACCGCGCCCACGACTTCCTCGATGTCCTGCGGAATCAGATTGCGCCCGGTCTTCTTGATCAGGTCCTTCACTCGCCCCGTCACGAACAGCTCGGCGCCGCTGCGATAGGCCAGGTCGCCACTGTCGATCCATCCATCCGGGAGCAGCGCACGCGATGTCGCGTCCGGATTGTGATGGTACCGCGCCATGCACGACGGTCCGCGGAAGATGACGTGCCCGACGCTGCGCTCCTCGGCGTCGGCGCCCCGTTCGTCCACGACGCGTACCTCGTGCCCCGCGAGGGGTCGGCCGACGGAGACGAAGCGCAGCACGTCCTCGCCGGCGTCCTGAACGGGCACTGCCTTGCGCTCCAGCTCGAAGGGCTCGCGCGCGACCGCGTCGACGACGGGGACGCGGCCGAGCGGAGGCACGGAGAGCGCGACGGCGGATTCGGCGAGCCCGTACACCGGAACGAGCGCCTCGCGCCGGAAGCCGTGCCGCTCGAAGCGTTCGACGAACCGCTCGAGCGTCGCGGCGCTCACCTGCTCCGAGCCGTTGAACGCGGCGCGCCACGACGACAGATCGAGTCCGTCGATGTCCTCGTCGCGGATCTTCCGCACACACAGCTCGTACGCGAAGTTCGGTGCCGCCGACAGCGTCGCGCGCTGCGCGTGGATCGCCCAGAGCCACCGTTCGGGTCGCGCGAGGAACGCCACCGGTGACATCAGCGTGAGGGGGATCGCATTCACCATCGAGTTCAGCCAGGTGCCGATCAACCCCA
>DASTSX010000363.1:0-3362 GCA_035760455.1 Gemmatimonadaceae bacterium | reverse complement strand
GCGGCGGTGTCCCGTCGGCGGAGGGGGCGACGGCAGTCGGCGCGCCGGCGCGGCGGCGCCCGGAAGGGCCGCGATGCGCGGGGGTGCGCACGCGACGAGTGAACCGACGGTCGCGAGCGCCAGCGCGTGCCTAGTGAATCGTGATCCGAACAATGCGATCTCCCTGAACGATGCGGTCCAGCACGTCGCCCCCCTGGCGCAGCTGTCCGAAGACAGTATACCCGCCATCCAGATGCGGCTGCGCCGCGTGCGTCACGAACCATTGGCTTCCCCCGGTATTCGGTCCCGAGAGGGCCATGCCCAGCGTGCCGCGCACGTACCGATGCGGGTTGAGCTCGTCCCGAATGGCATACCCCGGTCCGCCATTTCCGTCGCCGCGGGGATCGCCGTCCTGGATCACGAAGTTGGGCACGACGCGGTGGAAGCGCAGGCCGTCGAAGTAGCCGCGCGTGGCGAGCGACGCGAAGTTGTGCACGGTGACGGGCGCCTCCGCCGAGTAGAGCTCGAGCTCGATGGTCCCTCTCCCGGTGACGATCCGCGCGAGCGGCCGGCGCGCAGCGCGCGCCTCGCGCGCACGCGCGAGATACCAGTCGTCTGGTCGCGCCTCGCTGGTGCTGTCGCGCCATGACTCGAACCGTCGGATGCCGGCCGCGCGAGCGCGCTCGAGCGGGTCCGCGGGTCGCGTCAGCCGGCCCAGCGCGCGCTCGATGCTGTCCGGCAGGCTGGTGGAGGCTCGACGGAGCGCCGAGTCGGCCAGGGTCCAGAAGGCGAGCCTTGCGTCCAGGTCGGCGTCGCGGCGCGCCAGCTCGTACGAACCGATCGCCGCCGCCAGATCCTCGGCCGTCGCCCCCTTCGCGAGCGCGCCCAGGGACGTGCTGCGGACGACGAAGTCCGCATCGCTCATCGCAGCTCGCAGGCGCGCGCGCACCACTTGCGTCACGCTGGCGCTGTCCGCGAGAGCGGCCAGCGCCTCGACGGCTGCCGCACGTACGCGCCCGTCGGCATCGGCCGTGTAGCGGGCGAGGCGGTCGAGCGCCGCGCTCGCCGGCCCGATGCCATCGAGCGCGGCGGCCGCGGCGCGACGCTGCCAACTCGAATCGCTCGTCCACTCGCGCCAGGCATCGCGCAGCTGACCGCGTCGCGCACCGGATTCGGCGAGCGCGCGACGCCCGACGAAGCTGGTCTCCGCGCGCCACGCTTCGCTCCACCTTTGCGCCGACGTGTCGAGGGCAACGTGCGCGAACGACGCCGCCGTGACGCGGACGGACGGATCCGGATCCCGCATCGCCAGCGCGAGCGGCGCGGCGGCAGCGGCTCCATACGCTCCGAGCACTCGAGCGGCCGTGACACGCACGCGCGGACTCGCGTCGACAGCGAGCCGACGCAACGCGTCGAGCGCCCGCGCGCCGAGCGAATCGCCGGTGAGCGAGCGCGCCAGCCCGCGAGCGGCGTAGTCGCGCACGTCGACGTTGGACGAGCCGGTCGCCGCAAGCATGGCGCGCACCGCCGCTGCGCTGCGCGCCCGCGCCACCACGTAGGCGGCTCGCCAGGCGAGGGCCGTGTCGCCGTCAGCGAGCAGCGGAACGATCGGGGCGCTCGGAACCGGCCGAAGCCTGGCGAGCGCCAGCAGCGCCGCACCGCGGCGTGCCGTCCCGAGCGAGGTATCGATGGCCGCGGCAAGAAGCGGTGCGCGGCCGCTCTCGCCGATCTCGCCGAGCAGCCAGGCCGCCTCGGCGGAGACCTCGGGCGCCCGTCGGAGTGCGGCGGTCGCGAGGGCGGCGGCGGACGTATCCTTGAGCAGACCGAGCGCATAGAGCGCGGCCGAGGCCACGCCTGGATCGCCGTCGGCGACGAGGGTGCGGAGCGCCGCCGCATGCCGACGCGCGCCGACGCGACCGGTGGTGAATGCGGCGGCCCGGCGCAGAGCGGGTTGCGGGGCTCGCAGCGCGGAGTCGAGGAATACTGCGTGCGGCCGCCGCGTGTCCTCGATGCGAAGTAGTCGCGCACGCACCGTGAGCTCTGCGTCTCCCGTGGCGCGAGGCACGCTCCGGCAGCCCGCGACGACCGCGAGCGCGAGCAGCAGCGTGCGACTAGACCGCACCCTCCAGCTTCGCGCGAAACTCGGGCGGCAGTGCGGTGGGTCTGCCGGTGCGGTCGATCGACACGAGCGCCGTGTGGGCCGTGGCGAAGCGGGTTCCAGTCTCGGCATGCGAGATCACGTAGTCGAAGGTGACGGCGCGGGACCGTACGGCGACGAGCGACGTCTCGATGCGTACGGGGTCGTCGAAGCGCGCGGGTGCCAGATAGCGTACGGTCGCCTCGGCGACGGCGAGCCCATAGCCCTCCGCTTCGAGCGCCGCGTAGCTCCCACCGAGCGCGCGCATGAACTCGACGCGGCCGACCTCGCACCACACGAGGTAGTTGGCATAGTAGACGATGCCCATGCGGTCCGTCTCCGCGTAGCGGACGCGCAGCTCGGTGGAGTGCGTCACGGCCATGGGCCGACCTCCGTCCGTCGCGACGGCATGCGCCGCTGTCGCGCGCGCGCTGATGGTTTGTGCAGTCGCGGCGTGGGGAGTAGACTCACACTGTGCTCGCCCCCCCCGCCTACGTCATCTCCGACGTGCACCTCGGTCACGCCGCGCCGGAGACCGAGCGACTGCTGCTCTCCTTCTTCCGCGCGCTGCCAGGCCGTGCGTCGTCGCTGCTGATCAACGGCGACCTGTTCGAGTTCTGGTTCGAGTGGAAGAGCGTCGTGCATCGCTCGGGCGTCCGCGTGCTGGCGGCGTTGATGGATCTGCGCGACGCGGGCATTCCGGTCACGATGCTGGCCGGCAATCACGATTGCTGGGGCGGCGACGTGCTCCGCGACGCCGGCGTGGACTTCCAGCTCGGGCCGTGGACGGGCGATCTCGGGGGATGGCGCGCCCGCGTCGAGCACGGCGACGGCCTGCGGCCCAAGGAGGACCGGGGCTATCGAGCGCTGCGGCACGTGCTGCGCAACCGGCTCGCCATCCGTGCGTTCGGCGCGCTGCATCCCGACTGGGCGTCCCGTCTCGCGATGGGCAGTGCCCATGCGAGCCGGAGCTACCAGCCGCGCGATGCCGGTCGCGGGCTTCGCGCGGTCGCGGAGAGAACGCTGGGTGCCGATCGGTCGCTCGAGCTGCTCGTCTATGGCCATTCGCACGTCTCGGCGCTGGAGCGGATGCCCTCGGGCAACGTGTACGCGAACGCCGGCAGCTGGCTCGACGCGCCCACCTTCCTCGTCGTCACCCCGGATCGAATCGCGCTGCGCACGTGGCAGGGGTCAGCCGAAGGTCCTGACCTCAACGCGCTCGATCGCCGAGCCGAGGAAGCGTCGA
>DASTSX010000362.1:0-16822 GCA_035760455.1 Gemmatimonadaceae bacterium | reverse complement strand
CACGCGCGCCACCCGCTCGGCCGCCGCATCGGTGGCGGAGAGCGCGGGCTCGAGCACACGCCACGAGGCGCTCCAGTCGGCGGCTCGCGAGCGCTCCTCCGCGAGTCGTCGCCAGGCATCCTGTCCGGCGGGCGCACTCGGAAGCCAGTCGCTCGGCGCGTCCGCGCGCTGCAGCAGCAGCGACAGCGGCGTGCCTCCGAGCGGTTCGGACAGGATGCGAACCTCGGTCATTGCCCTCGCGCGAAGAGAACGGACCCGTCGACGGAACCGGGAGGCTCCACCGACTCGAACAATCTCACACGACGCACAAAGGTTCGCCCGGGATCGCGCCGTAGGGAAGCGACCCGCGACGGATCGCTCACTTGTGGTAGGGTTCCCCCCGGACGATGGTGCCCGCCCGGTACAGCTGCTCGGCGAGGACGAGCCGCGCGAGCTCGTGCGGCAGGGTCCAGGGCGCGAGCTGGAGCGAACGCGCCGCGGCCCGGCGCACCACATCGTCCAACCCGTACGCGCCGCCGACGACGAACGCCACGTCGCGGGCCGCGTCCCGGGCGCCGGCGAGCATCGCCGCGAACTCGGCCGAGGTGAGCCGGTCGCCCGTCTCGTCGCAGACGATGACGAGAGCGCCCGCCGGCAGCCGCTCGAGCAGGCGCTCTCCTTCCTTCCGCCGCGCATCGGGCGCGCTCACGCCGCGCCCGCTGGCCTCGCGGACCTCGGCGACCGCGAGGGGCCAATACCGCGCCGCGCGGGTCTCGTACTCGTCGATCGCCGCCGCGAGATGCCGGTCGCGCGGCTTGCCGACGACGGCGACCACGAGTCGCACCGGCTACGCGTAGATGCCGCGCAGCTTGTGGACCGTCGACACGCGGCTGATGGACGTCATGTACGCCGCGGTGCGCATGTTCACCCGATGCTGCGTCGCGGAGCGGAGCACTTCGGCGAAGCTGCGTCGCATGATGTCGGTGAGCCGTTCGTTGACCGTGTCCTCGGACCAGAAGTAGCCGCCGCGGTCCTGGACCCACTCGAAGTACGACACGGTCACGCCACCCGCGTTCGCGAGGATGTCCGGGATGACGAAGATCTCCTTCTCGTCGAGGATCGAGTCGGCGCCTGCCGTGGTCGGGCCGTTGGCGCCTTCGCAGACGATCTTCGCCTGGATCCTCGCCGCGTTCTTGCTCGTGATCACGTTCTCGAGCGCGGCGGGCAGCAGCACGTCCACGTCGGCCGTCAGCAGATCCTCGTTCGTGATCGCGTCGCCGTCGGTGAAGCCCTCGAGCGTGCGGTTTCGCTTGACGTACTCGATCGCCGCATCGACGTCGATGCCGTTCTTGTTGTAGTAGGCGCCCGTGCGGTCGCTGATCGCGCGGATCTTGCACCCCTCGCGCGCGAGGAGCTGCGCCGCGACGCTCCCGACGTTGCCGAACCCCTGCACCGCCACGGTGGTGCCGGCCACCTTCATGCCGAGGTGACGCAGGGCCTCCTTGGTGACGATCATGCAGCCGCGCCCCGTCGCCTCCCGTCGGCCGAGCGACCCGCCCATCTCCACCGGCTTGCCCGTGACGACGGCGGTGACCGTGTGCCGGTGATGCATCGAGTAGGTGTCCATCACCCACGCCATCACGCGCTCGTTGGTGTTGACGTCGGGCGCCGGCACGTCGGAGTCGGGACCGAGCGTGTGGATGATCCCGGCCGTGTACCGGCGGGTCAGCCGCTCGAGCTCACCGACGCTCATGCTCGACGGATCGCAGATCACGCCGCCTTTTGCACCGCCAAATGGCAAATTCACGACGGCGCACTTCCACGTCATCCACGCCGCGAGGGCCTTGACCTCTTCCAGATTGACGTGCGTGTCGAAGCGGATGCCGCCCTTCGCCGGCCCGCGCACCGTGTTGTAGATGACGCGGTAACCGGTGAAGACCTCGAGCTCCCCGCTGTCCATCATGACCGGCACCGACACGATGATCTGCTTCTCCGGGTGACGGAGCACCTTGTAGAGCCCGGGCTCCAGATCGAGCAGCTGCGCCGCCCGATCGAACCGGCTCATCATCGCTTCGAAGGGATTCTCCTCGCCGAGGAAGCGGTCCTTGTCGGGGAGGACGATCTTGCTGGTGGAGAGTCGGAGGTCGGTAGCCATGTGCTAGGATATCAGCCGGGAGGACCGGCGGGTGAGGGAGTGCTCGCGCGAGCGGCGAGGATCGACGCGAGCGATGCGTCCAGCACCGCTGCCCCGCGCTCGACGTCGGCGCGCTGCGAAACATACCACAGCGGTATCGCGTCGCGAGGCCACAGCGGAGCCAGCTTCACGGCGTCCTTGAGCGTGCAGACCACGGCATCCGCGCCGGACGCCGCGGCGACGACGCGCCGCACGTCGTCGCTCGAGAAATCGTGATGATCGCGGAATGCGAACCCCCGCACCTCGCGCGCGCCCAGTTCGCGCAGTTGCCCGAAGAAGTCATCCGGCGCGCCCACGGCGGCGACGGCGACGACGCGCGCGTCCCGCAGCACGTCGAGGCCGCGCGGCGATCCGTCCACCGCGTTCACGGTGCCGCTCGGCGCGAGGTGCACCACCGCCGCCGGCACGCGACTCGCCGACTCCAGCCGATCGGCGATCTCCGCCGCCCGCGCCGCCGATGCGATCTTTCGCGTCACGATCACGACGCTCGCACGGGCGAGGGCTCCCCGCGGCTCACGCAGCGGACCCGCGGGCAGCAACCGGGTCGCCACGTCGAAGCGCTCGGCGGAGACGAGCACCCAGTCCTGCAGACGCACGACACGCCGGTGCTGGAACGCGTCGTCCATCACCACGCAGTCGGCGCCCGCGGCGTGCGCCGCGCGCGCCCCGCGCACGCGGTCCGGGTCGACCACGACCGTCAAACCCGGGTTGAGCCGCTCGTGCACGATCGGCTCGTCGCCTCCATATCCGCGCAGCACCACCGCGGGACGCGCGCCGCGCTCGCGCAGGCGGGCGACCGCCCACGCCGTCACCGGGGTCTTGCCCGTACCGCCGACCGAGAGGTTGCCGACGGCGAGCACCGGAAGGGGCGCCGCGTGCCGAGCCAGCAGCCCGCGATCGTACAGCGTGCCTCGCACCCGGACCGCGCCCGCATACACGAGCTCCGCGGGCCGCAGTGCCGCCCGTGCGAGATGCGCCCGCAGGGAGTCACCATACCAGAGCTGCTCGAGCGCCGAGGGCACTCACTCCACCGGGATCGCGTCGAGCGCGGCCTGCAGGCGCGGCACCTGCTCCGTCGCCTCGCGCGGCGAGGGCGCCTCCACGAGCGTGAGCGGGCCGTACACGACGCGCACACGAGCGAACGGCTTCGGGATGAGGAACCGATCCCAGCTCTTCAGCCGCCACGCGCGCGACGCGCTCGCGCGGATGAGCGCGAGCGGCGCACCGGTTCGCTGCGCCGCGATCGCGGCGCCGGGCGCGAAGACGTGCGCCGGCCCCCGCGGCCCGTCCGGGGTCACCGCACCGTCGCGTCCCGCCTCCAGGGCCCGCACCAGGCCGATCAGCGCGCGGCTCGCTCCGCGCGAGCTCGACCCGCGCACGGTCGTGTAGCCGAGTCGTTCGGCGATCTGCGCGATGATCTCGCCATCACGATGCTCGCTGATGACGACGGCGATCCCCTCGCCGCGATGATGCCACAGCAGCGGGAGCAGCTCGCCGTGCCAGAGCGTGAAGATCACGCGCCGGCCCGAGGCGCGCGCCGCCCGGAGCTCCGCGTCGTTCTCGACGCGCATGCGCCACGTCACGGCGAGCAGGCGGATCAGCGCCGTGCCCGCGCCGGCAATCCAGCGGACGCGATCGATCCTCACGAGGCCGAGCGCGCCGGCTCGCCACGCGCGCCGGTCGCAAGACCGAGCGCCATCGCCGCGACGCGCTCCGCCGCCCCCGGCTGTCCGAGCGAGGCGCGGACGGCCTCGAGCTCCGCCACCATGCGCGCACGGCGAGCGCTCGCGGGATCGAGGAGCTCCCCCAGCACGTCGGCGACGCGCTCGGGCACGAGCGCCTCCTGCACGAACTCGGGCGCCACCTCGCGCTCCGCCACGACGTTCACGAGGCCGATGAGCGGGATGCGCACGAGCCGCTTGGCGGCCGCGTACGTGATGGCGCTCGTGCGGTACGCGACGACGAGCGGACATCCGGCGACGGCCGCCTCCAGCGTCGTCGTGCCGCTCTTGCACATCGCCGCGTCGGCCGCGCGCAGGACGGCGAACGACGCCGAGCGCACGAGCGGGTACGGGCAGCGCTCGCTCGAGATCTCGACGTGCGGCGCGGCGCTGACGACCACCTTGAGCGCCGGGTCCCGCCGCTGCAGCTCCTGCGCCGTGGCGACGAAGCGATCGAGATGGCGCGCGATCTCCTGCGCGCGGCTGCCCGGGAAGAGCGCCAGCAGCCGTTCGTCGTCGCCCACGCCGAGCGAACGACGCGCCTCGGCGCGATCGGGAAGCGCGCGGGCCCGGTCGAGCAGCGGGTGCCCGACGAACGTCGCGTCGATGCCATGGCGACGCAGCAGCGCCTCCTCGAACGGCAGGATCACGGCCGCCTTGGTGATCGTGCGCGAGAGCTCGGCGAGCCGCTTCGCTCCCCACGCCCACACCTGCGGCGTGATGTAGTAGAGGACCGGCACCCCCGCCGCGCGCGCCGCCGCGGCGATCTTCATGTTGAATCCCGGGTAGTCGATGAGGACGACGAGCGCGACATTCCCGCTGCGGATGCGCCGCTCCAGCTCGCGCGCGAGCCGATAGTGCAGCGGGATGTGCTTGAGCACCTCGACGAACCCCATCACCGCCAGCCGCTCCGCGTGCTCGATCAGCTCCACGCCCGCGCTGCGCATCTCGTCGCCGCCGATTCCGGCGAGCCGGAACGGTGCGTCCTGCGCCCGTAACGCGCGCGCGACGCCAGAGGCATGCAGGTCGCCGGAGGCCTCGCCGGCGACGAACAGGATCTCACGCACGAGCGCCCGCTGGAACACGGCCGGAGAGCGAGGGCAGCGTCCGCTCGATGTCGGCCACGATCCGCAGCGCCACGGCGAGCGCGTCGCGCCCCGCCTCACCCGTGACGGCCACCGGTGCCTCCCCGCGCACCGCGGCAAGGAAGCTCTCGAACTCGAGCCGCAACGGCTCGCCCTCCTCGGCGCGCAGCGGGATGCGCTCGACGAACTGCTCGAGCGCCAGCGGCGCGGCGGCCAGCGCGGCGATGTCGATGTCGCCGCGCAGGCGGAAGAACTCGCCCTCGCCGGCCCCGAGGTCGAGGGAGAGGTACCCGCTCTGCTGAAAGATTCGGAGCTTCCGCATCCGCTCGCGCGAGACCCGGCTCGCCGTGATGTTCGCCACGGCACCCGAGTCGAACGTGAGGCGTGCGTTCGCGATGTCGACGAACGGCGTGAGCACCGGCACCCCGACCGCGCTCACCTCGGCGGCATGCCCTCCCACGAGGGTGTGCACCAGATCGATGTCGTGGATCATCAGGTCGAGCACGACGGCCACGTCGGCGCCACGCGGGTTGAACGGCGCCAACCGATCGCTCTCGATGAACCGCGGCGCGTCGACGTACGGCAGCGCCGCGCGGATCGCGCGGTTGAACCGCTCGACGTGTCCCGTCTGCACGAGCGCCCCGTTCGCGCGCGCGAGGGCGAGCATCTCGTCGGCCTCGTCGAGCGTCGTGGCGATCGGCTTCTCGATCAGTGCGTGGATCCCGCGACCCAGCGCCTCGCGCGCGACCGCGAAGTGCGCCGGCGTCGGGACGACGATGGTCACGGCGTCGACCTGCTCCAGGAGCGCCTCGAGCGATGCATGCGCCACCACGCCCAGCTCGCGCGCCACCTGCTCCGCGCGCTCCGGCCTGGCATCGAAGAACCCGGCGAAGGCCGGACCTTGCAGATCGCGCAGGATCCGGACGTGGTGGTAGCCCAGCCCGCCCGCGCCGACGACGCCGACCCGCGTGGGCGCGCTCAGACCACCACCCCGCGTCCGCTCTCCTCGACGAAGCGCAGCAGCTCCTGCACTTCGGGGAACGGCTTGAGCTCCGTCGCCGCGCGCTCCTTCGCCTGCGTCACGTTGAGCTCCGAGCGGAAGAACAGGCGGTACGCGCGCTTCAGCTCGCGCACGACCTCTTCGGGGAAGTTGTTGCGCTGCAGCCCGACGCTGTTCAGGCCGTACAGCTTGATCGGGTTGCCGACCGCCTTGATGTACGGCGGCACGTCCTGCGAGATGCGCGAGCAGCCGCCGACGAACGAGTACTGCCCGATCTTCACGAACTGGTGCGCCGCGCTCTGTCCGGCGATGATCGCCTTCTCGCCGACGGTGACGTGCCCCGCGAGCTGCACGCTGTTCACGAGGATGACGCCGTCGCCGATGTGGCAGTCGTGCGCCAGATGGACGTACGACATGATGAAGCAGCCCTTCCCCACCGACGTCTTGTACGACTGCGTCGTGCCGCGGTTGATCGTCGAGTACTCGCGAATGATCGTGCCCTCGCCGATCTCCACCGTGGTCGTCTCCCCGCGGAACTTGAGGTCCTGCGGGTCTCCGCCCAGCACGCTCCCGATCCCGACCTTCACGCCGGCGGCGAGGATCACGTGCCGCTCGAGCGTCGCGCGCGCGGCGATCACGCATCCGTCTCCGAGCCGGCAGTTCTCGCCGACGATCGCGAACGGGCCGATTTCCACGTCGTCGCCGAGCTCCACGCTGGCGTGCACGATCGCCGTCGGATGGATGCGCGCGGTCATCGATCGCGCACCATGGCGCCCATCTCCGCTTCGGCCACGACCTCGCCGTCGACCTTGGCCACCCCCTGCATCTTGCACATCATCCCGCGCACCTGCAGCAGCTCGAGCTCGAAGCGCAGCTGATCGCCGGGCTTCACGGGGCGCCGCCACTTCACGTTGTTCAGCGACGTGAAGTACACCACTTTCTTCTCGGGATCGGAGACGGCGCCCATCAGCAGCATGCCGCCCACCTGGGCCATCGCCTCGATGATCAGCACGCCCGGCATGATCGGGTGCCCGGGAAAGTGGCCCTGAAAGAACGGCTCGTTGATCGTCACGTTCTTGATGCCGACGATCCGCTTGCCTTCGTCGATCTCGAGCACGCGATCGACGAGCAGGAAGGGATAACGGTGCGGCAGCACCTTCATGATCTCTTCGATACCGAGCACCTGGGTCTCCCGGGACAACGTCGCCTGCATCGCGCGCACGAACAGCACCGTGCCGCGATGACTGGGTTTGTGCGCCACGATGCGCGCCTTCACGCGCGCGCCGACGAGCGCCAGATCGCCCACACAGTCCATCATCTTATGCCGGACGAACTCGTCCGGCGAGCGGAGCGTGTTCTCGACCACCCCCGCCTGGTCCAGCACGACCGCATTCTGCGTCGACGCCCCCTTGATCAGGCCCATCGCCCGCAACGGCTCGACCTCGTGGACGAAGCCGAACGTGCGGGCCCAGCCGAGCTCGCGCTCGAACAGCTCGGGGGTGACGCGCGCCGCGTAGTGCTGGCGCCCGATCAGAGCGTGGGGGAAGTCGATCGTCACGTCCAGCTCGAGATGCTCCGACGGCGCCGCCTCGTACACCGACTCACCGTCCACCAGCCGTACGGGCTTCGTGAGGCGCGCGACGTGCACGCATCCGGGTTGCTCGCGCAGCTCGGCGGCGCGCAGCGCGTCGACGAAGGGCTGCGCGCTCCCGTCCATGATCGGCGGCTCCGGGCCGTCGAGCGAGACGACCAGGTCGTCGATCTCGAGCGCCGCGACGGCCGCCAGGACGTGCTCCACCGTGTGCACTGCGCTCGGCCCCTCGCCGAGCTGCGTCCGGCGGTCGGAGAGCCCCGCGTGCTCGGCGAGCGCCGCGATCGTCGGCGCCGACGGCAGGTCCCGCCGCTCGAACCGGATGCCCGAGCCGCTCGGCGCGGGACGGAACTCGAGGGTGCACGCGACGCCGAGGTGCAGCCCGGTGCCGGTCACCGTCGCCGGCCGCCCGATCGTGCGCCGCATCAGCGCTCGTCGTCCCGCTGGCGCTCGACCAACCGCTCCAACGCCCGGATCAGCGACGGCAGCGTGAACATCGCCGCCTGCGCGCGCAGCGCCTCCTTGTGCGGGCGCGCGGGATAGCCCGACCACGTCTCGCCGGCGGGAATCGAGCCGAACACCCCCGCCTGCGCCGCGAGCCGCGCGCCCTTGCCGATCGTCACGTGGCCGGCGATGCCGACCTGGCCGGCGAGGATGCAGCCGTCCTCCACGCGCACCGAGCCCGCGATCCCGACCTGCGCCATCAGGAGGCACAACCGCCCGATGCGCACGTTGTGCGCGACGTGCACGAGGTTGTCGATCTTCGTGCCCGCCCCGATCACCGTGTCGTCGATGCTCCCCCGGTCGATCGTGGTGTTGGCGCCGATCTCCACGTCGTGCTCGACGATGCACCGCCCGACGTGCGGGATCTTCGCGTGCGCCCCGTCGCGGAAGACGTAGCCGAAGCCGTCCGACCCGACCCTCGCCCCGGCGTGCAGCCGCACCCGATCGCCCACCCGCGTGCCCGCGTAGAGCGTCACCGCGGGATAGACGTGGCAGTCCTCGCCGATCTCGACCCCCGGCCCGACCACCACGTGCGCCTCCAGCCGGCTCCGCGCGCCGAGGCGTACGCCGTCCCCGAGCACCACACCGGGCCCGATGGCCACGTCGTCGCCGAGCGACACGCCGCGCCCGAGCGACGCCGAGGGATGGATCCCGGGCGCGTGCGGCGGCGCCGGATAGAGCAGCGGCAGCAGCGGTAGCATCGCCTCGTGCGGATTCGCGACGATGATCCGCGCCCGGGCGCGCCCCGTGCCCGACAGCTCGTTCGTCACGAGCAGTACGCCGACCTCGCGGGCTTCTGCCAGCGGCGCGTACTTCGCGCTGGCCAGGAAGGTCAGATGTGTCGCGTCCGCACGGTCGAGCGGCGCCACGCCGGTGACACGTACCGCCGGATCGCCCTCGAGGCGTCCGCCGACGGCGGCCGCAATGGCTTCGGCGGTGAGGACCCGAGAGCCCTCACCGCCGAGATCACGAGATGCGGAAGCGGAGTCCGCCACCCGTTACGGTGTCGTGCGGGTCACGCCCGACGGTGCGGGCGTGGCCGCACTGGGCCGCGGCGCGGACGCCGTCGTTCCCTTGAGCTTCGTCAGCACGCGGTCCGTGACGTTGAGGCTCTTGTCCACCGCGACGATCGGCGACCCCTGATCGGCGTTGAAGATCATGGCGTAGCCGCCCTCGACGCGCACGTCCTCGATCGCCTGCTTGATGCGGTCGAGGATCGGCTGCACGAGCTCGGCCTGGCGCGCCTGCGCCTTCTGCTCGAGCTCCTGGGTGCGGCGCTGATATTCCTGCTCCTTCGCTGCGATGCCCCGGCCTTGCGTCTCGCGCGCGGCCGCCGCGAGCGACGCCTGGCGCTTCTGGAAGTCCGCCACCATGGCGTTGAGCGAGTCGCTCATCCGCTTGATCTGGTCGCGAAACGTGCCGGTCTCCTTGTCGAACTGCGCCTCGGCCTCGGCGCGGCCGGGCGCCTGATCGAGCAGGATGCTGGTCTGGACGTACGCCAATTTCACTCCCTGCGCACGCGCCGGAAGCGAGAGGACGGTCAGGAGAGCGAGCGCCAACGGCGCCGCGCGAAAGAGGTCACGCATGAAGACTCCAGGTTAGAAGAGCTGTCCGAGCTTGAAGTGCATCTGCCATTTGGGCTTCCGGACACCGTTCTCGACACGGTCCAGTCCGTACCCCCAATCGATGCCCAGTGGTCCAAGTGGTGTGACGAGCGAGCCGCCGAATCCGACACCGCGAAGCAGGCGCGTCGGATTGAAGTCCTGCGGACGCGCCCAGATGTTGCCGGCGTCGTAGAACGCGTCCAGGTAGATCTGCTGGTTGATGCGGAGGCCAAGCTCGATCGAGTTGGTGTAGAACGCGCTGCCGAACGACTGCGGCTGGGCCGTCGTCTGCGAGGTCTCCGAGATGTAGCCCTGCGGTGTGATCGAGAATTCCTCGTACCCGCGCAGCTGCTCGCCGTACTGCACGCCGCCGAGCGAGAACTTCTGCGAGATGTAGAACCCTCCCGGATCGCCGAACACCATGCCGCCGCGCACGTTCAGGCTCAGCGCGAGCGTGATGGGGTCGGTGCCGAGGGCGCCGCCGCCGAACTGCCACAGCGTCGCGTGGTGCCGGGCCTCGCCGGTGTATCGGTTGTACTTGGCACCGCCGAACAGACCGTTGAACTGGGCGGCCATCGTCTGATGCCCGCCCCCCGTCGCGAACGGCAACCCGATTCGCGTGTCGTGGTCGTACGTCAGGCCGAGCGCGGAGCGCGCGCAGGTGACGACGTCGCAGTTGATCTGGCTGACGAGCCCCTCGCCGCCGTAGTTCACGCGCTCGGCGCCATAGGAGGCGAACAGGCGGGAGAAGCGCGAGCCGAACAGCGGGAAGCCGAACTGCAGCTGACCGCCGATGCGCGTCTGGCGCCCGACGTCGCGGATGTAGTACCGCGTCTGCGAGTGGTAGGCCGTGATCGTGCCCGAGATCTGCGACTCCTTGATGAACGGGTCGCTGTACGTCAGGCTGAAATCGTTGATGTACTGGCCGAACTGCCAGTTCAACGAGCCCTTCTTGCACATGCCGAAGAGGTTCGGCTGGTCGAACCCGATGAAGCCGCCGACGCCCGCCCCCTGGCCCACCGAGGCGCCGAAGTTCACGTTGCCGGTGCGCTTCTCCTTCACGTGAAAGATGATGTCGACGTCACCCTGCTCGTTCGCGGGCTTGGTGTCGGGCGCCGGCAGCGGCGTCTCGAAGAAGCCGAGGTTGCCGATGCCCTGATAGCTGCGGAGCAGCGCGTCGCGTCGGAACACGTCGCCGGGGACGACGAAGATCTGGTTCCGGATGCACGACTCGTTGGTGATGTCGTTGCCGAGGATCTCGACGCGGTTGACGATCGCCGGCGTCTTCTCGTCGACCTCCCAGCGGAGATTGACCGTCGGCACCGAGTCCGGTCCCACCTTGGTTCGCTCGACGACCGGCCGGACGTTCGCGTAGATGTACCCCTCGTTCGCGTACGCCTCGCCGACGCGGCGCGTCGCATCCTCCCACGCGGCCTGATCGAAGTAGCCGCGATCCCCGCCGCCACGGCCCGCGCGCAGCACGGTCTTCACTGCGCTGCCCAGCGTCGTGGGCTGATCGCCGAACGGGTAGAACCGCGCGATGTCCTCGTTCGAGAAGTGGCGGCTCCCGGTCACCTCGAAGCTGCCGACGCGATACCGCGGGCCCTCCGCGACCTGGATATCGACGAGCGCCTTGCCGCGCTCGGCGTCCACCTTCACGCTGTCCTTGAGCACTTGGGCGTCGATGAACCCCCGGGAGGCGTACAGACCCGGGATTCGCTCCCCGATGTCGCCGGCCATCTTGTCGTTGTCCAGCTCGCCCTTTCGCCACCACAGAAAGCCTTCGGGCTTCGTCTCCATCGCCTTGACGACGGTCTTGTCGCGCACCGCGGCGTTCCCCTCGATGCGCACCCCGGAGACGGCGAGTCGCCTGCCCTCCGCGATCCGGAAGAGAAGGTTGACCTGGCCGTTCACCACGGTCGTCTCGGGCTTGACCCGGGCCAGGTAGTAGCCCCCGGCCTGATAGAGCGAATCGATCCGCTTGACCGCTCGCGCGACCTGCGCCGGATCGAGCGGTCGGCCCGGGGTCAGCTCGATCCGGTCGCGAACGGAGCCGCGTGAGATCCGGTCGGTGCCCGCGACGTCGAAGCCGCCGAGAACCGGCCGCTCCTTCAGCGCGAACGTGAGCGCAGCCCGGCCGTCGGCCAGCTCGCAACTCGCGGCCACGTCGTCGAATTGGCCCGTCGCGTAGATCGCCTTGATGGCGCGCTCGAGCGTGCGGTAGTTGACCGGACCCGGTACCAGGCCGGACTCGTTGCGTACGGTCGCGTCTCCCGTGCGCTCGGCGCCGCGGAAGACGATCGTGTCGGGTGTGGCGCAGCGGCCGGACACCGCGGTGTCCTGCGCGCGCGCCGTCGCCCCCAAGCACAGCAGGGCGACGGCGAGACTGAGCATACGTCGCATAGATCTGCAATATACACGAGAAGAGGCCGGTCAGGTCCTAGTTGGACCCGACCGGCCTCCTCGTGGTTGCCCCCGGCAGTCTGGCTACGCCTTCGACGCGCTCGAGAGCACCTTGAAGTCGAGCTTCGACCCGTCCGCCGCGGCGTCCACCTCGATCTCGTCGCCCCGGGCGAACTCGCCGAGCAGGATCTTCTCCGAGAGCGGATCCTCGATGTACTTCTGGATCGACCGCTTCAGCGGGCGCGCCCCGTAGGCCTCGTCGTAACCGTTCTTCACGAGCAGCTCCGTGGCCGCCGGCGTGAGCTTGATCGTCAGCTCGTCCTCCGCCAGCCGCTTCCGCACGTCCTTGAGCAGCACCGAGACGATCTGCGAGATGTGCTCGCGGTTGAGCGGGTGGAAGACGATGACGTCGTCCAGGCGGTTCAGGAACTCGGGGTTGAAGGTCACCTTCAACTCCTCCTTCACCTTCTCCTGCATCCGCTCGAACGACTGCCCACTGTCGCCCGTGGTGAAGCCGAGGCCCTTCCCCTTCGTGATGTCCCGGGCGCCGACGTTCGACGTCATGATCACCACGGTGTTCTTGAAGTCGATCACCCGGCCGTAGTTGTCGGTCAGATGACCCTCGTCGAGCACCTGGAGCAGGATGTTGAACACATCCGGGTGTGCCTTCTCGATCTCGTCCAGCAGGATGACCGAGTACGGCTTCCGGCGGATCGCCTTCGTGAGCGTCCCGGAGTCCTCGTAGCCGACGTAGCCCGGCGGCGCGCCGATGAGGCGCGACACGGAGAACTTCTCCATATACTCGCTCATGTCGACGCGGATGAGCGCCGATGCGTCCGCGAACAGGAACTTGGCCAGCGAGCGCGCGAGCTCCGTCTTCCCGACGCCCGTCGGGCCGCTGAAGATGAACGAGCCGATCGGGCGGTTCGGATCCTTGAGGCCGGCGCGGCTCCGCCGGATCGACCGGCTGATCGCCTTGATGGCCTCGTCCTGCCCGATGACGTTCTGGTGCAGCTCGTCCTCCATTCGCAGCAGGCGGCTGGTCTCCGCCTCCTGCAGCCGGGTCACGGGAATGCCCGTCCACCGGCTCACGATGAAGGCGATCTCCTCCTCGCCGAGCACCGGGCGGTGCGACTGACGCCGCTGCTCCCACTCCTCCTGCTTCTTGCGGATCTCGCCCTGAATCTCCCGCTCCTTGTCGCGGAGCGAGGCGGCCTTCTCGAAGTTCTGGTCGCGCACGGCGGCTTCCTTGTCGCCGTTCACCTTCTCGAGCTCCGCCTTGAGCGCGGCCACCTCCGGCGGCGGCGCCTGCGCGGCGAGTCGCGCCCTGGCACCGGCTTCATCGATCACGTCGATCGCCTTGTCGGGCAGGAACCGGTCGGTGATGTAGCGCTCCGACTGCTTGGCCGCGATGAGCAGCGTGGAGTCGGGGATCGTCACCTTGTGATGATCCTCGTACTTCTTTCGCAGTCCCTTGAGGATCTCCACCGTCTCGTCGATCGACGGCGGATCCACGATCACCGTCTGGAAGCGGCGCTCGAGCGCGCCGTCCTTCTCGATGTACTTGCGATACTCGTTGAGCGTCGACGCGCCGACGCACTGCAGCTCGCCGCGTGCCAGCGCGGGCTTCAGCATGTTGCTGGCGTCGATCGCGCCTTCGGCCGCGCCCGCGCCGACCAGTGTGTGCAGCTCGTCGATGAACAGGATGATGTTCTTGTTCTGGGCGATCTCGTTCATGACCGCCTTGAGCCGCTCCTCGAACTGGCCGCGGTACTTCGTGCCGGCGATGACCGCCGCCATGTCGAGCGACAGGACGCGGTTGTCGCGCAGCGATTCCGGGCACTCGCCGTTCGCGATGAGCTGGGCCAGCCCTTCGACGATGGCCGTCTTGCCGACGCCCGGCTCGCCGATGAGGACCGGATTGTTCTTCTTGCGGCGCGTGAGCACCTCCATCACGCGCTCGATCTCCTTGGCCCGGCCGATGGTCGGGTCGAGCTGCCCTTCGGCAGCCAGCTGCGTCAGATCGCGGCAGAAGTGGTCGAGCGCCGGGGTCTTGGACTTCTTCTCCCCCTTGGGCGCCGCGGGCGTCGGCTGCGAACCGGCAGAGGCCTGCGCCCCGCCCGGCTGCTGCGGCATCTCGGTGCCGAGGATGCGCAAGGTCTCCGCGCGCGCCGCCTCGAGGTTCACCCCCGCGTCGGTCAGCACCTGGGCGGCGATCCCCTTCTCCTCGCGCAGAAGCCCGAGCAGCAGGTGCTCGGTCCCGACGTACGAATGGCTGAGCTCGCGAGCCTCACTCATCGCCAGCTCCAGCACCTTCTTCGCGCGCGACGTGTAGGGAAGGTCCGGGCCGGTGGTCTGCGCGGCTTTCCCCTTCTTGACTGTCTCCTCGATCTTCTGCTGGATCTCGTCCAGCTCGACGGAGAGGTTCTGCAGTACGGTGGCGGCGACCCCCTCACCCTCCCGGATGAGGCCGAGCAGGATGTGCTCCGTGCCCACGTATTCGTGGTGGAGTCGTGCGGCCTCCTCGCGCGCCATCGCCAGGACTTTCCGCACCCGCTCAGTGAAGTTGTAGCCGTTCATAGTCCCTCAGAGAGACCCCGGGTGGACGTGCCGTCAGCCGACCGACCCCGCTTCCTCTTCCAGTGCTCTACGCACATAGCGTGCGCGGGCCAGGTTCGTCTCGCTCTCGGTCAGCGATCGTCCTTCCGCGGCCGATAGATGCGCGGCCTGCGAGAAGATCAGGAGCTTGTTGAGGGTATATACACTGAGGCCACGGATCAGTTTCAGTCCGACGGCCAGACGCACGCCGCTCAGATAGTTCATCGCCTCGTCGAACGTGAGGCTTCGAGCATACCGCAAGGTGCCGTACGCGCGCCACAACTTGTCTTCGATAATATAACCCGCATCGCGTAGCAGCACACGACGCGCTTCCTCCTCTCGCTCGATCACGTGACCGACGACGCGGATCAACTGATCGAGCAGGTCTTCCTCCGACCGACCGAGCGTCGTCTGGTTCGAGATCTGGAAGAAATTGCCCACCACTTCCGATCCCTCGCCGTACAACCCGCGGTACGTCAGACCCATCTGCTGCAACCCCGCCAGCACCCGGCCGATCTCCTTCGTCAGCACGAGCCCTGGTAGGTGTATCAGTACCGACGCCCGCATTCCGGTTCCCACATTCGTCGGACAAGCCGTGAGATATCCGAACTCGGGGTGGTACGAAAAGGGGACCCGTCCACCCAGCTCTCGGTCAACACGATCCAGGGCTGCGAACGCGGCGCGTAGCTCGAACCCCGACTGCAGCGACTGAAGGCGCAGATGATCCTCTTCATTGATCATGACGCTCAATCCGTCGGACAGATACACGGCAGCGCCGGAGCGGAGCGGATGCTGCGGCTCGAGGCCCGCCAGCTCCTTGCTCACCAGGTGGCGCTCGAAGAGCAACGCACGGTCCGCCGGCCCGAGCTCGTCGATGCGCACGAGCAGGCTATCGTTCAGTCCGGGCAGCACTTGCAGCGCCTCACGCACCTGCACCAGCACCCGGAGCCGCTCCCCGTCACGGGCGCGCCCGGTGAACGCATAGCCGTCGACGTTCCTGGCCAGGCGGACCCGCGTCGACAGCACGACGTCCGAGTGTGCGCCCGCGGCATCCAGCCACCGGACTCCGCCGTCGGGGAGGAGCGAGAGATCCAATGTCATTCCAGCACCCGTATCCTGTCGCGCAGCTCGGCGGCGACCTCGAACTGCTCCTGCTCGATCGCCCGGCGCAGCCGCTCGCGCAGCTCGCCGAGCACCGACGCCTTCTCCAACACCTCGTCCCTCGGCGGACGGTAGGCCCGGCCCGTGTGACGGGGGCTGCCGTGCACGCGGCGGAGCAGCTCGCGCATGCTCGGCTCGAACGTCGTGTAGCACCGCGCGCAGCCCATCCGGCCCGTGGCGCGGAAGTCCTTCATCGTCAGCCCGCAGAAGGCGCACTTCCCCGCGTCGGTGCTCGCCGGCACCGACTGCTGCTGCACCGCCTGGAGAAACTCGCCGAGCGGATGCTTGGGCGTAGCCACGGAGGTCTCGACGCCGCGCTCGGCGGCGCACTGCTCGCACAGATGCAGCTGCCGTACGGCGTTGTTCTCGATCGTCGTCAGGTTCACGACCGCGTCCCGCTGATGGCAATTGTCGCAGAGCATCAGGCCACCACCTCCGGCAGCGCCACATGCGTCAGACGACCATCCTCCAGCTGAAGCACACGGTCCGCGCGTGCCGCGAGCGACCGGTTGTGGGTCACGATGACCATGCCCAGCTCGAGCTCGCGCGCGAGCTCGGTGAACAGCTCGTGCAGTCGCTCGCTGTTGTGGTGGTCGAGGTTGCCCGACGGCTCGTCGGCCAGCAGCACCGCCGGATCGGCCGCCAGCGCCCGGGCCACCGCCGTACGCTGCTGCTCCCCGCCCGAAAGCGCGCCCGGCCGATGATGGACCCGGCCGCCGAGCCCGACGCGCTCCAGCAGCGCCATCGCCCGCCGGCGCGCCTCGACCTCGTCGACCCCCCCGATCCGGAGCGGCATCATCACGTTCTCCAGCGCGGTGAACTCCCGCAGGAGATGATGGAACTGGAAGACGAACCCCACCGTGCGGTTGCGCAGTTCCGAGATCGCGTCGTCGGACATCCCGTCGAGCACATGGCCGTCGATGAGCACGCGCCCCGACGTCGGGCGGTCGAGCGCGCCGAGCAGATGCAGCAGCGTGCTCTT
>DASTSX010000361.1:0-16972 GCA_035760455.1 Gemmatimonadaceae bacterium | reverse complement strand
GCCGCGCGGCGAGCGTCGCTCGGCGCGCGGTCACCTCGATCGGCGAGCCCGGCGCGCTCGCCTCGACCGCGTTCAGCAGCACGTTGGTGAGCGCACGCCCCAGCGCATCGACGTGGCCCGCCACCATCGGCACGTCGTCCTCGACGTCGACGACGACCGGTGTCTCCGCCGGCACCACGCTCCGCGTCGCCGCGCGCACCAGCTCTCCCAGATCGACCGGCGCCTGCGGTCCCTCCGGCAGGCGGCCGAACAGCGCGAAGCTGCGCGCCATCTCCTCGAGTCGCTTGGTCTCCGCTTCCAGCACGTCGATCGTCTCGCCGAGCGATTCCGGCGATTCCCGCCGCAGCCGCGCGATCGCGAAGCGGATCGGCGTCAGTGGGTTCTTCAGCTCGTGCGCCACCTGGCGCGCCGACTCGCGGAGCGCCGTCGCGCGCTCGGCCTCCAGCGCGCGGGTGCGGCCCAGCCGGAGCTCGGTGGCCATCTCACGCATCCGGTTGCGGAGCACCACGAACTCGGGCGCGCCCTTTCTGGGCGGCCCCTCCGGCAGCGGCTCGCCGCGCCCGATCGTCTCCGTCCACCCGACTAGCTCGCTCAATGGTCGGCTCAGGTTTCGGCTCAGATGTCCTGCCACGCGCGACGCGATCACCCCGAACAGCAGCGCCGCGCCCAACGCCGCCAGCGCGGCCACCGCCGGGGCGCGGCGCGTCATCAGGAACTCCATCTGCCGGCCACGCAGCAGTCCCTCGTCGAGCGCCCGCTGGTGCTCGTCCAGCGCCGCGCGCTGAGGCGGGGTCAGCGACGCCCCCCGCGCCGCGGCGATCGCCCGCCCGCCCGTCTCCGCGATCCGCTCCATCGCCGGCGTCGTGCCGAGGAGGGGTAGCGCGCGCACCACCGTGATCTCCCAGGCGGCGGCCAGCACGATCGTCGGAATGAGCGCGAAGCCGAGCAGGATGAGGAAGAGACGGGCGCGAAAACCGACCTGCTTCACGGGTGCTCCGTACGCTGCGCAGGGAGGGAGGTTTCGCGGTAACATACTGGCCGCCCCGGAGAGCAACCACCCTCGTCCACCGTCATGCGCGTCCACACGAGCTACCGAACCTTCAAGACCGCGAAGCGTCAGGAGATCATCGACATCACCGACGACGTCGAGGCCTGTCGCGCCAGGGCCGAGGTCACCGAGGGCATGGTCCTCGTCTCGGCGATGCACATCTCGGCCTCGGTATTCGTGAACGACCACGAGCCCGGCCTTTGGGCCGACATCCTCGATTGGCTCGAGGAGCGCATCGCGCCGTGGGACCCCGACGCGTATCGCCACAACAGCGGCACCGGCGAGGACAACGCTGCGGCGCATCTGCGCTCCCTCACCATCGGCCACGAGGTGATCGTGCCCGTCACCGCCGGCCGCCTCGACCTCGGCCCGTGGCAGCGCGTCTTCTACGGCGAGTGGGATGGACAGCGCCCCAAGCGCGTCGTCTTCAAGGCCATGGGCGACTGATCCGGAATCACCCATGTCGTCGTCTCGAGCGGAGCGCGGAGCGCGGCGTCGAGAGATCTGCACCCCTGGGTCCGCTGGCTCAGCCTTACGCAAATCGTTGGGCCGCCATAGATTACGCGCTGGCCACCCAAGTCGGCGCGAGCTCGCGAGCCCGCGGCGTCGGGGGTGACCGGTCAATGACGGTGACGGCGTGATCGGTGCCGCCCACGAAGCTGCGCATCCGCGCAGCGGGCGAGCCGGTCGACGCACGCACCGCGAACCGCCTCTCGGGCGGACGCCGCGATCGCCGGCCGAACGACGGCCGGGCGGACCTCCGCCGACGAGAGCACGGGCGCTGCACCGCAATGCAGCACGCCCGCTCACATGCCATGCGTCGAGTGACGCAAGGGACAGCATGAATCCACGCTCCACGCGGAACTCACCGTCGCGCTCCGGCGCAGCGCTGATCCACCGCGGCCCTCAGGCGCTCAGCGCGCCGCACAGTGCATCGAGCAACTACGTACCGCCGATGCACGCCCCGAACGCCGCCCTCCTCATCGACTTCGACAACGTCACGATGGGGATCCGCTCGGACCTCGGCAACGAGCTCCGCACGCTCCTCGGCTCCGACATCATCAAGGGCAAGGTCGCCGTGCAGCGCGCCTACGCCGACTGGCGCCGCTACCCGCAGTACATCGTGCCGCTCGCCGAATCGTCGATCGACATGATCATGGCGCCGGCCTACGGCTCCTCGAAGAAGAACGCCACCGACATCCGTCTCGCCGTCGACGCGATGGAGCTCGTCTTCACGCGACCCGAGATCGGTACCTACATCCTGCTCTCGGGCGACAGCGACTTCGCCTCGCTCGTCACGAAGCTCAAGGAGTACGGCAAGTACGTCATCGGCGTCGGCATCCGCGAGTCGTCGAGCGACCTGCTCGTCATGAACTGCGACGAGTACTACAGCTACAACGCCCTCGCCGGCCTGGTGAAGAACTCCGACGAGGAGCCAGCGCGGAAGTGGGATCCGTGGGAGCTCGTCACCGAGGCGGTCAGCCGCATGAAGCGCAACGGCGACGTCATGCGCTCCGATCGCCTCAAGCAGGTCATGCAGGAGATCGACAGCACGTTCGACGAGAAGGATCTCGGCATGGCCAAGTTCTCCCGCTTCGTGCAGGATGCCGTGCAGCGCGGTCTCCTCTCGGCGACGAAGCTCGAGAACGGGCAGCTCGAGATCGGGCTCCCCAGCGGCGCCAGGGGTGAAGCCCGCGCCGCGGAGAACGCCGCGGCCGACGAGGCGGCGCGCGGTGACGGGGAGGCCGCCGAAGACCGGAAGCGCGATGGTCGCAGCCGGCGTGGCCGTCGCGGTCGCGGGCGCGATCGCGAGGACCGTGGTCCGCGTCCGGACCGCACCGGCGAGGTCGCCCTCGATGCGGAGGCTGCGACCGCGCCCGTGCCGAGCGCGCCCGTTCCCATCGAAGCCGTGGTCGAGGTCGCGCCGCGCGCCGAGCCGGCGCCCCGCGCGCCCGAGCGCGGCGCCCGTCCGGAGCGGCCCGAGCGCGCACCGCGCCCGGAGGCCGGTGAGCAGATCGGCATCACCGGCGAGCGGCTCACCCGCGACGAGGCGTTCGATCTCGTGCGGCGCTCGGTCGAGTCGCTCGTCACGGGCGACGAGGCTGTCCGCGCCAGTGTCGTGCGTGCGAAGTCGCGCGAGCTCCTCGGCCGCGACAGCGAGAGCCTCAGCGATCGCAACTTCCCGCGCATCCTCAAGGACGCGCACGACAACGACGTGATCGATCTGCGCCGCCGCGGCGACGACTTCGAGATCGCGCGCGCCGTCGAGGCGGAGTCGGTGTCCGATCAGCTCGCGAAGACGGCCGTCGCGAACGCCCCCACGACGCAGGCCGCCGCGCCCGCGCCGCGCGGGATGGGACCACGTGGCGTCAGCGGGCCGCGCGGCCGCGGCGGACGCCCCGGCGCACCGCCGCCCGATCTTCTTAGTATCGGTGTCGTGCGGCCGGCCACCTCGCTCGCCCCGCCGCCGGCTCCGATCGTAGCTGCTCCGCCAGTGCACGCCGTCGCGGCGCCGCTGCCCGCCGTCAGCGCCGAACCGGCGGTCAAGCCGGCCGCCAAGCCCGCGAGGCCGCGCGCGAAGCGCGGTGCCAAGAAGCCTGCCGTCACGGCGTCGGGGAACGGAGCGGCGCCACCCGATGCACCCGTCAAGGCGCCGGCCGCCAAGAAGAGCGCCGCGGCGAAGAAGCCGCGAGCCAAGAAGGTGGCGGTCGCCGCCGAAGACGCATGAGCCGAGACGCCGCGCCGCGAGCGCGGCGTCCTCGTCTCGGCGCTCCGCTGTCTCACGCGTTCTACGATCGGCCCACCGAGACCGTCTCGCGCGAGCTGCTCGGCGCCGTGCTCGAGTGTGAGACGTCGGAAGGTGTCACGCGCGGCGTGATCGTGGAGACCGAGGCCTACCTCGGTCCCCACGACCCCGCGTGTCACGCCGTCGCGGGGCTGACGTCGCGCACCGAGCATCTCTTCGGTCCGCCGGGCAGGTCGTACGTCTACCTCATCTACGGCATGTACTGGTGCTTCAACGCGGTCACGCGCGAGCGGGGACACGGAAGCGCCGTGCTCGTGCGCGCCGTGTCGCCCACCGACGGCCTCGAGCTGATGCGGCGCCGCCGGCCCAAGGCGAAGCGTGATCGCGACCTCACCAACGGTCCCGGCAAGCTGTGTCTCGCCATGGGGATCGACGGCGACATGAGCGGCTGCTCGCTGCGGGCGGGGCCGGTCGTCATCCGCCGGGGCGCCGACGTGCCCGACGACGACGTCGTGGTCACGCCGCGCATCGGCATCACCCGCGCGGCCGAATGGCCGTTGCGCTATCACGTTCGCGGCGACCCGTCCGTGTCCGCCACGCCACCTTCCTTCACGCGCACCCGATACACGCCGTGATGCGTCCACATCTCTTCGCGCTGTCGCTCGCCGCCGCCGCCTGCGCGCGCACCCCGCACACCCCAGCGCCCGGATCGTCGCGCTCGATGACCATTCCCGAGGTGACCCCCCGCGCGCTTCGCGTGTACCGCGAGGCGATCGTCGTCGACATGCACAACGACATGCCGTCGCGCATCCTCGACGACGGGTACGATCCCGACGTGCGTCATGCGCCCGGCTTCGGACCCCGGGAGGGACACACCGACCTGCCCCGCCTGATCGAGTCGGGGATCACCGCGCAGTTCATGTCGGCATGGGTGTCGTCCTCGTACGCCGCGCGGCCCGGTGCCTCGTACGATCGCGCCATCGAGCACGTGACGACGATCCGGGCGTGGGTCGACCGGCATCCCGACCGCCTTCGCTTCGCCACGACGGCGGCGGAGATCCGTCGGGCGAAGCAGGAGGGAAAGATCGCGATCCTCATCGGTGTCGAGGGCGGCCACGCGATCGAGTCGTCGCTGGAGCGGTTGCGCGAGCTGCACGCGCGCGGCGTGCGCTACCTGACGCTCACCTGGAACAACGGCCTGCCCTGGGCCGGCTCGGCGTTCGGGGAAGGCGGCACCCGCACCGGTGGGCTCACCCCCTTCGGCCGTGACGTGGTGCGCGAGATGAACCGCCTCGGCATGCTCGTCGACCTCTCGCACGTCTCGGACAGCACCTTCTTCGACGCGATCGCCGTCTCCACCGTCCCGGTCATCGCCTCGCACTCGAGTGCGCGGGCCCTCAGCAGCTCGCCGCGCAACCTCACCGACGAGCAGCTGCGCGCCGTCGCGCGCAACGGCGGCGTGGTGAACGTCAACTTCTTCTCGCGCTATCTCGACGACGAGTTCCGGGCGCGGGCCGAGGCGGTCGAGCAGCGGCTCCAGGCGGCGCGCGGCGCGCTGCCTTCCGCGTCCGACAGCGCCGCCGCCGCGCGCCTCGCGGCGCGAAGCGACTCGTTGTTCGCCGCCATCCCGCCGACGCCGTTCGGCGTCCTGATCGATCACATCGTCCACGTCGCGCGCGTAGCGGGGATCGACCACGTCGGCCTCGGCAGCGACTTCGACGGCGTGTCGGCGCTCCCGCTCGGCATGGAGGACGTCACGCGGCTGCCGCGCATCGCGCAGGCGCTGCTCGACCGCGGCTACTCGGAGGCCGACGTGCAGAAGGTCGTGGGCGGGAACATGCTGCGCGTCATGACCCGCGTTCTCGACGGCCCCCCCGCGCCCTGACGTCTCTCTGCCGAACGCACGAAGGGCCGCGCGGCGTCGCGCGGCCCTTCTGCCGTCGGGGGAAGACGATGTTCAGCGGATGCGGTCGATCGAGCTGCCGAAGTTGTACCGGATGCCGCCTTCGAGCGAGAAGTTGAACGACTGTCCGCCGTTCGAGTTGTACAGGAAGAAGCTCTGCTGCGCCGGCGAGGCCACCGCCTGACCGAACACGGAGAAGGGCGCCATCCGCATCTGCAGGCCGCCGACGAGCATCGGCGTGAAGCTCGTCTTCTTCGACTGGACGCTGTCGAGCGCGATCGCGTAGCGCCCGGAGTTGATGAAGGCGCCCTGTGCCGACGCCGCCCCGATCTGGTTCAGGACCATGCCGAACCCGGCGTACGGGTGATACTTGGCCGACTGCATCGGGAACACCATCGCGGCGATCGAGAATCGGCGCAGGTTCTTGAGCGCGACGTTGCGCTGGAACGTGCTGTCCGGATCGCGGTCGAGGAAGCTGCCGGTCGTCGTCAGGAACGCCTGGTCGAAGCTGACATACAGGCCGCCGCGCGTGCGGGTGATCAGCCACTCGGCGCCGACCAGCGGAGCAGCCGAATTCTCGGTGCTCGCGGAGGAGTAGAGCATGCCGCCGCCCTTCACCCCCCAGAACCACGCGTCTTTGAACTGTCTCCCCGCCTGTGCCGCGCCCGGCGTGGGGAGCAGGGCTGCCAGCCCTATGGCCGCCGTCAAGACACGGAGGAGTCGCATTATCAGAACCTCGAAGGAGAGAGACCGTAGGCCACAACCGCCGGCGATTGCAGGCTCATCTCTGTGACGAGGGGGGCCGGTTCGGGGTCACGGCCGGGCTTGCCCGCTGGAACGCCGGGTGCATCTCCCTGGGGGAAGGACGCGGGCCTGTCCATACTATTATTGAGAAGGCGGCCCCCTTCACTCCGGCCCGGAGGAGTCCCATGTCGTCCATCCTCCCCGACACGCCGAGCTTCGAGACCCCGGTCTACGGGACTGTCTTCGGCGAGCGCGCCCGCGTGGTCCATCGTCTCCGCGAGGGAGATCGGTTGATCCTCGTGCCCGACCCGCCGGGGGTCGAGCAGCCGAGTGTGTGGGTCCACGCCCTGGGCGGTGACGTCGTCGGCCACCTCTCGCCCGACGTCAACCGCTGGCTCGCGCCCCGCATGATGGAGGGCGCGCGCTACGGCGCACAGGTCCGCAGTATCGGCGATGCCGGCACGGAGAGCTGGAAGCGCCTCGTGATCGCCGTCCGGCGCGTGTAGTCGCGCGCCCGCGCACCTACACGAGCTTCAGCCTCTTCCCCACCCGGACGAACGCCGCCACCGCCTCGTCGAGATCGGCGCGCGAGTGCGCTGCCGAGATCTGGCAGCGCACCCGTGCCTCGCCCTGTGGGACGACGGGGAATCCGAAGCCGGTCACGAAGACACCCTCGTCGAGCAACAGCTCGCTCATCCGGATCGCCGCGGCCGTCTCGCCCACGATGATCGGAATGATCGGTGTCTCGCCGGCCAGTGGACGAAACCCGGCCTCGATGATGCGCTCGCGGAAGTAGAGCGCGTTCTCGCGCAGCGTCTCCACTCGTTCGGGGTGCTGCTCGATGAACTGCACCGCCGCGAGCGAGCTTCCGGCCACCGTCGGCGGCAGGGCGTTGGAGAACAGCTGCGGGCGCGAGCGCTGCGTGAGGTAGTCGCATAGCGCCGCGGAGCCGGCGACGAAGCCCCCCGCGGCACCGCCCAGCGCCTTGCCCAGCGTGGACGTGATCACGTCGACCTCGCCCAGCACGCCGAAGTGTTCGGCCGTGCCGCGACCCGTTCGGCCGAGCACTCCCGACGCGTGCGAGTCGTCGATCACCACCACCGCGTCGTGCTCGCGGGCGAGCTGCAGCAGATCGGGAAGCGGCGCGATCGACCCCTCCATCGAGAACACGCCGTCGCTCCAGATGAGGCGCCGCTTCGCCCCGCGCGCGCCGGCGAGCTTCGCGCGGAGGTCGTCGAGATCGGCGTGCTTGTACACCGCCGTCTGGCACTTCGTGATCGACTTCGCGAGCCGGATCGAGTCGATGATCGACGCGTGGTTGAGCGCGTCCGAGCAGACGAAGTCCCCCTCCTCCACGACCGTCGCGGTGAACCCCTCGTTCGCGTTCCACGCCGAGACGTACGACATGGAGGCCTCGGTCCCGACGAAGCGCGCCAACGCGCTCTCCAGCTCGCGATGGATCGTGAACGTGCCGCAGATGAAGCGGACGCTCGCCGTGCCGGCGCCATAGCGCCGGAGCGCGTCGATGCCCGCGTCCACCACGGCTGGTTCGGCCGCCAGGCCCAGATAATTGTTCGACGACAGGATCAGCACTTCGCCGCGCCCTTCCATCTGCACGCGCGCCGCCTGCGGCGAGGCGAGATGGTTCAGGCGCTTGTACACGCGGCCGTCGCGAAGCTGCTGAAGCTTCGACTCGAGGCCGGCGGTGAACTCGGCGTTGAGGGTCATCGTCAGAGTGGAGGTGAAGCGGATCGGCCGGTCAGGAGACCTCGAACACGACCTTCCCGGCACTGCCGCTCCGGATGGCGGCGATCGCGTCGTCGAAGCGCTCGAGGGGGTAGCGGTGCGTGATCACCGGCGTGGGGTCGAACATGCCCGATCGCAGGAACTGCGTCATCTGGATCCAGGTCTCGTACATCCGGCGTCCCACCACGCCGTAGATCGTGATCCCCTTGAAGATGATCTCGGTGGCCAGGTCGACCTCCATCGGCTTGGCAGGAATGCCGAGCATCTGGACGCGCCCGCCGTCGCGCACCAGCGCGAACGCCTGGTGGATGGCGCTCGGGACCCCCGACATCTCCAGCACCACGTCGACGCCGAGGCTTCCGGTCGCCGCGCGCACCGCCGCTTCCGCCTCCTGCGGCGTCACGGCGTCGTGCGCGCCCATCTCGCGCGCCAGCGCGAGCCGCGTCGGGTTCACATCGCTCGCGATGATGCGCGACGCGCCCGCCGCCCGGCAGATCCCGACGGCGAAGATCCCGATCGGCCCACAGCCGGTGACGAGCACCGTGGAGCCGGGCACCTCCGTGTTCGTGAGCGCCGTGTGGAAGGCGTTTCCCATCGGGTCGTGGATGCCGCCGATCTCGTACGAGATCGCATCGTCCAGATGCCAGACGTTCGTCGCCGGCATCGCGATGTAGTCGGCGAAGCAGCCGTCGCGGTCCACGCCGATGATGCAGGTGTTCGGGCAGACGTGGGCGTTGCCCGTCCGGCAGAGGTGGCAGCGCCCGCACACGATGTGGCCTTCGGCCGTCACCCGGTCGCCCTCCCGCACGTCCGTGACGAGATGGCCCACCTGCACGACGTCCCCCGCGAACTCGTGCCCCACCGTGAACGGCGGGTGACATCGCCCCTCGGCCCAGGCGTTCCACTCGTAGATGTGCACGTCGGTCCCGCACACGCCCGCCCGGCGTACTCGGATGAGCACTTCGTTGTCGCGGATCGACGGCCGCGGCACGTCACGCAGCTCGAATCCCGGCTCGGCGGCCGCCTTCACCAACGCTCTCACGGATAGTGCACTCGGTGCTGGGAGATTCCGGCGCGACGCGTCGTCCGCCGCCGCGATCGTCGAAACCTCGCCGGCGCGCGCGGAGGGGGGAAGTGCAGATCACGTGCGCGCGGCGCGACGCACACCGTTCGCGACACTGCGCTCGTGGTCGGTGCACCGCGCATCTCCTTGTGCGAAACGCGATTCGCTATTGCGTGCGTTTTGCGGCGTTCCTATATTCGCGCAAGTTGATCGTTATTCGCGCCGGCTCGACCGAGCCGCGCGTGGCGGTGAACCAGGGCACGGACGCCGAGGGTACTGCGTGGGTTTTCCCCGCAACGGGTTGCTGACGACGGCATCATCAATGGCTGCTGCGAGCGCATGGCGCGCGGCGGCGGTCCCCTCGACTCCTCTGCGCTGCGCGCCGGCGCTCTCCTCTTCGACCGAAAACCACTCGAACGTCCGCCGCGACGGCGCGCCGTTCGCGCGTGCGCGACGCGTCGCGACGTGCCCGTATCCGTTACTGCATCCACGTTCGGGGCGTCATGACCACGATGTGGGCCGGGCAACCATCGGCCACGCATCGGCTTCACGGCGGGCCGGCGACATCGCGGTCAAGAATTTGCGGATCATCGGCTCGGCCGTCTTACTGCTGAACTTCGACGAGGTGGGCGACATTCACCTCTGCAGCACGGGCGTCACCGTGTAGGCTGGGGACGCAACGACGTCATCGACTCGCCATGAGTCGGTGCCGCGGTGGGGAAAACGCTCCGGCGTCCATCCACTGGCTCGTCCGAACCACCGGGGGTTCGATCGAGCGTTCCACTCCTTCATCGGAGATTACCATGGCAGCTCGGAAAAAGGGCGCGAAGAAGTCGGCCCGTAAGTCGTCGGCGAAGAAGTCGAGCGCGAAGAAGGGCGGCGCTCGCAAGAAGGCCGCGAAGAAGACCTCGCGCCGCAAGTAGTCGGTTCGTCGTCGCATAACGGAGAAGCCGGCGCATTCGCGCCGGCTTCTTTCGCTTTCCCCCCCCGCCCGCGTCGCCGATCAGCGCGCGTAGCGCGCCATCGCCAGCTCGATGATCCGCCCGATCAGGGCGCCGTGCTCCAGCCCGTGCTCCGCCGCGGCGCGTGCGAACTCGCCCGAGCGCTCCAGGTAGCAGTTCGGGTTCACCTCGATCACGTAGATCTCCTCGGCCGGCGTGACCCGCAGATCGATGCGGCCGTAGTCACGAAGTCGCAGCGCGTTGAACGCTTCCACCGCCACGCGCTGCATCCGTTGCGTCAGCTCCGGCGACAGGTCGGTCGGGAAGATCGACTTCGTTCCGGCGAACTCCGCCCCCGTCTCGGACGCCTCGCCAGTGCCGCCCTCTCCCCACTTGGCCTCGAAGCTCGCCACCTTCGGCCGGTCGGCCGGAAAGGCGCTGAAGTCCAGCTCGATCACCGGCAGCGCCACCGGCGACACGTTGCCCAGCACCCCGACGTAGAACTCGCGCCCCTCCACGAACTCCTCCACGAGCACCGGCGACTGGAACTCGCGCTGGAGCGTGTCCATCGTACCCAGCAGCTCCTTCACGTCGCGCACGACGCTCTTGGACGTGATCCCGAGCGACGCGTCCTCCTGCGGCGGCTTCACGATGAGCGGGAACCGCAGGTCGCCCACATGATCCAGCGCGCCCCGGAACACCGTCGCGAACTGCGGCGTCAGGATCTCGTGGAAGCCCAGCACCTGCTTCGTCAGGCTCTTGTCGCCCGCCATCAGCAGTCCCGCCGGACTCGAGCCGGTGTATCGCAGGCCGAGAAGATTGAGCAGCGCCGCGACGTTCGACTCCAGCGCGCTCTTCCCGTCGAACGACTCCGCGAGGTTGAACACCAGCCCCGGCTCGGCTCGTCGCAGCGCGTCGATGATCGGCACGATGTCCGCCGCCACCGTCGTGCGCGTCACCGCGTGGCCGAGCCCGTGAAGCGCCTCCTCGATCTGTCCGAGCACCGGATCCTCCGGCGCCTCACCCGCATCTGCCCCGTGCAACAGCGTGACGTTCATCCGGTCGCCTCGTGATGTGTGCTTCGAAAGTCCCGCGTGTACCGCCAATGCATCATCACGGCCGTGCCGAACGCCGTGAGCTCGATCAGCGTCGCCGCCTCCAATCCCGCGACTCGCAGATCGAGCGCCGCGGCGCGCTCCCGCAGCGCGCGGAGCAGCATCCGCACGATCCCCGGACCCTCGCCCGTCCAGTACGCGAGGCGCGTTACGAGCTCTCCCTCGTGCCCCGCCAGATACTCCGCCGCGCTCTCCCCCTGCGGCGCGTCGCTCGCACGCGCGAAGATGCGGAGCAGATCGCCGTCGAACTGGCGGGCGTCGTCGAGCCGGAACGCGTCGTCGTCATCGTCCTCGTAATGCTCGCCGACCGTCCAGTGCATCGCCGTCACCGGAAGGTCGTCGTCCGTCAATTCCGGAACGTCGGGCGACAGCCCACCGATCTCTCCGATGACGCGGTCCATCCACTCGAGCTTCTGCAACGCGCCCCACCCCGCGTACTCCGTTCGCCAGTCGAGCGTGGGCGTCAGCCACACGGCGAACGTCTCGGCGAAGTCCTCGTCCGGATGCTTCTGCGCGTACCAGCCCAGGATGTGTCGCACATGGGAGCGAGACAGCGGGTTCGCCGCATAGCGCTCGCGGTACGGCAACGCGTAGTCGCCGAACTGCTCGGCGAAATCGGGCCGATCGTGGAGTCGGAAGGCGTAGTTGATCGCGTGGCCCGCCTCGTGGCGGAGATAGCGCATCGCCTCCTCGTCACCCTCGACGGCGCCTGCATACTCCGCCTCGATCCGCTCGAGCCTCGCATCCGCGAGATAGAACGGCACGCCGATCACCGGCGTGCCGTCGGGGCATCCCCATTGATCGCTCAGATAGACCGGCGGGCGGAATGCGATCTGCCGGTCCGCGAGCTCCCCGTACAGGCGCTCCACCAGACGCTCGACACGCGTGCCCGCGATCTCGAGCCCGAGCTCTGAGATCCGTCGTCCGAGCAGTTGCCCTCGCTCGGCGTCCCACTCGGCAGGTCGGCTGTCCACGACCCTGCGGGGGGCAACTCGCGTACCGAGCCCATCGAACGCACGAAAGCGCCACGGATATCCGTGACGCTTTCGTCGAGACTGGACCTGCGTCGAAGGATCAGGCCGCTCGGACCTCTTCCGTCGACTCCTCTTCCGGCGCCGGAGCCCAGATGTACGCCGAGAATCGCGGTGAGGCTTCGACGAGCGAATGACCGCCCGAGATCACGATGCCGACCGGCTCTTCGTGCGAGGCGTCCGAACTGTTCTTCATATGTATGGCCGGGGAGGGATGCGTCCCCGGAACGGTCGGGGACGACGGCCCTCAAAGCACCAGCGATGCCACGCCGACCGGAATGGTCAATCCGTTGTCGCGCGGTGACTTAGGCACGAAGCGCCATCGGTGTGCCCCTTCACTAGTGTCCCCATGACACGATCGATTCGCGTCCGACCGTGTCAGTCTGCTACAGTCTCAGGTCAGCGCCTTCCGCGCGATGAACGAGCGCGCCCCCTCTTCCTCGACCGTCACCTCCCACCCCTGGTACCGCCGCCGCAGCTCGTCGAGACCGACCGGCGCACGCTTACCCGCCGCGATCGTCTGGACCAGGTGGACGCCGCCGTCCTCCGTCGCGCTCTGGAGCACCTGGATCACCCGCGCCCGCTCGGCAGAGCTCAGACCCGCAAAAGCGGCCGGCGTGTAGATCACCGCCGTCAGGGGAGCATCGGGCGTCCAGCTGTCGAGTCCGTTGCTCGTGGCGTGCACACGCTCGGCGAGGCCGGCCGCCTCGGCGGCGTCGAGCACCCGTTGGACGTCGTCGGCGTTGGCCAACGCCGTGACATCGCACCCGTGCGCGGCGAGATAGAGCAGCGCCGGGTTCTCATGCGATATCCCCGCCACCAGGACCCGGGACTCGGCGGCCACCGGCTGGACGGCACGCACGACGGAGTCGTCCGGGCTGAGCCCCCAGTGCTCCGGGCGTCGAAGCTCGGCCGCCAGCCGGATCCGCCGTTTCCGCCACGTTGCGTAGCTGGGCAGCCGCAGCCGCTTGAAGATGATCCGGTCCACCTCGTCCCACAGCAGCAGCTCGGTCAGTGCGAACTGCTGCTCGCTCGCCAGCGCGCGCACTGCGTCGTCCCCTATCGAGAGCAGGACGCTGCGGGGCACCGATTCCTTGTAGTTCTCGATCTCTCGCTCGACGAAGAGCTCGTATTCGTGCTTCAGCGAGCGAGACGGCCGCTGGGGCATGGCGGGTCAGATGAGGGCTCAGCCAAAGTAGAACGAATATCGCGCGACGCAAGTGCCTGTCACACGCGGGGTTATCATCCACTCACGCCGGGGGGGGCCGCGTCGGATTGAGCGGGCGCTTCCGTCGCCGCATCTTCCGTCGCTCGCCCGAGCGATGTCAGCGCCACTCGTCCCGAACGAATGCCCGAGCTCCCGGAAGTAGAAGCTGCCCTGCAGGTGCTCCGCAGCCGCGCTCGCGGTCGCACCATCGTCCGCATGCGCGTGCTGCATCCCGCGCTGCGGCGTCGCCTGAAGCCCGCGCAGCTTCGCGCGCTCGTCGGCGCACGCATCACGCGCGTCGAGCGCCGCGGCAAGCATCAGCTCCTTCACCTCGACGACGGCCGTGTGCTGCATGCGCATTTCCGCATGAACGGCGACTGGACCTTGATCGACGCCGGCGAGCCGCTGCCGCGCTTCGCTCGCGCGGTGCTCGACTTCGACGACGGCAGCTCCCTCGTGTTCGTCGACTCGCGCGCGCTCGGCACGATCGACCTCCATCCGGGCGGCTCCGAGCTCGATCTCGGACTCGGCCCCGACGCGGCGGATCCCGACTGGACCGCCCAGCAGCTCGGCGCGGCGCTCGCGCCGCGCCGTGGTCCGATCAAGCCTGCGCTGCTCGATCAGCGCCTCGTCGCGGGACTCGGCAACATCTATGCGGCGGAGTCGCTCTGGCGTGCCCGCATCAGTCCCTTCCTGGCGAGCAATGCGCTCACGCGCACGCAGGTGTCCGCGCTGCGCAGGGCGATCGCCGCCGTGCTCGTGCGCGCGAGCGGCGCGCGCTACACCGACGACGACACGGTGACGCTCGACGTGTACGATCGCGAAGGATTGCCGTGCCGGCGGTGCGCCACGCCGGTCGAGCGCGTCGTCCAGGCGGGGCGCAGCACCTACTATTGCCCGGAGTGCCAGCCCGCGCCGGCGGCGAACGCCACGACCCGAGCCGCGAAGAGCGCGAGACGTCGTCGCGCGCGCTGATCGACCCCTCAGTCCATCGCTTCCAATAGCGCGCCCTTGATGTATCCCGTCTCGGGGATGTTCAGCACTTCCGGGTGATCGCTCGGCTGGCCACGCAGCTCACGGAGTGCCAGCCGACGGCCGCTGTCGGCCGCGGCCTGCTCGAGCATCTCGAGGAAGAGAGGCTTCGTGAGGTGATACGAGCAGCTCGCGGTGAACAACATGCCGCCCGTCGACAGCAGTCGCATCGCGCGTAAGTTGATCTCCTTGTAGCCGCGCAGTGCCCCTGGCAGTGCGGCGCGGGTCTTCGCGAACGCCGGCGGGTCGAGCACGATAGTGTCGAAGCGAGCGCGCTCCCGCTCGCGCGCCTTGAGGAACTCGAAGGCGTTCGCTTCGACGAACTCGCCGTTCGTGAGCGCATTGCGGCGGAAGTTCTCCTCGGCGCGCGTGAGCGCGTGCGCCGACGAGTCGAGCGCGACGACGTGATCCGCACGCCGCGCGAGATGGAGCGCGAACGAGCCGTGGTAGCTGAAGCAGTCGAGCGCGCGGCCGCGCGCGACGCTGCCCGCGAGGACGCGGTTCTCTCGCTGATCCAGGAACGCGCCCGTCTTCTGGCCACGCCACGGTGCGGCGAGGTATCGCACGCCGTGCTCGTCGACCTCGATCTCGTCGGGCACCGCGCCGTGGAGCAGCTCGACGGCGACGTCCAGTCCTTCCTTTCGGCGCAGCGGGACGTCGTTGCGGGCGAGGATGCCATCGGGGGAGGCGAGGTCCAGCAGCGCACGGACGATCTCGCTTCGAAAGCGCTCGAGCCCGGCGCTCATGAGCTGGATGACGAGCCATCGGTCGTACCGGTCGACGACGAGCGACGGGATCAGATCCCCTTCGCCGTGCACGAGTCGATATGCGGTGGTCGCGCCGGATAGGGCGCGGCGTCGCGCGATCGCGTCGCCGAGCGCGTGATGCCACCACGCGTCGTCGATGCGCGCGTCGGGATTTCGGTCGAGCAGCCGGAGCGAGATCTCGGAGCGCGGGCTCCACAGCGCGACGCCGATCGGTTTGCCGCGCTGATCCATGACGCGCACGGCGCCCGCGTCTGCATCCGGCGCGGCGAGGACGTCGCTGCGATAGATCCACGGATGTCCCGCATCCCATCGTCGTGCTCCCTTCGCGGAGACCGTGGCGCTGTGCATGGCGCAAAGTAGTGCGACGACTGGGACGGTGACGCGCGGTGGGGCGCGTGCGCGCCTTGAACCCTTGAACTCTCGCTCGCGCGAAGCTATGATTCGGACCCTTCTCCGAACGCGCCGAGCGTGCTCGCGAGAGGAGAACGCGACGCGTGATCGACTTGCAGCGCGCTTCGCGCTCGATTAAATTGAGAGGCTCACCGCGAGAGTGAACGACGATTCGCGGACGCTATTTGACAAGTGAAGGACAAGAGGATGGGTCATCGACCTCGGTCTTTTGGTCGGTGATCGATTCGTGGGACATGGAATCTTTACCGAAGCTCATCGTGCACTACCGCGGCGCGAGTCGCGCTGGCCGCAGGTGAGAGTTGGTAAGGATGTAGATTGCGATGTAATGCGCGTAGTTCTGCTTGGCGACTATTGGTAGTCAAGCGAAGGAAGGCATGTGGGGGATGCCTGGGCACACGGAGGCGATGAAGGCCGTGGTAAGCTGCGAGAAGCTCGGGGGAGTGGCACACACGCGGTGATCCCGAGATGGCCGAATGGGGCAACCCGGCTGGTGGCGACACCAGTCATCCGTCGTTGGACGGAGGCGAACCCAGGGAACTGAAACATCTCAGTACCTGGAGGAAGAGAAATCAACCGAGATGTCCGGAGTAGCGGCGAGCGAAACGGACCCAAGCCCAAACCGAGGTCCTTGTGGCCTCGGGGTTGTAGGACCTGCGCACGCGACCGTGCACGCTAGGTGAACTCCCCTGGAACGGGGGGCCAGAGACGGTGAGAGCCCGGTAGCCGGCAGCCAGACGCGGTCGTAGCAGTGTTCCTGAGTAGCGCCCGACACGAGAAACCGGGCGCGAAGCTGGGGGGACCACCCTCCAAGGCTAAAGACTCCCGTGTGACCGATAGTGGACGAGTACCGTGAGGGACAGGTGAAAAGCACCCCCGTGCGGGGAGTGAAAGAGCGCCTGAAACCACATGCCTACAAGCGGTAGGAGGCGGCGTGTTCCTTCGGGAGCACTGCGCGCTGACTGCGTGCCTTTTGCATTATGATCCGGCGAGTTACTACTCGGATGCGAGGCTAAGCTGCTCTGCAGCGGAGCCGCAGCGAAAGCGAGTCCTGTCACGAGGGCGACAGAGTATCCGGGTGTAGACCCGAAGCCAGGGCGATCTACCCATGAGCAGGGTGAAGCTGGGGTAACACCCAGTGGAGGCCCGAACCGGTGTGGGTTGAAAACCGCTCGGATGACTTGTGGGTAGGGGTGAAAGGCCAATCAAGCCTGGAGATAG
>DASTSX010000360.1:0-5474 GCA_035760455.1 Gemmatimonadaceae bacterium | reverse complement strand
GCGATGACCCGTCGGCGCGCCCTCCGGACCGAACGTCAGCACCACCTGCGGGCGCTCACGCCGCAGGAACGCCACGATCTGCCCGATCACGACGTCGGGATCCGCGGCGTTGAGCGCGCCGTCCGAGTGGCCGCCGTGCTCCACCGCGTGCACGCCGAGCCGGGCGCACGCCTCCAGCAGCTCGGCGCGGCGGATCCGGCCCAGCTCCTCCCGGGACGAGAAAGGGATGCCGGACGCTCGTCCGGCATCGCCGTCGGTGGCGCAGTACAGGGAGACGCGTGCGCCAGCGTCCGCGTGCTTCGCCAGCGTACCGCCCGTGGCGAAAGTCTCGTCGTCCGGATGCGCGAAGACCGCGGCGAGCGCGCGCATCCTCCGTCCGTCAGCCGCGGCGGCGGCCGCCGAGCAGCGAGACGATCGCCAGGAAGATGTTGAGCAGGTCGAGGTAGATGTTCACCGCGGCCGGCACGTAGTCGTCGGGGCCGTACTGCCCCGAGCGCACGATCCGCCAGGTGTCGAACACGAGCAGTCCGCTGAACACGAGCACCGTGCCGCCGGCGATCCAGATCGACGCCGTGGCGCTGCCGACGAACAGGTTGATCAGCGACGTGGCGATGAGCACCCACAGGCCGACGATGAAGAAGCTACCCCACGCGCTGAAGTCGCGCTTGCTCACCACCGCATAGAGCGACAGCACGCCGAACGTGGACAGCGTGAGCAGCCCCGCCTGGCCGATGATGCCGGGGTTCGAGCGCTCGGCCATGAACAGGAAGGGCGCGATCCAGATCCCCTCGATGAACGTGAAGAGGAGGGTGAGGATCAGGTTGCGCGGAAACGAATGCCGTGCCTGCATCGCCATGAACAGCGGGACGAACATGGCGAGCATGCTGATGATCGGATGCCGCGCGACGGCCTGCATCAGCGCCGGCTGCGTGAACGCGAAGGCGACGCCGAGCGCGGTGACGATGACACTGATGAAGACGAGGCCGTACGTGCGCCGCACGAGCGTCGCACGCTCCTGGCCTGTCCGGACGAGAGTCCCGGGATACGAGACGCCCATTGGGGGGAGAGCTCCTTTGAAGGTTTCGAATTATACCCCTTGGGGAGGGCAGGGAGCCATTGCCGCTGTGCGGCGGTGAGTTGGTGAGTTGGAGAGCTGGTTAGCTGGTCGGTTTCTGAGTGAGTTGAACGGCAAATGCCACGAACCAGCCTAGAGTCGCCTCAGCGCATCCAGGCTGGTTCGTGGCCTATCGTGGTTCAACGCCCCAATCAACCGACCAACCAACCCACCATCCAACTCACCAACTCACCGCTCTTCGGGCTCACCGCTTCCTCAACTCCACGTTCCCATTCACCGTCGACAGCCGGATCCGGCGGCCGCCCTTGCCGATCGTCGCGCGAAGGTGGCGCGGGTCGACGCGGCCGGTGATCGTCACCGGCCAATCGGTCTGGAATCGGCCGTTCACGGTGCTCAGCTCGATCTGCGCGTCGATGTCCTGCTCGAACTCGGCGATGACGTTGCCGTTGACCGTCGAGAAGTCGAGGTCCTCAGTGCCGCCCAGGCGGCCCATGCGCGCGTGCACGGTGCCGTTCACGCTGCGCGCCTGTACTGGGCCGCCGCTGCTCGTCGCGTCCACGCTGCCGTTGACCGAGCCCGCGTCCACCTCGCCCGTGGCGCCCTCGACGCTCACCTCGCCGTTCACCGACCACGCGCCGACGTTGACGCCCTTCGGCAGCCGCACCTCGAAGTCCACCGAGACGTCGTTGTTGCGGTGGCGGCCCCCGTCGCCGCGCGACCGGTAGCCGTCCTCGGAGCAGGTGGCGTTCTCGGTCCAGAAGGCGCACACCAGGATGCTGCCGTCGGCGGCCTTCTGCGTCTCGATGCGCACCAGCTTGGGATCGCCGCGGCGCCAGCTCTTCGTGCCGACGATCTCGACGCGGTCGCCCGACGCCGCTCGCACGTGCACCTCGCCGATCACGTTGCGCACGCGGATCCACTGACCCGCCGGGACGCGCTCGTTGAGGGTGAAGGCGCGCTCGGACTGACGCCCCTGGGCGCCGAGCGCCGCGGGCGCGAGGGCCAGCACGAGGGCGGCGAGCGCCGCCGGCGAGCGAAGAGCCATCGGTCGATCTCCTGGTGTGAGACGCGCGCTCACTGGCGCCGTCCGGTGGACGAGAGGGTCACGTCGCCGCTGAAGGTCTCGGCGATGATACGCGCCGAGCCCTGTCCGAGCGAGAAGTTCAGCTTCTTGGCCTGCGACGCGCCGATGCCGTGCGCCCCCGGCGTGAGGGTGATCGGGAACGCGCTGTCGATCTCGCCGCTGAAGGTGGACAGGCTGAGCTGCGCGCCGACGTTGGCCGGCAGCGCGAGCCGGAGCTCGCCCGAGTGGGTCGTGAACTCGTACCGTCCCGCGCTCACGATCGTTCCGCCGAACTCGAGGTCGCCGCTCGTGCTGTGGGTGCGGACCTGCCGCGAGACGACGTCGCGCAGCGTGATGTCGCCGCTCACCGTCTCGACCTCGACGTCGCCGCGCGCCGCGTCGAGCGTGACGTCCCCCGACAGCGTGTGGATGTTCGCCGCGCCCCGCACTCCCTGGACGCTGATGTCGCCCGAGAGCGTGTTCACGTCCAGGTTGTCCCCCGCGTTGCGGACCTCGATGTCGCCGCTCTGCGCGTGGGCCTCGACGTCACCCTGCACGCCGTTCACGCGCAGCGAGCCGCTCCACGTGTTGGCCACGAGCTTCACCCCGGCCGGCACGGAGACCTCGAAGCGCGCGTCGCTGCACCCGCGGTTCGCCGCCGGCTCGAGCGTCGCGTTCGAGCCGCTGCTCACGAAGCGGATCGCCCCGCGCTCGGTGCGCGCCTTCACGACGATCTGACTGCGGTCCGTACCGGTGACCACGACGTCGCCACCCGCGCAGCTGATGTTCACGGTGCCGCGCGGATCGAACGTCACCGTCGTGTCGAGCGCGCCCGCCAGCTCGCGTTCCCGCCGCTCCTGTTCCCGATCGCGATCGCGCTCGGCCCGCTCACGGGCCCGCTCGGCGCGCGCCTCGGCCTGCTCGCGCTCCCGCTCGGCGCGCGCCTCGGCCTGCTCGCGCTCCCGCTCGCGCCGTTCGCGCTCGCGCTCGCGCGCGGCCTCGATGCGCTGGCGCTCACGCTCCGTGGTGGACTGCGCCGATCCCGGCGCGGGTGCCGCCAGAGCCAGCGCGGCGAGCAGTAGGACGATGTAGCGAGACATGGGGTGAATTCCTCTAGGTGCGCGCGGGCAGCATCGCCGCCGTCCGCAGCAGCTCGACTTTCTTCTCGAGCGAATGATTGAGTTGGGTAGCCAGGAACCCGCTCGCGGGATCCTTGATCAGCGCGGCTCGGCTCTGCGCGATCGCCGAGTCGATCACGGCGATGCTCTGCTCGAGCACGGCGATCGTCGCGGGATCGAGGTGCGCGCGGCGCGACTTCACGATGGTGCGGAGCTTGGCGATCTCGCGATCGTAGAGCGGCTCCGTCGCCCGCATGACGGGTTCGGCACTGGCGAGGCGCGCGCCGGCCGTACCCGGGCGGGCCGTCGAGGCCACCGCCGAGGGCGTGCCGCCGGAACCGCGCTGCGCGCCCGGCCGCTCGGTCGTCGAGCCGCCGCCGAGGTCGCTCGCCGTCTGACCCGATGCCACGACCCTGGCCGCGTCCATCGTCGGCGTCGCCGTGGACTCGCGCCCCACCGACGCCGGCGTCGTCGCGGTCGTCGCGGCGACGGTCGTGGCGTCGTACCGTGCGCGCGTCGCGTAGTGCGTGATGCTCGCCGTGGCGATCACCAGCGCCGCCGCGGCGATCGCTGGCCGCGTCCAGCTCCGGCGCGCCGGCACGATGGCCGGTGCCGGCCGGCCGAGCGGGATGACGCGCGCGTCGATGCGCTCGGCGATGCCGCTCCAGAGGTCCCGCGAGGGAGTCAGCGCCGGCAGTGCCGCCGCGTCGTGACGGATCGCCTGAAGGTCCGCGAGCAGCGCGCCGCACTCCGCGCAGCCGTCGGCATGCGCCTCCACCGCCGCGCGAACCGCGTCGGGGGCATCCCCCTCCAGGTAGCTCGCGAGTGCCGCCGCGAACCCGTCGCAATCGAGTGGCATGTAGACGCTCATCGGTTCAGTGCCTCCCGCAAGAGGAGCCGCGCGCGGTGCAGCTGCGCCTTCGTGGCTCCGGATGTCACGCCGAGCATCTCGGCGATCTCTTCGTGCTTGTAGCCTTCCACGTCGTGCAGCGTGAACACGCGTCGCGCGCCCGGCGGCAGCTTCGCGATCGCCGCCTCGAGGTCCATCCGGTCGCCGGGCGCCAGGGGCCGCGAGGGCAGGCTGTCGACCCGGTCTCCCTCCTCGTCGTCGTCGAAGCGCGTGCGGCTGCGCCCCTCCGACTTCCTGGCGTTCAGGACCACGTTCACCGTCATGCGGTGGAGCCACGTGCCGAACGCGCTCTCGCCGCGAAAGAGGTGCAGCTTCTCCCATGCCCGCACGAACACGTCCTGCGTCAGCTCCTCCGCCCGAGACCGGTCGGAGACCATGCGGGCACACAGCGAGAAGACACGGGTGACGTGCTGCCGGTAGAGCCGCTCGAACGCGTACCGGTCCCCCGCGGCCGCGAGCGCCACGTCCGGGTCGGCTACGTGCGACGTTGGCGTTGGTGCCGTCATCGGTTCGAACAGGGCCACGGCAGTCATCGGTCGTCTGGGTCTCCCGCTGTGCACTGGGTGGGATACCTGGACGGCCCGGAAGGTTTGAAGATCAGTCTGTCGGGGCGGGGAAGCGAGCGACGACGGCCCGGAGCTCTTCGACGCGGTGGATCACGACGTCGGCGCCGCACCGCTCCATCTCCTCGCGGGTGAACGCCCCCCAGGTCACTCCGACCGTGCGCACGCCGGCCGCCCGGCCCGATTCGACGTCGTGCGGCGAGTCCCCGACGAAGAGGGCGTTGCCGGCCGAGGCGCCGAGCAGCGCCAGCGCCCGCTCGACCGGCTCCGGATGAGGCTTGTGGTTCACGCAGCTCTCGGAGCCCACGATCGTGGTGATGTGCCGCTCGAGTCCCACCAGGACCAGGGCCTTCTCCGCCATCCAGTCGGCCTTGCTGGTGACGAGCGCCATCGGGTGCCCGGTCTCGGCCAGCCATTTCACCGTCTCGACGATCCCCTCGTAGGGACGGACCAGCCGGTCGTGATGCGCGAGCTGGTACTCCCGGTATCTCGCCACCAGCCGGGCGACCTCGGCTTCGTCGGGGGCGAACTCGCGCAGGACCGTCTGGAGCGGCTTGCCGATGCCGGCGCGCCACTCGTCGTCCGTGGGCGCGCGTCCCGCGAAGCCGACGAACGCGTGGCGGGCGGCGCCGATGATGAGCTCGATGGAGTCGACGAGCGTGCCGTCGAGGTCGAAGAGGATGGCTGGACGCATGGCTGAAAGGTACCGAGTCCGGCGGGCAGGCTGCTGCCCGGTGGTCCATTC
>DASTSX010000359.1:0-4601 GCA_035760455.1 Gemmatimonadaceae bacterium | reverse complement strand
AGCAGCGACGCCGTGCTCACGACCGTTACGCGCCGAACTCGGTGGCGCGGCCGCGCAGGACGCGGCCGCAGCGCGGGCAGTGGATGTCGCCCGACTCCGCCAGCGCGTAGTCGAACGACCGGCCGCAGGGGCACTCGGCCTCGAGCCCCTCGTGCCCGCAGCCGATGCAGAAATCGTCCTCGGCGTCGTAGGCGCGAAAGCGGCCGCACACGGGACAGCGCTTCGTCACCGCCATCATCACCGCGTGCCGCGCAGCCAGCTCTCCGGATCGACGGCGCGACCCTGAGGGCGGATCTCGAAGTGCAGGTGCGGACGCAGGTCGGGGTCGGACGTGCCCACCGTGCCGATCGCGTCGCCCTTCCGGATCGTCGTGTTCGTTCGCACGCTCGCGCCGGCGAGCGAGGCGTACACCGAGTAGTCGCCCGCGCCGTGCTGCACGATCACCGTGAGGCCGTAGGTCCCGAGCTGCCCGACGCTCACCACCGTGCCCGGCGCCACGGCGCGGACCGCGGTCCCCGTCGGCGCGGCGATCCCGATGCCGTTCCAGCGGGTGGTCGTGTTGTTCGGGTTGACCACGCGCCCGAACCGGTAGAGCACCGTCCCGTCCACCGGCCAGTCGAGCCGCCCGAGGTCGCTCGTGCGCAGGGTGCTCGACTCGCGCGGCGCGTTGGGCCGCGCGGCCGCGGTGCGCCGCCGCTCCGTCTCGATCGTCGCGATCACGTTGCTCAGTCGAGACTCGGAGGCGCGCAGCGCCGCCAGCCGGTCGAGGATGTCCTGCGCCGACCGCTGCACCTGCTGCAGGTTCGTCGTGCGTTCGCCGCGGAGCCGCGCGAGGCGGTCCTCCTCGAGCTGCTTGTCCATGCGGTTCTCCTCCACCGCGTCGCGCAGCCGCACGAGATCGGCTCGTTGCTGGACGACCTGGTCGCGCAGGGTCTGCACGCGGGTCACGAGCGCGCGGTCGTGCGTCGCCAGCTCGTGCAGGTACTTGTACCGCGCCACGAGCTCGCCGAACGAGCGCGCCGTGAGGAGCGCCTCGGCGGAGTACAGCGGACCGCGCTTGTAGATCTCCACCAGCCGGCGCTCGAGCGTCGTCCGACGCGCCGCCAGCTCGCGCTCGGCGGACTGCGTGCGCGCCGTCGTCAGGTCCACTTCCGTCGTGATCGCCGCGAGCTGGCGGTCGAGCGTCTGGATCACGCGCTCGGTGGCCTCGCGTTGGCGGTCGAGAATCGCCACCTCCTCGCGCAGCTCGTGCACGTTGCCCTGGATGCTCGACATCCGGCGCTCGAGGTCGGCGCGCTCGCGGCGGATGCGCTCCAGCTCCTCACGCTGCGCGCGGATCCTCGCCTCGGCCGACTGCGCGGCGAGCGGGGCGGGGATCGTCAGCAGCAGCGCTGCCAGCAGGAGGTGCCACCACGTGCGCGACCTCACACGCTGCGCAGATGCCTCCCCACCGAGAACGCGCTGCCGGCGAGCCCGATCAGCGCGCCGAACAGCAGCCCGAGCAGCGCCGCGCGCGCGTCGAAGAAGATCGTGTCGATGACGTACCGGTTGATCATCGTCTGCGCGATCCACGTGAGGACGAGCGCCATCAGGCCGCCCATGACGCCCTTGGCGAACCCCTCGACGAGGAACGGGCGGCGGATGTAGGCGTCCGTCGCCCCCACGAGCCGCATGATCGAGATCTCCTTCGCGCGTGCGAGCACCGCCATGCGGATGGTGGTGCCGATGATGATCACCGACACGGCGGCGAAGACGAATCCGAGCACCAGTCCCACGATCCCCGCGATGTTCCGGAGCCGATACAGCTTCTCGATCCACTCCTCGCCATACCGGATGTCGTCGATGAAGGAGTAGGCCTTCACCCGGGCGGCCACCTGCTTCACGGTGGCGGGGTCGCGCCGGCCCGGCCGGAGCCGCAGGTCGATCGACGCGGGAAGCACCGCTCCCTCGAAGACGTCGCGGAACTCGCCCAGCTCGGCCTGCGCGCGCTTCAGCGCTTCGTCCTGTGTCACGAGTTGCGCCGACAGCACCTCGGGGAAGCTCGCGATGTCGCTCGCCGCCTGCGCCAGATCCTCCGGTGGTGTGCCCTCGGCGACGAAGGCCCGGATCTCGACCCGGTCCTCGAGCCGCTCGAGGGCCTCGCGGATGTTGAGCGCCACGAGGCCGAACAGACCGAGCGCGAACAGCGAGAACGCGATCGTCGTCACGCTGAGGGCGCTCAGCAGCGGCGCGCGCCGGAACGTCTCGAATGCGTCGCGGAGGGGACGCATCAGTGCGCGAGCTTGGGGTGCGTCACCGGATCGGCGGAATCGAAGACGATCTGTCCGCGCGCCATCTCGATCGTCCGGTACTCCTGCCGCCGGATCAGCTCGAGGTTGTGCGTCGCCATCATGATCGCCGTGCCCGCGGCGTTGATCTCCCGCAGGAGCTGGAAGATCCCGCGCGTCGCCCGGTCGTCGAGGTTGCCGGTCGGCTCGTCGGCGACGAGGGCGAACGGATCGTTCACCAGGGCGCGGGCGATCGCCACGCGCTGCTGCTCGCCCCCCGACAGCTCGCGCGGGAACGCGCGTCCCTTCGCCGCCAGCCCGACCTGGGTCAGCACGCGGCTCACCTTGCCGCCGATCACCGCCGCCGGCGCGCCGATCACCTCCAGCGCGAAGCTGACGTTCTGTTCGACCGTGCGGTTCTCGAGCAGCCGGAAGTCCTGGAACACGATCCCCAGCTTCCGCCGGAGCTTCGCCACGTCGCGCGCCTTCGCCGTGACCGAGCTGGTGCCGGCGACGCGCACCTCGCCGGACGTGGGCCGCTCCTCCATGTACACCATCTTGAGGAGCGTGGTCTTCCCCGCGCCGCTCGCCCCCGTGAGGAAGATGAACTCTCCCTTGTTCACGGTGAGGTTCACGTCCTGGACTGCGGTGCCGGTGCGGGGGTACGTCTTCGTGACGCGCGTGAACCGGATCATCGGAGGGGTGCGGGGGCGTCGAGCTCGTCGTCCTCGAGCTCGATCAGCTGCCAGCTCGAGCCCGCCGTGACGGTGTCGATCACGGCCTTCAACAGCCCGATGAGGATCGGGCCGATGAGGATGCCGGCGAGGCCGAACGTGTACACCCCGGTGATGAGCGCGACGAACATCCAGTAGAAGTTGAGCACCCCGGACCGCTCCGCGGCGACCTTCGGCCGCAGGTACATCGAGATGAAGATCGTGTTCACGAGCGTACCGATCACCACCATCGCGAGCGCGGCGCCGGTCTGGTTGCGGAAGATCGCCAGCCAGATCGCCACCGGCACGTAGACGCTCCACGAGCCCACGATGGGGAAGAACCCGATGATGAAGCTCACCACGGCGAGCGCGCCCGCGAGCGGCACCCGGAAGGCGAGCATCATCCCCAGGATGATCAGACTCTTGAGCGTCTGCGTGAGCAACGTGGAGTAGATCGCGCCGTAGAGCACGCCGCGCACGTTGGCGTCGAGCCCGCGCCGCAGCTCCTCGTAGCGGGGCGGGATCTTGCTCCCGAGGTACGTCCCGATGTTCTCGGCCTCGATCAGGATGTAGAAGGCCGTGAAGATGAAGATCGTCGCCGCGATCGAGAACCCGGCCAGCGCCGAGCGCAGCATCAGCGGCAGCCGGGTGCCGTACGCCGTCGCGTCGATCACCCACCGCTCCGCCGCCTGGGAGGCGTTGGACGTCGCGAGGAAGGGCAGCCGGCGCACGGCCTCGTTCACCTTGGCCCCGATCTCCTGCTGATGCGTCGCCACGTAGCCGCCCACGTCCGACAGCTCGGTATAGCTGTACACGAGCACGAGCAGCACGGGCAGGATCACCCCGACGAGCGTGAGGATCGCCGACAGCGTCCGCCGGCGCGTGCGCCTGAGGATCCAGCCGTACAACGGCCGGAGATAGAAGCCGATGATCAGCCCGAGGATCGCGGCGATCACGACCGTGCGCACCATCCACAGGAACGCGATCAGCACCGCGGCGCCGAGCGTCGTGGTGATCAGGATCCGGCGCAGCTCCGGCAGCGTCAGGTCGCCGACGCGCGCATTCAGCCGCCGGTCGACTCTCCGGCGTTCGCCCTCGCTCGTGCTCGCGATGACGATCGGATCACTCATCAGGGCAGCGCATGCTCGATGTCGGCGATGAGGTCGGCCGCATCCTCGATGCCGACGCTCAGCCGCAGGAACCCATCCGGGAGGCCACGAGCCGTTCGCTCCTCGGCCGTGAGATGGGTGTGGGACGTGAACCGCGGCTCGCTCACGAGCGAATCGACCCCGCCGAGGCTCGGCGCGTGCCGGATCAACCGAAGCTTTCGCACGAATCGGTCCGCCGCTCGGCCACCCCCCGCCAGCTCCAGGGCGAGCATCCCCCCGAAACCGTCCATCTGTTCCGCCGCGACCTCGTGGTCGGGATGCGAGGGCAGGCCGGGATAGTGCACGGCGCGCACCTCCCGCCGATCGGCGCACCACTCGGCGATCCGCATCGCGTTCTCGTTCTGCCGGCGGATGCGTACGTCCAGCGTCTTGAGCCCGCGCTCGAGGAGCCAGCACGCGAACGGATCGGGCGCCTGGCCCCACAGGATCATCTTCTGGCGCACCTCCTCGAC
>DASTSX010000358.1:0-15649 GCA_035760455.1 Gemmatimonadaceae bacterium | reverse complement strand
AGCACGAGCATGTGCACGAGGTCGCGCACCCGGTAATCGCGATAGCCGCGGTCGTGGAGCCAGACGGCGAGCGACGTCGGCATCGCGGTGCCGACCGCCATCATGCCGAGGAAGGCGATGTACGGCTGCCAGCCGATGATGCCGTACACGCCGGCGAGGGCGAGCGTCGCGATCGACAGGAGCTGGAACAGCGGCGCGAGGCACTCGAACAGCGCGTAGTACGGCACGCCGAGCATCCCCACCTTCCGATAGGTCGGGCGCAGGAACATGCGGCGGTAGTGCCAGATCGTCTCGAGCGTCACGCGCTGCCAGCGGGCGCGCTGGCTCACGAGCGACCCGACCTTGGAGGGACCCTCCGTCTGCGCGACGAGGCTCGGCAACGACACGATGCGGTACGGCCGCTTCTCGCGCAGCATCTTCTCGTGCACGCGGAACGTCATCTCGATGTCCTCGCACGTGAAGTCCGACGAGAATCCGCCGACCTCCACGACGATGTCGCGCCGCCACATCCCGTAGCCGCCCGACACGCACATCATGCATTCCAGCCGGCTCCACGCCGCGCGGTAGTCCACGAAAGCGCGCATCATGTCGAGGTGCTGGAAGTCGCCGAGCAGGTGCGCGTTCACCATCGGGCCGCTGTGCGCCGGATCGCCGATCGTTTCCGGGGTCAGGCTGATCCCGAACAGGCTCGCGGCGCCGACGATGCGCGCCGGATCCCGCGAGATCACCGCCATCGCCTTGAGCACCGCGTCGGGGGCGAACATCGTGTCACCGTCCACGCAGCACAGGAACCGGTAGCGCGCGAAGTTGACGCCGCAGTTGAGCGCGTCCGCCTTGCCGCCGTTCTCCTTCGACACGACCGTGAGGCGCGGATCCTTCCGGCTGCGATAGACCATCCGCACGGGCTTGGTCGCCAGCGTGCTGCGATAGAACACGCGCCGCGGCTCGAGATCGAACTCCTCGATCATCGCGGCGAGCGTGCCGTCGGTGGAGCCGTCGTCGACGGCGATCACCTCGGTCGTCGGGTACGCCTGCGCGAGCAGCGACTTGAGCACGGGAACCGCCATCAGCTCCTCGTTGTACGAGGGCGCGATGATGCTCACCGGGATCGAGTACGGCGACTCGAGCACCGACTCGTAATCCTCGGCGTGGTCCTGCTTCCGACGGAAGCCGGCCTCCTTGACGGCGAGGATGCCCATCATGAGCGCGTACGCCGCGAGCACGCCTGCGTACACGAACGTCACGAGGACGGCCGTGGACAGGAACGACAGCATGGCGGGCGATGCCTGCATCATGACGCCGCCTCCTCGAGCTCGAGGGATCGCAACAGCGCGTCGATGCTGGGGATCGGCTCGGCCTTCGTGCGGAGCATCGCCGCGTCGGCCATCGGCATCCCGCCCTCCAGCAGCGCACGCTTCAGCACGTCCAGCGCCTCGGGCGACGGCCGGACGCCGCTGGCGATGCCGCGCAGCGTCCAATCGAGCACGCCCAGGTTCTGGAGCACTTCGGCGGCGCCGTTGCGCGCGAAGCGGTCGTCCGACGAGAGCTGCGCCGCGACCGCGCGCCAGGTCGCGGGGCCGAGCCGCGCGAGCGCGTCCTTCGCCGCCGTGCGAACCGACCAGTCGCGGTCCGCCAGCGATGGAGCGATCGTGGAGGCGAGCGCGGACCGCCGCGCGCGGTCGGGCGTCCGCTCTCCTGCCTGCGCCAGCGCGAGGATCGCCGCGCTGCGCACGTACGGCGCGGGATCGGTGAGTCGCCACGACGCGAGCCGGACGAGATCCGGCGCCTGCATCGCCGCGAGCGTGAGCAGCGCCGCCTTGCGCACCGGCGGGTCCGCGTCGTCCACGAGCGGCACGATCGCGTCGGCCAGACCGCCATGATCGTGCTGCCCGCGCAGGAGCGTCACCGCCCAGTACCTCGCCTCGGGGCGGGTGCTCGTGAGCAGCGGCCGGAGCAGCTCGTCGATCGCGATCGGGAACCGCTCGAGCCGCGCCGCGATCCGGGACGCCGGCAGTCGCGAGGAACGCAGGCCGCCGATCAGGACCTCGGCGGCACGGCGGTCGCCGAGCCGCTGCAGCACCGACGCCGCCGCGCTGGCGACGTCGGCGTCCGCATCGGCGAGCGCCACGCGCAGCAGGGCGTGGATCGAGTCCGGGCGGGCGTACACGAGCGCGTTGAGCGCCGAGATGCGGCGCCACTTGCGCCGCGCGCCGCGATGCGGGGTCGCGTCGCGGAGCATGCGGTCCAGACCGACCTGCTGCAGCGCATGCGCGCCGCACTGCTCGCGCACCCAGGGCGGCAGGTCGGCGTTCCCCGTCATGCGGTATACGTCGAGCGTCGGCAGGTGTCCCAGCATGTCGCGCACGGCGGCCGCCCGCTCGAGCGGCGGGAGCGTCGCGAGCGTCGGATCGGCCAGCGCGCGCTCGATCGAGTCGAGGCGTTCCCGGCTGCGGTCGTACCGCACACGGTCCGCCACTACCCACCCCGAGAAGCTCAGCCAGAGTGTGGCCATCGCCGCGAAGCCCGGGAGGAGCAGCGGCTCGATCCGGATCGCGAACGCCGAGTCCATCACGCCACCCGGACCGGGGCGCGCAGCGAGACGGGCGGCCGTTGCGCCGACCGCTCCTGGCGGGCCACGAACGACCTCATCACCGAGTCGACGATCTCGTCGATGTCCGTCGTCGGCGCGAAGCCGACGAGGTTGCGGAGCTTGGTCGTGTCCGGGATGCGGCGCGGCATGTCCTGATAGCCGGCGTCGTAGGCGTCCGCGTAGGGGATCAGCACGATCGGCGACTGGGACTTCGTGATCTCCTTCACCCGCTTCGCCAGCTCGAGGATCGAGATCTCGCTGGACGCGCCGATGTTGTAGATCTCCCCCGCCGCCTCGGGGCGCTCCATCAGCGCGACGAGCGCCTTGACGACGTCCTTCACGAACCCGAAGCAGCGCGACTGCGAGCCGTCGCCGTAGACGGTCATCGGCTTGCCGGTCATCGCCTGCTGCACCAGCGTCGGGACCACCATTCCATAGTGCCCCGTCTGGCGCGGTCCGACCGTATTGAACAGCCGGACCACCGTCACCGGCATCTGCCGCTCGTGGTAGTAGGCCAGGGCCAGGAACTCGTCGAGCGCCTTGGAGCAGGCGTAGCTCCAGCGCCCCTTCGACGCCGCCCCCATCACGATGTTGCCGTCCTCGCGGTAGGGCAGGTCGGCGCTGAGGCCGTACACCTCGGAGGTGGACGTGAACAGCACCCGCTTGCCCTTCTTCGCCGCGGCCGAGAAGACGACCTCGGTGGCCTGCACGTTGTTCTCGATCGTGCTGATCGGGCTGTCGATCACGCGGCGCACGCCGACTTCGGCGGCCAGGTGATAGACGACGTCCACCCGGTCCACGAGCTCGGCGGTCACCTGGGCGTTCTGGACCCGGCCGATCGTATAGTGGAAGTACGGGTGGCGCTTGAGGTACTCGATGTTGTCGATGCTGCCGGTGCTGAGGTCGTCGAGGACGTAGACCTCGTCGCCGCGGAGCAGACAGGCATCCGCCAGGTGGGAGCCGACGAAGCCGGCGCCGCCGGTGATCAATACGCGCATCTGGGAGGTATCCGGCTGGAGGAGGGGACTTCATCCCAGGGACGATCTTGCGGACCCAGCTGTAACGGCGGTCACAGCGGGCCTGCCCAACCCGGGTTCGGCTTCGCGGGCCGCGACGCATCACTCCACCGAACACCGCCCGAACCGCGCTCGACTCGGTGCTTTCGTCGGGATGACCAGCGAGTGCAGATCCCTCGACCCGCTGCGCTCGCTCGGGATGACGGGGGAGGTCATCCCGAGCGGAGCGCGCAGCGCGCAGTCGAGGGATCTGCACTCGTCAACCAGCGCACCCCGCGGAGAAACAACTGGTCCCGCGCGCCGTACGCTCCGACGACCGCGCTAAGTTCGAGGGTCACCTCCCAGACGCCATGTCCGCATCCCCCGCCGATTCCCTGCGCGCGCGCGTCGCCGCCGCGCTGCGGCACCAGTACCAGATCGAGGACGAGATCGGCCGCGGCGGCATGGCCGTGGTCTACCGCGCCCGCGACCTCCGGCTCGAGCGGCTCGTCGCCATCAAGGTGCTGCCCCCCGAGCTGGCGCTCGATCCGGCCCTCGGCGCCCGGTTCACACGCGAGGCCCAGACGGCGGCCCAGCTCGCGCACGCCCACATCGTCCCGATCTACGACGTCGGCGAGCGCGACGGGATCGCCTACTTCGTGATGGCGCTCGTGGACGGCGGCAACCTCGCCCAGCGGCTCGAGCACCAGTCGCGGCGCGCCGTGGACGAGGTGCGGCGGCTCCTCTGCGAGACGGCCGACGCCCTCGCCTACGCGCATCTGCGCGGCGTCATCCACCGCGACGTGAAGCCGGACAACATCCTCATCGACGCCGAGAGCGGCCGCGCGATGATGAGCGACTTCGGCATCGCCCGCGCGATCGAGAGCGGCACGCGGCTCACCCTCACCGGTGTCGCCGTGGGCACGCCGACGTACATGTCCCCCGAGCAGGCGGTCGGCGACCGCGACCTCGACGGCCGGAGCGACCTCTACTCGCTCGGCGTGCTTGGATATCACATGCTGACGGGGAAGCCGCCGTTCACGGCAGGCAACTCGATGGCGCTGCTGCTCAAGCACGTGAGCGAGCGGCCGCGTCCCATCGTCGAGCTCCGGCCGGAGGCGCCGAAGGCGTTGTGCGACGCCATCGAGCGCGCCCTCAGGAAATCGCCCGAGGACCGGTGGCCGACCGCGTCGGCGTTCCGCGACGCGCTGCTCAATGGAAGTGACGCGCCGGCCTGGCGCAGCGAGCGCGAGCCCGTGCGCTACACGTCGCCGCTGCCCCGCCACCGGCGCGAGGCGCCGCCCGTTCGCGATGCGAACGGAGGTGCCACACCCGCGCACCCGCGCACCCCCGCATCTGCGCACATGCTCGAGCCACCGCATCTCGCGGCGCTCACCCCCGAGCAGCGCGCCGACCTCCGGCTCTGGGCGGGTCGCGTCAACCTGCTCGACCGGGTGAAGTCGTACCGGCGCTTCGCCCTCGCCACCACCGCCGCGTGGATCGGCGGCATGGTGTGCTTCGGGTTCGGCGTCGCCGAGCTGCCGCCGCTCGTCGTCGGGCCGATCGTGCCGATCTGGATGACGACGACGCTCGTCCGTCGCGGCGTGTCGTTGCGCCAGTCCGGACTGCGGCTGCGGCGCGTGCTGCTGTCGCGCCGGTCGCGGCGCGCACTCGCCGCCCTTCCGCTGCCGGCGAGCCGGCAGCTCCGGAAGCTCGCGACGCGGCCCGTGCTGGAGAGCCCGCACGGCATGGCGATCCGCCGCGCCGCCGAGGAGCGCTCGGCCATCCTCGAGGTCGTGGGGAAGCTGTCGAAGGCCGAGCGACAGATGCTCCCCGACGTCGTGCCGACGGTGAACGCGCTCGTCGAGCGCGTGGCGCATCTGGCGTCGACGCTGCACCGCCTCGACGGCGACTACGATCCGGCGGCGACGGCTCGGATCGACGCGCGCATCGCCGCAGCGGAGGGGGTCGACAGCTCGACCGACGAGCTGCGCGAGGTCGCGCTGCTGCGGCGTCAGCGTGTGTCGCTCGAGCACCTCGACCGGCAGCGCACCACGCTGGCGCGGCAGATCGAGCACGCGGTACTCGCGCTGGGAAATCTGCGGCTCGATCTGCTCAAGCTGCGGGCGTCCGGCATCGAGGCGGGACTGGCGGACGTGTCGAGCGCGACGCAGGAGGCCCGGGCGCTCTCGCGCGACATCGGGGTGGCGCTCGAGGCCGTGGGGGAAGTGAAGGCGCTCTGAGCGGACGTCCGAACGGCGCGCGCCGAAGCCGCGCCGTCACGTCCCCCGCCACCGCCTCGCCAACGCCGGACGCGCCCGCCGACCGGTGCCGCACATTGTGGAGAGACGTACCGCATGGCGCCAGCGTCTCACCACACGCGCCATTCACACTGAAGCCTCCCGAGGCCGGCCGACAACCGACAACCGACGACCGTCTTCCCCTCACCCTTCCCGCGGCACCTGCCTCCCGACGATGATCGTGATGTTGTCCGTGCCGCCGTCGTCGAGCGCGTCCTGCACGAGCTGGTCGCACACCTGCTTCGCGCTCGTCATCGTCGACAGCCGGTGCGCGATGCGCTCGTCGCTCACGTGCTTCGTCAGCCCGTCGCTGCACAGCAGGTGCACGTTGTCCCACTCGGCGCGCAGCCGCGTCACCACCGGCTCGGCGGTGTCGGCGCCGAGCGCGCTCGAGAGCACGTGCGCGAACTGCGTGTGCGGCGCCTGCGCACGGGTGAGCACGCCGCTGTCCACCAGATCGTTCGCCAGCGTCTGGTCGCGCGTCACCTGGGTCAGCCGGCCCTCGCGCCAGAGGTAGTAGCGCGAGTCGCCCACCTGCAGGAGGTAGTACGCCGGCCACACCCCCATGAACAGCGTGAGCGTCGTCGCCATCGTCCCGCGCTCCTCGCTCTCGCTCGCCCGCTGCCGGATCGCCTCGTGGGACCGCAGCGCGCACCGCTGGAGCATGTCGATGAACGTCGACTCGGCGACGTCGCGGTCGAACAGGCACGACATGCTGTCGTTCACGTACTGCATCACCGCCTCGAGCGCCGTGGCGCTCGCCTCGGCGCCGCCCTCCACGCCGCCGACGCCGTCGGCCACCATCGCCAGGAACGCCACGCGCTGCTCGCCGAGCGGGAGATGCTGCTGCGTCCCCAGGTTGGTCGCCAACACGTTGACCCGCTTGTGGACCGACGCGAGGAGGAAGTGGTCCTGGTTCTGCGACCGGACCTTGCCGACGTGCGTCACACCGTGAACGTCGATCTCGTCGTCGCGCGGCTTGCGGGTGTTGGAGAGGGTCTGCGTCTGCATTGCGACCGTGCCTCACGCTGGGCTCGGCCTCAATCTGTGGCGCGCGAAAGCCGTTGTCGAACGGGTGCGCGCCGTCGGGCGGCGCGCACCTCGTCCGTCGTCAGCGCGCGGCCGCCCGCCGCTCGGCGGTGAGGAACGCCACGAGCGGGGTGATCTCCTTCTCGCGCATGGCGAGGTCCGGCATCCGCGGCTTCCCCGGCGTCTCCGGCTTGATCGACGGATCCTTCAGGAAGCTCGCCAGATAGTCCGCCGGGAAGCGCCTGTCGCTGAGGTCGGGCCCGAGATTGGCCATCTGCCCCCGCATCGGCACGTCGCGGTGCGTGTGGCAGGCGACGCACCCCTGCGAGACGAACAGCCGTCGTCCGCGCTCGGCCTCGCTGAAGCGGGTGATGCCGATCGACGCCAGATGCTCCTCGACCGTCCCCCGAACCGGCTTGATCGAGTCGACGACCTGCCAGGGGATGAGCACGGCCTTGCTGTCGCCGAAGCCGCTGTGGATCGTGACCTGCCACTCGCCGGTCGTCGGGAAGACGATCCGCCCACGGAAGCCCCGCTCGCCTTCTTCGTTGAATGTCCAGGTCGTTCCGTTCACCACGCGGGAGCCGGACCGGGCCACGAGGGTCGGCTGCAGCCTGTCCTCGGCTCCCATCGGCCTCACGCCGTGCTGCCGCACCTGCCACGACAGCTGCAGCGGCTTCCCGACGATCCACGCGTCGGGGATCTTGGCGACCTTCACGACGGCCCACCCGCCGTACGACGTCCACGCGACGGTGGCGACCAGCAGCATGCCGACGGTGCCGAGCGCGAGCTTCTTCATGGGTCACTCCTCGATGGTGACCTTCCTTGGATGCCGCCGGTGCGCGGGGTGCTTAGCGGGGACTGCCACATCGAGTACCCGGTACTACTGACGTACCGGGTACTGCGTACGTCGGTCATACCGGGTACTTCAGTGGCAGTTCTCAGCGCTGCGCGCCCAGCTGCCGCAGCACCTCGCCCAGCCGCCGCATCTCGGCGCCGTACGTCGCCCAGTCGTCCGCGCGCTGCGCCGCCCGCGCCCGCTCGAAGTGCTCGTTCGCGCGCCGGGCGAGATCGGCCGTCGCGCCGGAGGCTGGCGCGGCGGTGGTCGTGTCCGCGGCGCGCGCGGTCGCCGCCGGCGCACCGGCCGCCGGTGCCGCGGCCAACGTCTCGCGCACCGGCGCACGCGTGTCGCCGAACAGCATGCGGAGCGCCGCGTCGAGCGTCTCGGCCATCGCGACCTGTCCTTCCTGCGCGACCACGACGCGCTTGAGCTCGGGGATGCGACCGCCCTGGGCGCGCAGGTACAGCGGCTGCACGTAGATCAGCGAGCCCTCGATCGGGATCACCAGCAGCTCGCCGCGCAGCACCTCGGATCCGCGCTGATCCCAGAGCGAGATCTGGCGCGACACCTCGGTGTCCTGGTTGATCCGGTTCGCGATCTGGTTCGGGCCGAACACGAGGCTCTGCCGCGGGAAGCGATAGACGGCCAGCTTGCCGAGGTGCGGGCCGTCGTTCCGCGCCACCATCCACGCCGCGAGGTTGTCCTTCTGGCGTGGCGTGAACGGCCGCATGAGGATGAACTCGGGCTCCCGCTCACCGGGCAGCCGCATCACCATGTGCCGCAGGAACGACTCGCCGGCGATCCGCCCCGTCCCCGACGCGCGCTCGCTCGCGCTCTGCTGGCTCACCGCCGTGGCGCCCGGCACCTGCCACTGATCCTCCCGATGGTAGAACGTCTCCGGGTTGCCCATGTGGTACGTCGCGAACAGCGCCGTCTGCACCCGGAAGAGGTCCTCGGGATAGCGGAGGTGCGCGCGCAGGTCGGCCGGCATCGCGCTCAGCGGGCGGAGCAATCCGGGATAGATACGCGAGAGCGTTCGGACGATCGGGTCGTCCGGCGCGGCGACGTACGCCGCGATGTCGCCGTCGTACGCGTCGATCACGACCTTCACCGCGTTGCGCATGTAGTCGATCCCGCCCGGCACCGGCTGCGAGTACGGGAAGCGGTCGGTCGTGGTGTAGCCGTCGAGCAGCCACTTCAGCCGGCCGTCGGCGCCGACGACCATGTACGGGTCGCGATCGAACAGCAGGAAGGGCAGGGCGCGCCGCGCACGCTCGCCCACGCTGCGGTTGTACATGATGCGCGTGCGGTCGGTGACGTCGTTCGAGAGCAGAATGTTGAACGAGCCGAAGTGCAGCGCATAGAGCAGCCGCGCGGCGGGCGACGCGATCGGCACGCCGCCGCGGCCGTCGTACGCCGAGTAGACCGCCGCGTCCCCCTCGCCCGCCGGATAGTCGAACTCGCGCTGGCGGCTCGGGGCGAGCACGAAGTCGTTCGACTGCTCGCCGTAATAGATCTGCGGCCGCGTGATCTTCATCTCGATGCTGGAGGCCGGCGGGAGGTCCTTGATGAACAGCACGGGGAGCCCCTCCGCCGTCACCTCGTTCGACGGGCCGAGCGTGACGCCCATGCCGTGCGTGTACGTGAGGTGCTCGTTGATGAAGCCCTTCGTCGGCAGCGCGTCGGTGTCGAGCTCGCGCGCCGAGAGCATCACCTGGCGGAGCTGTCCGCCGATGCGGTAGCGATCGTCGTCCACGGAGACGAAGTCGTAGTACGTGCGGATCGACTGGATCTGCCCGAACGTCTGGAGCAGCGGCTCGCGATCCCACAGGCGCACGTTGTCGATCGTGGCGCGGTTGGCCGAGATCGTCGCCGGGGTGAGGTCGGTGGCGGTGCCGAGCTCGCGCAGCTGGACGTCGGCGATCCCCCACGCGCGACGCGTCGCCGCGATGTGGTGGGCGATCTGCGGCGTCTCGTACGACAGCTCGTTCGCCTGCACGACCAGCCGCTGGTACGCGGCGGGCACGAGGATGGTCGCCGCCGTCAGGATCGCGTACCCCGCCATCACGCGCGCCGCGACGTACGCCATCCGGCCGCGCATGCCGCTCCACGCGATGAGCGCGGCTCCGATCAGTGCGCCCGCCGCGAGCACGTGCATCGCCGGCACGCGCACGTTGAGATCCACGTAGTTCGCGCCCGTGAGCGCGAGGTGCTCGTTGAACAGGAGGCCGGGAATGCTCACCAGCTCCGTGCGCAGGCCGAGCACGAGCAGCAGCAGCGCGGCGAGGATCGCGAGATGCTGTCGCGCGTGCGGCGGGATGACCAGCGGCTCGCCGTCCCGTCCGGACTCCGCACGCGCGAAATGAATCGGCACGGCGACGAGGAGCAGCGAGAGGATCACGAGCGAGAACCCGAACGACACGATCGCCTCGATCGCCGGCAGCACGAACACGTACCAGCCGATGTCGCGCCCCCAGATCGGGTCGGTCTGCCCGAACGGCGTGCGGTGGATCGCCTGGAGCGCCGTGTTCCACTGGGAGCCCATCGCCAGGGCCACGACGAAGGCGATCAGCGCCGTCCACGGAAGCGCCAGCGCGCGCATCACGCGCGCCGCCTGGGCGCCGAGGGCCGTGGCGAGACCGGAGATGTCGGTGATCGGATCGCGCACGCGCGCCGGTCCGACGACGAGCCCGCGCAGCGCGTACCGCGCGTTGCCGTAGAGCACGGCGAAGGCGATCGCTCCGCTCAGGAGCCCGATGATCCACTGCGCGGCGATCTTCGTGAAGAAGACGCGCTCGAAGCCGATCTCGCGGAACCAGAGCCAGTCGGCCAGCCGGCTCGTGAGGCTCGGCAGCACGACCACGAGCACGAAGAACAGGATCCCCACGGCGAAGGTGAGCCGCGGCGATCGCGGCGGTCCGCCGGATCGCATCCGACGAGGTCCAGGGGGTGGGCGGATTCCGGCGTCGCGAAGGTGCCGGATGAATGGGTCGTCGTCGGGAACGATGTCGGGCATGCGTGAACATACGACGACGCCCGCCAATGGCGAGCTTGCGACCGGCTCGCCTTGACTCCCGCCCGGCATCGCCTATCGTCTCCACCCCCGTAGTGGCCGCTCCGCTCCCCTCACGACTTCGCGGAGGTACCGATGCATCACGTCACCCGTTTCGCGCTCGCCGCTTCCACCCTGTTGCTCGTCGCCGGATGCGCGAAGAGCGAGGCCCCGCCGGCTGACACCACTACCGCGGCGATGACCCCGGCACCGGCCCCGGCGCCGGCGGCGCTCTCGCTCGCCGACGTCGCCGGCAAGTGGCAGATGAGCAACGTGCCGACGTCGGGCACGGACACGACCCCGACGAACTTCATCCTCACCGCGACGGCCGACACGACCGGCTGGTCGATGGAGTTCCCGAGCGGGCTCAAGGTGCCGCTCACGGTGCACCCCGGCGGAGACAGCATTCACACCGTCGCCGGGCCGTTCGCCAGCCAGCGCCGCAAGAACGTGAAGGTGCGGACCGAGACGACGATGCGGATGCAGGACGGCAAGCTCGTGGGCATGACCACGGCGCGATACGACACCAAGGGCGCCGACTCGGTGCTCCAGCTCCGCGCGAGCGGCACGCGGATCCCATGACGCCACGCGCGGGCGAGCCGTTCGGTCGGCTCGCCCGCGTCGCACGGGTCGCCTAGGTCACCGCTCCTCCACACGCCACAACTGCGGAGTGCGCTTTCGGTGTTTCTTCGGCACGGGGTCTGCACTCCGCTGCGCGGGGGCGCGCACCCGGCGCACCTTGCCTGACTCAATGGAGGAGCACCTCATGACCAATAGAGATCGGAATCCCGCGCCCGCGGACGCCGTGCAGAAGGACCCGGATGCATGGGTCACCGGCGACGAGAGCATGACCGGCCCGCAAGCGTCGTATCTGCGCACGCTCGCCAATGAGGCCGGTGAGGAGGTGGACGACTCGCTCACGAAGGCCGAGGCGTCCAAGAAGATCGACGAGCTGCAGGAGCGCACGGGACGCGGGCGGGATCACTGACGAGCCGTGAGCGGTAAACGGAAAGCCGTGAACGGTGAACGACGACCGATTCACCGATTCACCGACTCACCGACTCACCGCTGCGACGAACGGCCAGCGCTCCGTCCGCCACGACCAGAGCAGGAACACGACGCAGCCGAGCGCCAGCATCCCGACGCCGAACAGGATCACGCGCAGCGGGGTCGTGGCGAAGAGGAAGATCCAGCCGATGAGCGCCACGAGCGCCGGCAGCGGATAGAGCCACATGCGGTACGGCCGCGGCATGTCCGGCGCGCGCTTGCGCAGCAGCATCAGGCCCACGATCTGTCCCATGAACTGCACGACGATGCGCGTCACGATCATCGCGTCGATCACGGTGCCGAGCGAGAAGAACCCCGCGATGATCGAGAGCGCGCCGAGCACGAGCAGCGACACGTACGGGAACTGTCCCGTCGGATGCAGCCGGCCGAACGCGCGGAAGAAGTAGCCGCTCTGCGCCGCCGCGAAGGGGATGCGCGAGTAGCCGAGCAGCAGCGCGAACACCGAGCCGAACGCCGTCCAGAGGATGAGCAGCGTGAACACGGTCGCCACCCGCGAGCCGTAGACGCGCTCCATCAGGCTCGAGACGATGAACCCCGATTCCGGGTGCGCCTCGGCGGGGACGAACTCGCGCCACGGGATCACGCCGATGATCGACAGGTTGATGCCGATGTAGATCAGCGCGACGGCTGCGGTGCTGATCAGGATCGAGCGCGGGATGACGCGTCCCGGATCGCGCACCTCGTCGCCGATGTAGCAGACGTCGTAGTAGCCGAGGTAGTCGTACACCCCGACGCGCGACGCCGCGCCGAGCCCGAGGAAGAACCCGAGCGAGAAATCGAACGCGCCCGGCGGGAAGTCGAAGGCGAGGCGCGGATCGAAGTTCATCGCTCCGGTGCCGATCACGGCGAGCACGGTGATCAGCGTCCCCACCCAGAGCGACACCGTGATCCGCGCGATGGCGTGAATGCGCCGGTAGAGCAGCGCGACGTTGAGCACGCCGATGCCGACGATCAGCGCGATCGCTTCGCCGCGGCCGAGCCCCGACCAGATGTAGCGCGCGTACGCCGCGAAGCCGATGTAGCCGGACGCGATCTCCAGCGGTCCGCTCAGCACGAACTGCCAGACGAACAGGAATCCCATCAGCCGCCCGAACCGCTCGCGGCCGAACGCCTCGCGCAGATACTGGAACGAGCCGCCGGAGCCCGGCATGGCCGCCCCGAGCTCGCTCCACACCATCCCGTCGCAGATCACGATCACGAGCGCGACGAGCCAGCCGAGCATCGCCTGCGGCCCGCCGAGCGCCGTCATCAGCAGCGGGATCGTGATGAACGGCCCCGCGCCCATCATGTTGGTCATGTTGAGCGCCGTCGCGGGCAGGAGGCCGAAGCGGCGGGGGAGGGGCGACGAGTCCGGAGCGTTCGTCGGTGTGGACATGATTCGGCTCCTCAGCGCGCCGCCGCCGGCGCCGGTCGAGCGGGACATCCCGTCGTCTCGTACGTGTCCGCCATTCCGACGATGCGCCACCCCGCCGGCGTCTTGAGCAGGTGCACCGCGTCCACACCGCAGTGGCTCGGCTGCGCGCCGAAGTGAAAGTCGTACTCCGCCCACACCGTGGCGAGCGCGCCGCGGACCCGCACTTGGGGATTCCACGCGCGCTCGATCCACTCGCGCCTGTCGCTCGCGACGAACGCGGCGAATCGCTCCCACGTCAGTGCCTGCACCACGGCCTCCCCCGAAGGACGCGGGCGGATCCCCACGAGCCGCGCCCCGGGTTCGAACAGCGTGCGCATCACCGCCGTGTCCTTCGATCGCATCGTGGCGAAGAGGCGGTCGACGACGCCGAGCACTTCACGCTCGTCCGACGTGAGCGCCGGCGTCGCGCGTGAGGCGGGATTGGCGCACGCGGGCACCGACGCGAGCGCGAGACAGGCGAGTGTGCGGTGTCGCATCGGTCGGCGTCCGGGGGCGGAAGTGAGCGTCGACGACGCCACGCGGTCGCGCGGCCGGCCCAATATGCGACCGATCGCCGCGCGCACCAGCCGCACTGCCTCACGATCGCGGCAAACTCCGCCTCGGGAAGCGCGGCGGTCGCGGCGGGATCGTAGTGGGCGAGGCAGAGGAGCTCACGCCCGCTCCGGCGGACGTGGCTGCCATGGCGAACCGAGCCTTGTGATCGTACGTTCGCTCGGCCGTACGGTCCGCCGCCGTTGGCGCGACCGAACTCTTTCGCCGGAGATCGTTTATGCGCTGGATCGCTCTGTCGCTGTGCGCCGTGATGGCCGTTGCCTGCGGCAAGTCCGAACAACCGGCGGCGGCCGATACCGCCGCGGCGGCGGCCGCACCCGCGGCGCCGGCGGCGCTGACGCTCGACCAGGTGGCCGGCACCTGGAACATGAACGTCGCCAACCAGGCGGGCGACTCTACCCTCCTCACGATGGTGCTCACCGCGACGGCCGACGGGAGTGGCTGGAAGATGAAGTTCCCCGATCGCGATGAGCCCGTACCGGCTCACGCCACGGCCGCCGGCGACAGCATCGTCGTCCACGCGGGCCCGTACTCGAGCCCCATTCGCAAGAACGTGCAGACGACCATCGCCGCCGTCTGGCGCCTGCAGGGTGACTCGCTCGGCGGCCCGGTGACCGCGCACTACGCCGTGAAGTCGCCTGACTCCGTGCGCGTCTTCCGCTCGATGGGCACGCGGGCGCCCTGATCGCGTTGCGGGCGAGCCGCGCGATGCGGCTCGCCCCGGCCTACGCTCGGCGCTCGCTCACGGCCGTACGCGGCGCGCCGCGATGAGCAGCGCGAGTCCGACTGCCGCCGCGATCGCGCCACGGATCGCCCACTTCGTCTGGCCGGTCATGAAGCTGCCGGGCAATATGCCGATGCCCTGAAGCATCCAGACGCCGCCCATGAGGAGGAGCAGCGCTCCCGAGACGTTCAGCGCGGTCCGCATGCGGCTGCAAGATCGCAGCGTGACGAGCTACTTCGGTGGCACGTGGCTGAACACCGCCCCGTGCGGGATCCCCGCCGCCTTCCCGCCATGCGGCCACGACCTCCCGTCCATGCGCACCCCGGGCACCGTCGCGCCTGCGTCGCGGAAGCTCGTGTCGAGCGCCAGACGGCCCGTCCGCGCGTCGAACGACGCCATCAGGACACGATGCTCCAGCGCACCGTATCCCGTGATCACGAGCCGTCGCTGGTTGGGCTCCAGCGCGATCCAGTGCGGGACGTCGGCCGAGCCGAGCGTCAGCCTCGAGACCTCGCGCGGACGTGCCGGATCGGAGATGTCGAGGCTCACCACCGCATTCCACGCGGGCACGGTGACGAGATAGAAGTTGCCCGCGATGACAGGGATCGCGCAGGACTCGTTCTTCACCGTGGGGAACGACGATACGAGCCGTCCCGACGGCGCGTCGCCGTCGATTCCGCCGAGCAGGTAGAGCCCGCAGCTGAACGTCGAGACGAGCACCGTCCGCCCGTCGGCGAGCACCCTCGGCTCGGCGGTGAACATCGCTTCGTCACCGCGCGGTCCCGAGGGCAAGTCGAACGTGCGCAGCAGGCGAAGATCCGAGAGTCGCCACACCTGGACGGCGCGCACCGGCGCGTCGCCCTCCATATCGGTCGTCGTGGTGACGATCCGGTCGAGCGCGGGAAGGATCGCCGCCGAATACGGGCGGATCGCACGATCGACGCCCGCCAGCGCCGCCGACGATGCCCGCACCAGTCGGCCCTCGGGGGTGAGCTCCACGAGCCCGCCGGGCGCGACGCCGAGCGAGTCGTGCTGCATCTGGAACGTGGCGAGCACGTTCCCGTTCGGCAGCCGCACGAAGCTG
>DASTSX010000357.1:0-11698 GCA_035760455.1 Gemmatimonadaceae bacterium | reverse complement strand
GCCGCGTTCGGGCTGTTCCCGATCTGCTGGATCGTGCTGAACATTCTGTTTCTGTATCAGCTCACGGCGGAGCACGGCGCCTTCGATCGCCTGAAGCAGAGCATGGAGACGCTGAGCGACGATCGGTCCATCCAGCTCGTGCTCATCGCCTTCGCCGTCGGGTCGTTCTTCGAGGGCACCGCGGGGTTCGGCACCCCCGTCGCGATCACCGGTGCGCTCCTGATCGGGCTGGGGTTCACCCCCCTTCAGGCGTCCGGTCTCTCGCTGATCGCCAACACGGCGCCGGTGGCGTTCGGCGCGATGGGCACGCCGATCCTGGCGCTCCAGGGGGTGACGGGCATCGACGCGCTGACGTTGAGCAAGATGGTCGGCCGCCAGCTCCCGATCTTCTCCGTGATCGTGCCGTTCTGGCTCATCGCCGCGTACGAGGGATGGCGCGGCGTTCGCCGCACGTGGCCGGTGCTGCTGGTGGCCGGTGTCAGCTTCGCCATCCCGCAGTTCCTCGTCTCGAACTATCACGGTCCCACGCTCGTGGACGTCGTGTCGTCCGTGATCTGCATGGTCTCGATCGCGCTCTACGTCCGCGTCACCCGTCGTGACGCCGGCGTCGCGGCACCGGCTCGCGCGCCCTCGCCGGCGGGCGACGCGCCGGGATCCTCGATGGTCGCGTGGGCGCCCTGGCTGATCCTCTGCGCGCTGGTGTTCGTGTGGGGGCTTCCGGGGTCGAAGGCCTGGCTGAATCGGATCTATGCCCCGCAGGTGCACGTCCCCGGGCTGGACCGCGTCGTGCTACGCGTTCCCCCGGTCGTCGCCGAAGCGGCGCCCGAGGCGGCCGTCTTCACGTTCAACATCCTGTCGGCCACGGGCACGGCCATCCTTCTGTCCGCCCTGATCGGCGGCCTCGTGCTGCGCTACTCGTTCGGCGGGATGATGCGCGTGTACTGGCGCACCATCCTCGTGGCGTGGCGGTCGCTGCTCACGATCACCGCCATGCTGGCCATCGGCTATCTCACGCGCTACTCGGGGCTCGACGCCATCCTCGGCCTGGCGTTCGCGCGCACGGGCTTCCTGTACCCGATCTTCGGCACCCTGCTCGGCTGGCTCGGCGTGGCGCTGACGGGATCGGACACCGCGTCGAACGTCCTGTTCGGCAGCCTGCAGAAGATCACGGCGACCCAGCTCGGTTTGTCCCCTGTGCTGATGGCCGCCGCGAACAGCTCGGGCGGCGTCATGGGCAAGATGATCGACGCGCAGAGCATCGTGGTGGCCAGCACGGCGACCAAGACGTCGGGGAACGAGGGCGCGATCCTGCGCTTCGTGTTCAAGCACAGCATCGCGCTGGCGCTGCTCGTGGGCGTCCTGGTGTACCTGCAGGCGTACGTGCATCCGTTCACGCGGATGGTGCCGCGGTAGACCCTGCCCCCGCGCGACGGATGGCTCCCGGCCGACGACTGAATGGCCGAGTCCTGGCGGAGGACGCCCTCATCGGGGCACCGCAGGCTGTCTCGGTCCGCACGAGCCCGGCACGCGCGGTCTCGAGGCCGCGCGTGCCGGGATGCGCCGTTCCCGACTCCCTGGTACGAGGTCTATCGACTCACTGGAACGCGATCGTGAACCCCGCCGTCCGCCGGAACGGCGCCGCCTCGCGGTAGTCTTCCGTGCGCGCCTCCACCGTCGCGGCGCATGTCGTGACGCAGCCAGCCGGCACCTGCTGGAGTCGCACGAGCAGGTCCGTCGTCTGCGTGCCGGTGGAGAAGCGCACGCTGTTCAGCGAGGCGGTGGGGCTGAACGCGGTGCCCGTCTCGGCGACGAACACGGCGCTGGGGTGCACCTGCCACTTCACGACCTCTCCGCCGGTCGACCCGGCGAGCGTGATGCCCGTGGTCGACTTCGTTCCGCTCGCCGGCCGCACGAGCTTCACGCGGATCGCCAGCACGCTCCCCGGGGTCACGCGCGACCCGTTCGGAAAGGTGATCGACTCCACGACGTTCGGCCCGTTAATCGTGAACGGGATGCTCCCACCGTAGCAGGCGAGGATCTTCGTCGAAACGCCGGGCACGCACATCCCCGCGTTCGCGGCGTCGAAGAGGAAGAGCTGGCCCGTCGCTTTGGCGAGCGCGGTACTGTAGGTGAGCCGCACCGTGGCCGACGTCGCGGTGCTCGCCAGCACCTGCGCCTGCACCGTCGCCGAGGCGGGGATGCTGGTGGTGGAGGCCACCTTCGCGCCCGCGTTGGCGATGTTGACGCCGCTCACGGTGAGGTCCACCGTCGTGAACAGGTTCGACTGGTCCGGGATCGGCGCGATCGCGGTGGCGTCGCCGTTCCGCAGCACACCGATCACCAGCGTGAAGTTGGCGCCCACGCAGTTGCTGAGCGTCACGTTTCGATTGCCCGGCACCGCGTCGCCAGCCAGGGTGAAGCGCAGGTCGACCTGGCCCGTGCCCGCCGTCGCGCCGTCGGCGATGAGCTTCGTGCCGTCGACCGCCACCGTGACGCCCGCGCCGCCCACCGTCACGGCGCTGCAGAAGTTGACGTTCTGCCCCTTCACGTTGATGACGCGCGTCTCGCCCTGCTCGAGCGCCACCGGACCATTGCCGGAGCAGCCGAGGACGAGGCCCGCGCAGAACCGGCCGTCCTGGTAGTGCGTGATGTCGGCGCGCGCCGGCACGGCGAGCGCGCACGACGCGAGGAGCGAGGCCGCCAAGAGCAGCCGGGGGGTGAGGCGCATCGGTCGCCGTCCTGTCGCGGGGGGGAGTCGTGGTGGACCTGCTGGGGTCGTGCATCCACGATCGCGCCGTCCGGTTCGCTGCGCATCACGCGTTCGCGTCATCCCACGCGGGCCACGCGCGCCGCCGCTCAGAGAAGGTTTTCGCGCACCGCCTTCGCCACCGCGCCGCCGCGGTTGTGGACGTGGAGCTTCGTGTAGATGCTGCGCACGTGCGCGTCCACCGTGTGGGGGCTCAACGCCAGCCGGTCGGCGATGCCCTGCTTCGTCGCGCCGTCCACGAGGAGGTGGAGGATCTCCCGCTCGCGCTCGGAGAGCCGGTAATCCGCGCGCGGCGCCGCGAGATGGTTGAACATCTCGAGCACGCGCCGCGCGATCTGGCGGTCCATCGCGCCGCCACCATCGAGGACGTCCTCGAGGCCGCGCACGATCTCCTCGCGCGGGGCGGACTTGAGCAGGTAGCCCGACGCGCCGGCGCAGATCGCCTGGAAGATGCGGTCGGTGCTCTGGTGCACCGTGAGCATCACGACGGGGATGGCCGCGTTGTGCCGCCGGAAATGCCGCGTCGCCTCGATCCCACCCATCCCCGGCAGCGCGATGTCCATCAGCACCATACGTGGCAGCTCGCGCCGCCGCGCCAGCTCGGCGAGCGCGGCCTCGCCGTCGGCGAAGGCGTGGACGCAGCGCATCCGCTCGCTCTCGTCGAGGATCTCGCCGATCGCGTCGCGGTAGAGGGCACTGTCCTCCACCACCCACACCGGGGCGCGCTCGTCGTAGCGCGTCACGCCCGTCGCATGATGACGCGCGCCGTCGTGCCCCCCGGGCGCGCGCTGGTGAGGTCGAGACGGGCGCCGACGCGCGTCGCCCGCTCGCGCATGCTCTTGAGCCCCGTGCCTGCGCGCACCGCGGCCGGCTCGAAGCCGCGGCCGTCGTCCGACACCTGCAGCTCGATCTCCTCGCGCCCCACGACCACGTGGATGTCCACCGCCGATGCCTGCGCGTGCCGCGCCACGTTGTGCAGCAGCTCCTGGTAGATGAGCAGCAGGTCGCGCCGCGCCGCCATCCCGACCGTCCCCGAGAGCGCCTCGGCCGGCGGCGCGTGGAAGCGCACCTGCGCCTGCGGCAATAGGTCGTCCGCGACGTCGCGCATGCGCGAGACCACCATCTCCAGCCGGTCCGCGTCGGGATCGATCGCCCACACGATGTCCCGCAGGTCCTTCGCCATCCGCCGCGCCGACCGGCCGATGCGCTGCAGCTGCGCGCGCTCGCGCTCCGGCAGGCGCACGCCGCCGCCCGCGGCGTCGGAGAGGAGCGCGATGCCGCTCAGCCCGGCGCCGATCTCGTCGTGCAGGTCCCGCGAGATGCGGAGGCGGAGCCGCTCCGTCTCGAGAGCCCGGCGGAGGCGCGCGCGATGGAGCGCCCACGCGAGGGCGAGGAGCACCGCGGCCGCGAGCGCGCGGAACCACCAGGTGCGCCACACCGGCGGCACCACGTGGAGGCGCAGCGACGCTCCGGGCTCGTCCCACTCCTCCGCCCCCGCCGCCGCCTGCACGTGAAAGACGAGGCGCCCCGGCGGCAGCGACGCAAAGGTCACCGTGCGCTCCGTCGATTCCACCCACTCGGCGTTCACCCCCTCGAGGCGATAGCGGTAGCGGCGCGCCGGCCCCTGCGCGAACGCCAGCGCCGTGAACTCGAGCGTCACCGCGCGGTCGCCGGGGCCGACGCGCAGATCGTCGACGCCGTCGAGCGCCGTCTCCACTACGCCCTGGGCGGTGACGCGCCGCCAGCGCGTGAAGACGACCGGTGTCGGGCCCCGATGCCCGGTCACCTGTGACGGGCGGAACACGGTGAGCCCCTCCACGCCGCCGAACACCATCTCGCCGCTGCGCCGCAGCAGCGCCGCGCGGCGGTTGAACTCCCCGTCCGTCACGCCATCCTCGCGCCGATAGCGCCGCGAGATGCCCGTGGCCGGCGAATACTGCACGAGCCCGTGCCCGGTGCCGAGCCAGAAGCGTCCGTCGGCGTCCTCCTCGATCGAGTACACCGTGGTGCCGCGCAGCTCCGGCACCTCCACCCGCGCGAAGCGTCGCGCCGCCACGTCCCACCGTTGGAGCCCCGCCTCGGAGGCGAGCCACAGCGCCCCTTCGTGGTCGCGCTGGACCTCGAAGATGACGGCGCTGGCTGGCTGCGCGGTCGGCACCGGCTCGATCGGGCCCGCGACCTGCCCGTGTTTCACCTTCACGCGACGCAACCCCTCGCCGCCCATCCACAGGTAGCCCGAGTCGCGGTCGGCGTAGACGGTGATGGCGAGCTCCGACGTCGGCACCGGCGCGCCGAAACGGCCGCTCGCCGGGTCGAACGCGATCACGCCGCGGCGCGAGCGCGCGAGCCAGAACCACCCGTCCGCGTCGGCCGCGAGGCTCGAGCCCCCCGCGCCCTCGACGCCGGACGCGCGGTGGCAGCGCAGCCCCGGCGGCGCCCACCGGCAGATGCCGAGCGACGTCGCGATCCACACGTTGCCGGCGGCGTCCTCCTCGAAGTCCCACACGTCGACCGACGGGAGCGCGTCCGAGTCGCGCGCATCGGGGAGGAACGCCTCGAGGCGGCCCCAGTCCGGCGCCACGCGGTAGGCACCGCCGCGCAGCGTCCCCACCCACAGGCTCCCGTCGAGCGACTCGTGCAGTGCCACCACGAAGTCGCTCGCGAACGGGAGCCGCGGGCCCGACCGGCTCGACACCTGGTCGAACACGGGACGCGTGACGTCGAGCCGGGCGAGCCCCTGCGTCACGGTCGCGATCCAGAATCCGCCCTCGCGGTCGACCATGAGCTGGTGCGCGAGGGGGACCTGCGCGAACACCTCGCGCGGCGTCCACTGCTGCGTCACGCGCCCCGCCCGGTCGAGGCGCGAGACCGCGCCCGTCGTCCGCTCCATCTCCTCGGCGAGCACGAGCACCCCGCCGTCGCGCTGGGGCCGGACGTCGCCGACGACCGTGCCGCGAAACACCGGGTGCGCGCGGAACCGTGTGGAGCCCGGCTCGAGCACGGTGAGCCCTCCGTTGCCGCCGAGCCACACGCGGCCGATCGCATCCTCCGCGAGCGCGCGGACGCCACGCGCCTCGGCTGCTCGATAGGTCCGCCGCGCACCCGTCGCCGGGTCCAGGTGGACGACTCTCGTCTCGTCGTCGCGCTCGCAGCCGATCCAGAGGCCGCCCGCGCGCGACGTCGCGACCGCCGGGCACCCGGCGGCCGGCGCGTCCACGCGCACCGTCACGAGACGCGCGCCCGTGTCGGCGCGCGCGACCCACCGGAGCGCGCCGCCGTCGAGCACCCAGAGACGCCCCACCGAGTCGGGCGCCCAGGCCGTGAACACGTTCGTCAGCGGGAGCCGCGTGAGCCGCCGCCCGTGCGCGGCGCGGCGGAAGATGGCGCGCGGGGTCGCGACCCACAGCGTTCCCTCCGCGTCGACGAGCAGCGCGGAGATGCGCTCCTCGAGCTCGCGCGGCGCCGCCGAGTCGAGCGACGCGTAGCGGACGAACGCATAGCCGTCGAAGCGCTGGAGCCCGCGCGGCGTTCCCGCCCACACGAAGCCGGCGCGGTCCTGCGCGACCGCGCTGACGTTGTTCTGGGCGAGCCCCTGGTGGACGGTGAAGCGGTCGACACGCAGCGCGGCGCCTTGCGCGCCCGCGGTCGGCGCGAGGGGCGCCCCGAGCAGCGTGAAGAGAGCGATGGCCAGCGGCGCGAGCGAGAGGTGCGATCGCATGGGAGAGAGGTGCGATGCCCGAGGTTCCCGCGAAGATGCGGATGCCCCGCCGCGCGGGCAAGCGATCGGCGTGTGCGCCCGCCCGGCGGCACGGTCGCGCGACCGTGCGCGCGGCATCACGCGTTCGCGTCATGCGCGCCGCGGCAGCGCGCCGCATGGTGGCGCCGGCCTCCGACGCCGTTCACGCCCACTCCCCCACGCGCGACCCTCGATGCGTGCGACCCTCCTCCCCCTGCTCGCCCCCGCCCTCCTCGCGGCGCAGGTCCCGCAGGGGACGGTCGGGCCGGAGGCGGCGCTCACCGTCGCGGCGGAGTGGGAGTCGGCGCGCTGGCTGCGCGCCGATGCACCCCTCACGCTCACGCTGAGCCGCCCGCTGCGCGCCGGCGCCGAGCGCCTCGCGCTGGTCGTCGGCGGGAGCGACTTCGCCGGGCTCGCCGCCCACGAGGGCACGCGCGTCGTGCTGCGCCCGCGCGGCGTACGCCTCCCCGCGGGAGAGCAGGAGCTGGTGGTCTACGTCGTGGCGGGCGACGCGTGGACGGAGGTGGGACGAGCGCCTCTGCGCGTCCTCGCGCGCGGGGGGTTCGAGTCGGCCGCGGTCACGCCGGCGCTCACCCTCAACAACGCGGGCCAGCTCGCGGAGCGCACTTCGGCCGCCGAGCCGCCGTCGCCGCGCCGTACCTTCCAGGACGTCACCGGCAGCGCGTCGCTGCGGTCGGCGCTCCGGCGCGGCGGCGGAGAGCTCGTCACGCAATGGAACGTGGTCGGCGCGAACGCGCGGGCGCAGGCGCTCCGCTTCCAGCTGCGCGGGAACGCCGCCCCGCTCGTGGACCTCGCCGACTGGTCCGCCGCGTTCCGGCGCGGTGGGGCCTCGCTCACCGCCGGCACGATCACGCCCGGCCAGCAGCGGCACCTCATTCAGGGCTCGGTGACGCGCGGCGTGAGCGCGGGGCTCGCGCGCGGACCGGCGGCGCTCACGCTCGTCGCCGCCAGCGGCGCGAGCATCGTCGGGTGGGACAACCTCGCTGGCCTCGCAGACCGCAACCACCAGATACGTGCCGCGCTGCTCGGCGTGGAGCTCGCGCCGGCGCACCCCGGCGCGCTGCGGCTCGAGGGCACGCTGCTCGACGGGGCGGTACGGCCCGACCCGGGCTTCACGCGCGGCGCAGTGGTGAGCGCCGAGCGCAGCGCGGGGCGCGGGTTCGCGCTCGGCGCGCAGGCATTGCAGCAGCGCGTGCGGCTCCGCGCGGAATGGTCGGACAGCCGCTTCGAGCCCGCACCCGACGAGCAGCTCACCGGCGACACCACCGTCGTCGCGCTCGCGGGCACGCGACGCCAGGCGCGGTGGGGCGAGCTCGCGGTGGACCTGCTCCGCCAGCACCGCCTCTCGGATCGGGTCGCCGTGGACCTCGCCGGCGTCGTGCGGCACGAGCGGGTCGAGCCGCTCTTCCGGAGTGTCGCCGCGTCAGCCCCGGCAGACCGCGAGGACGACGCGGGCGAGCTCTCGCTCTCCCTCGGCAGCCTAGCGCTGCGCGCCGCGTACGCGCGCACCGGCGACAACCTCGCGCGCGTGCCGAGCGTGCTGCGCACGCTGACGCGCACGTCCACGGCCAACGCCGCGCTGCCGCTCGCGCAGCTCCTGCCGTCGCGCCCCTGGCTCCCGTCACTCACGGCGAGTGTGGCGCGCACGCACGCGCGCGCCGACGGCACGCCCACCAACGGCGACTTTCGTCCCGTGGACCTGCCCGACCAGGTGAGCGACGTCGTCGACGCGGGCGCGCAGTGGACGCTCACTCGCTGGCGCGCGGCGTATCGCTACAATCGCAGCCTGCAAGACAACCGTCAGCCGGGCCGCGAGCGCGCGGACTTCCTCAGCGGCGTACACGCGCTCACGCTCGGCGTCGCGCCGCGCGCGGACGCGGACATCACGCTGGAGGCGTCGGACGAGCGGCAGGTGCAGCGTGAGAGCGATGAGCGCCGAAGCCTCCGCCGCCTCGGCGCGACGGCGAGCTGGCAGCCCGCGCGATTCACGCAACTGTCCGCCGGCTATACCGCCACCGTCTCGCGCGACGGCGCCACGGCGCTTCGCGGCACACAGGCCGACGCGCGCGCCGAGCTCTCGCAGGGCTTCGGCGCCGCCGCGGCGGCGGGCCCGCGCGGCCGCGCGTTCGCGCGCCTCACGTGGCTCTCCGCCGAGACGCGCCAACGGCTCGATGCGCTCGTGCCGGGGCTGCCGGCGGGTCGGCGTCTCCGCTGGAGCGTGACCACCGGCCTCACCTTCCGCGTGCTATGAGAGCCCTCGCGTTCGGATTGGTCGTCGCGGTATCGGCGCACGCGGGCGCGCAGGTGCGCGTGAGCCCCACCGGCGTCAGCGTGAACGCCAACGGCCCGACGACGGTGTTCCTCACCTTCGGCGGTGTGGGCACGCGCGTGGCGCGCGAAGGGATGTGGTGCGGTGCGCTGATCCCCGCGACGCCCGACATGGGCGCGCGCTGCGACCCCGCGACCATCTTCGGCGTGCTTCCCGCGCGCTACGACCTGCGCACGCCGAGCGGCCGCGGCGCGCTGACCGACGTGATGTCGATCCCGCCGGCGGTGGCCATGCGCGCCTACCAGGACGCCGTGCGCGGCGCGCGCTCCACCTTCTTCTACGTGCGCCGCTTCGAGAGCCCAACCGGCGGCCCCGACGAATACGTCGCGGTCACCTGCCGCCTCACCGGCGGCGGCGCACGCACGCCCTTCGCGCTCACCGACGTGCGCCTCGCGTTCGCCGAGGACGTACCGGTGCTCGCGCTCGCGGCGGGGGCGCGGGTGCCGCCGGTGGCCGCGATCATCGCGTACAACGGTACCGGTCGGCTCCGCGGGCGGTGGGAGGTGGTGCTGCCGGGCGAGGAGCTGCCCGACGAAGCGGACCTCCTCACGGAGGCGACGCTCCCGCTCGAGCGGCGGGGCACGCAGCGGCGCTACACCGAGCTCGCGCGCTTCAACGTCTTCCTGCCGCCCGGGGGCCGCGTCACGCTTCCCGGTCCGCCCACGGACCGCGTCCCGACACGCGTCGAGGGCACGCACCTGCTGCTGCTGCGGGTGGAGGCGGACGACGAGCGCGAGGGCGACTCCGACCTCGCCGCCGTCGGCGCGGGGGAGGGCGTGGCGCACAGCGGCGCGGTCGCCGGCTTTCCGCTGCGGCCGCTCCGGTATGTCGTCGGTGCGGGCCAGTCGCCCGGCGACGCCGACGACCCGCGTCCGGGCGACGCGCGATTGATTGGGCCCGAGGACGGCGCGGTCGTGCCCGCGGACACCGCGCTCGTGCTGCGCTGGCACGAGGACGCGGGCGCCGCGCGACACCGCCTCGAGCTCGTCGGCACGGACGGCGCCACGCTGTTCACCGCCTACGTCGCGCGGGGGGTCGTGCGGTATGTCGTGCCGCCGTTCGTGCGCGCGCCGTCCGCGGGCCGCGCGCTCGACTGGCGCATCGTCGCGCTCGACGACGCCGGTCGCACGCGCCGCCGCACGGCATGGCGCCGGGTGACGCTCGCCCCGGCGGGCGGGTGACCGCCGTGGGCACGCGCCCGCTCCGCGCGATGTCGCTCGCCGCGCTCCTCGCGCTCGGTGCGCCGAGGCCGTCGCGTGCCCAGGACCTGCTGCCGCTCGTCGGAGGCGGCGCGGGCAACTCGTTCTCGCTCGTCTGCCCGACCGGCGCGGTGCTCACCGGCGTCCGTGCCCGACGCGAGCAAGTGCTGCGCGCCATCGGCCCGCGCTGCCGCCCCGTGCGCGCCGACGGCACGCTCGGCGACGAGACCGATGCGGGGCCGGTGTGGGGCGGCCCGGGCGGCGTAGCGTACGCGCGGTCGTGCGACGAGGACGCGGTGGTCGCGCAGCAAACCGCGGGCTTCGACGGCGCTCGCCTCTCGCACCTCGCTTACCAGTGCTTCCGCTGGCTGCCCGCGGCGCGGCGGTGGGACCCCGCCGGCCCGGGCAGCGCCCTCGTCGTTCTACAGGAGCGCGCCCGGCCCGCCCCGCGCTCCGTCTCCCGCTGCCCCGCCGCCGCGCGCCCCGCGGACGGCATTCGCGGCCGTTCGGGGATGCTCGTCGAGTCCGTCGGGCTCCGCTGTGACGCACCCTGATCCCGCTGCTCTCTCACGCCCCACTGGAGGACGTCCATGCACCCCGCCGATCGCCGTCACACCCGCCGCAAGCTGCGCCTGCTCGCCTGCGCCAGCGCGCTCGCCGTCCCGTTGGTCGGTTGGACCGCGCGCACGATCGCGCTCTCGTCGGTGACCATCGTCCCCGCGGAGGTCGTCTCGGGAGACCGCGCCGTCGGCACAGTGACGCTCGACGCGTTCACGAAGAGCGCGACCGTCACGCTCACGAGCAGCAACACCAGCGTCGCGACGGTCACGTCGCCCATCACGATCAGCGGCACGAGCGGCACCTTCACCGCGCGCGGAGTCTCCGGCGCCGCGGGCTGCGTCACGGTCACGGCACGGATGGGGCTCACCTCCCAGCGCACGGCGCGCTTCGCGGTGCTGCCGATACCCTCGCCGAGTGGGAGCGCCGTGCGCCTGCGCCTCGCGGACTCCAGCATCGTGAGCGGGCAGACGGGCGAGGGACGCATCTTCCTCCCCACCGCGACCACGACGACGACGGTGCAGCTCTCGAGCAGCGACCCCGCGGCCGCGACGGTGCCGGCGAGCATCCAGGTGCCGGTCCAGACGACGGAGATGGGCATCTTCGGGTCCGCGAGCTTCCCGATCACGACGACGACGAGCGGCGTGCTGCGCTGCCCCGTGATCACCGCGACGTCGAACGGCGTGAGCAGCCGCGTGCTGCTCAAGATCTTCCCGATCGGCGGCTGATCGCGCGGAGGGCGACTGCGTTCGCGGGAGTCACAGTCACGCTGTTCGAGAAGGTTTCGATACGACATACGGCGGCCTCGGCCGCCGTATGCTTCGTCCATGAGCGTTTCAGTCGGAGCGGCGCAGCCGCGCGCCTGTTCCGTGCGACGCGCTACTCCCGCTGCGCGAGCGCCGCCTGCCGGTACAGCCGTCCGCCGCGCATCACGTGCGTCAGCGATCGGAACGCCCGCACGTCGGCGTCGTATCGCGCCGGATGGCGTCCGACGATGTGGAGTTGCGAGTGTGGGATGGCTTCGGAGTGACGGGGACGGTTCGAGTTGTCCTGCGTCGCGCAGGTGGTCAGTGGTATGCCTGGCGGGC
>DASTSX010000356.1:0-12100 GCA_035760455.1 Gemmatimonadaceae bacterium | reverse complement strand
CTGCGCGACCTTCGACTGTCCGTCCTTCTTCCACCCGTCGAAGCTCCAGCGCTCGGCCAGATGATCGACGAGCCACCAGCCGACGTTGTGGCGTGTGTGCTCGTACTCTTTCCCCGGATTCCCGAGGCCCAGGATGACCTTCATCGGTCCGTCGTCGGCGTGATGCGACGACGGCTCCGTCCCGGATGGACGGAGCCGTCGCGCGAGCGAAGCAAGGAACGCGCGGATTACTTCTCCTCCTCCTCTTCCTTGGTCTTGCGGATGAGCTCCGGCTCCACGGGCACCTCGGCGCCCTCGGCCGGCGTCTCTTCGACCACGGCGCGCGGCGCGACGACGGCGCACACCGTCGCATCCTGGTCGGTCAGCACCTCCACACCCTCGCCGACCGTGAGGTCGGAGACGTGCAGCGAGTGCCCCATCGCCAGGTTCGTGACGTCGACGTCGATGTGGTTGGGAATGTTGGCCGGATCGACGTGGACCTCGATGCTGTGGAGGATCTGCTCGAGCAGCGCGCCGCTGAGGCGCACGCCCTCCGGGGTTCCGATGAAGACGAGCGGCACGTCGACGGTGACCTTCTCGCCGGCGACGAGCTCCTGGAAGTCGACGTGGAGGATCTGCTTCTTGAACGGGTGGCGCTGGACCTCGCGGATCAGCGTCTTGGTGGTCGCGCCGCCGAGCGAGAGCTCGACGACCGTGCTGCCCGCGGCGATGCTGGAGAGCAGGCGCTCGAGCTCGCGCGTCTGGAGCGACAGCGCCTGCGGCTCGCGAGCGTGCCCGTAGACGACGGCCGGGACGCGACCCGCCGCGCGCAGCTTGCGCGCGACGCCCTTGCCGGTCTCGGTGCGCGCTTCGGCGCTGAGGGATGCGGATGCCATAAATGATGATCCTGATCGATGCGTCTTCGACTGCAGCGAGCCACGATCCCGGTGCTACTCTCAGGCGGCTGCGTCCGCCCTACCATGCCGGTGTCTCTCCTGGCGAGACAGATCGCGGGGTACTTCGAACTGCCGTTAACGGTTTTCGGTTATCGGTTCACGTTAGCGAGCAGGAACTGCGACTGCGTGAACCGAATGGTGTGCAGGCCGTGAACCGACAAACCGTGAACCGACAAACTGCGTCCTTCACGATCTCAGTCGAACAGACTGCTCACGGACTGCTCCGCGTGCGTGTACCGGATCGCCTTGCTCAGCAGCTCCCCCACCGACAGGATGGTGAGCCGCTCGAACCGGCGCTCCGGCGCCAGGTCGATCGTGTCGGTGACGACCACCTCTACGATCGGCGCAGCCTTGAGGCGTTCGACGGCGGGGCCGCTGAACACCGCGTGCGTGGCGCAGACGTAGACGTCGTTGGCGCCGAGCCGCTTGAGCGCGCGCGCCGCCTCCGTCACCGTCCCCGCCGTATCGATCATGTCGTCGGCGAGGATGCAATCGCGTCCTTCCACCTCGCCGACGACGTTCACCACCTCGCTCACGTTCGCGCGCGGACGTCGCTTGTCGATGATCGCCAGCGAGGCGTCCAGCCGCTTCGCGAAGCCGCGCGCCATCTTGGCCGATCCGACGTCGGGGGCCACGATGACCGTGTCCTTCAACTGCTTCTTCCGGAAGTGCGCCGTGAGCACCGGCATCGCGTAGAGGTGATCGACGGGGATGTCGAAGAACCCCTGGAGCTGATGCTGGTGGAAGTCGATCCCGAGCAGGCGATCGGCCCCCGCACTCATGATCATGTTCGCCACCAGCTTCGCACCGATGGCGACTCGCGGCTGGTCCTTGCGGTCCTGTCGCGAGTAGCCGTAGTACGGCATCACCACCGTGATGCGTGCCGCACTGGCCCGCCGAGCGGCGTCGATCAGGAGCAGCAGCTCCATGATGTTCTCCGCCGGCGCGTTGGTGCTCTGCACGATGAACACGTCGTTGCCGCGGACGTTCTCATCGATGCGGACGAAGATCTCGCCGTCGGCGAACCGGTTGCACGTCACTTTCGTGAGCGGGATCCCGAGCTGTCGCGCGATCTCTTCCGCGAGCGGACGATTCCCCGTGCCCGACAACAGCTTGAATCCGTGAGCCGGTACGGCGAGCCCGTCCATGCAGAGCCTTGTAAAGTAAGGTGGGAGTGGAACTTGGTCAATTCTGACCGATCGTCCGCCGTCATTCCCCCGCGTGGATTCGAACCACGATTCCAACATCCAAAGTGTCGTGTCCTGCCATTGGACGACGGGGGAGGTGCTGGCAATCTAGCGCGATCCGCCCGGGCTGGAAGTTCGTGCGGGCCGCGCCGAACGCGTGATCCTGCGCACGCTCACGCCACCAGTTCCACCGGCGCGACGGCGGTCGCGGTGCGCGTGCGCACGACGTGGGGGGCAGGGCCGCCGTGCTCGCCATCGAAGTGCGGCACGTCCACGCCCGCGCCGTCCGGCAGCGCGCCGAACAGGCTCGAGCCCGACCCGCTCATCATCGCCGGCGCGCATCCGAGCTCGCGCAGACGCGCGAGAACGACGTCGATCATCGGATGGCGTGCCGCGATGACGGGCTCGAAGTCGTTCGCCGCCAATCGCGCGATGACGGGCCACTGCGAGAGCCGGTCGGGATCGAGCACGGCGCTTCCGTCGTCCGATCGACTCGCCGTCTCTCGCGCCGCGGCCAACGACCCATACGCCTCGGCGGTGTCCACCGCGAACGGCGGCAGGACGAGCAGCAGCTCGCGCGCCGGGGGAGCCGGCAGCGCGAGCAGCCGCTCGCCGCGGCCCCAGCCGAGCGCGTACGCGCACTCCGACGAGAGGAACGGGACGTCGGCGCCAAGGCGCGCCGCGATCGCGAGCAGCCCGGGCTCGCCGAGCGGCGCGGGCGACATCGCGTCGAGGGCGCGCAGCACCGCGCCGGCGTCGGCGCTCCCGCCACCGAGCCCGCCACCGACGGGGATGCGCTTCTCCAGCTCGATCGCGAACCCCGCCGGCCAGCCGGTCGTCGCGGCGTAGGTCTCCGCGGCGCGCCATGCGAGGTTGCGCTCGGGGGTCCCGAGCCGACGCGGATCCACGTCGCCCGTGACGTCGAGCGAGCGCGATCCTTCCGTGGCGCGCACGACCAGATCGTCGGCGAGCGCGATGCGGAGGAACAGCGTCTCGAGCTGGTGATAGCCGGACGTCTCGCGCGCGAGGATGCGGAGGCGGAGGTTGACCTTGGCCTGCGCGGCGACGCGTGCCGCGCGCGCGCGCGGCACGGCGCGCATGCTCACGGGCCGGGTGCGACCGACGCCGGCGCTCCCGGCTCGACGCCCGGCCCCGTCGCTGAACGCTGTGCGCCGCTGATCTCGCCCATCGAGATGCCGGCGCGGAGGAAGTACCAGGCGCCGATCAGCGTGATCGGCACGTAGCTCATCAGGTGATACGCGATCGCCCAGCTCACCGCCGCGTCGGCGGGGACGCCGTAGATCCCCACGAGGCCGATGCGCGCGAAGTGCTCGAACACGCCGAAGAAGCCCGGCGCCTGCGGAACGGCCACGCCGACCGCGATGATTCCCTGCAGGAACAGCGCGGCGCTGAAGGGAAGGTCCATGCCGGCGGCGCGGAAGCCGACCCAGAACGCGAACGCGTTGAGCAGCCAGTGCGCCAGCGTCCACCAGAGCACCACGGCGAAGCGCCGCGGCGCGCGCAGCACGCTGAGACCCCTGCTCAGCGAGATCAGCGCATCGCGTCCTTTCGCCGCGATCTTCGGCGACATCCGCCGCGACAGCGCATCCCAGATCGCGAGCACGCGCGCCGGGAAGAGGATGAACGCGTACAGCGCCGCGATCACGACGACGGTGAACCCCAGCCCGTAGATGGCGTAGCTCGATACCGGCCGTCCGCTGATCTCGGCGCCCTGCGGAAACGCCGGCGCGAGCATGGCGGCGAACATCAGCCCGAACAGCACCACTGCGTCGAGCAGGCGATCGACGACCAGCGAGGCGAGCGCCGCCGGGAAGGGCAGCGCCGGCGTGGAGCGCGTCAGCGCGAAGGCGCGCGCGATCTCGCCGACGCGCGCGGGCACGACGTTGTTGATCATCATGCCGATCGCCGTCGCCCGCCACAGCTTGCCGTAGGGGATGTCCGGCACGACGGGATCGAGGATCGGTCGCCAGCGGATCGCGCGCAGCGGGAACGTTCCCGTCGCGAGCGCCGCGGCGAGGACCATGAGCCACACGTTCGTCGTGCGCATGTGGGTCATGACCTCGTCGAGCTCGATCCCGCGGAAGGCGAAATACAGAAAGCCCGCGCTGAGCAGGATTCCGAGGACCCCGCGCCAACCAATCTTCATGTGTGTGTGCCGACTCAGTCCGTGAGCGCGAGATCGAGCAGGTCGAAGAGCTCGCCGAGCGTCTCCGCATCCACCGGGCCGCCGGTGCTGCGAACCTGGTCTCGAATCTCGAGGCACCGCTCGATGGCGGCGCGCCCGCGGTAGAGCAGAACGTCGATCGGCACGGCGGGCTGTTCGGGCAGCGGCGCGGGTGCGACGAGCGGCGTGCTCTGGAGCGCGCCGAGCTTCGCGATGCCGGCGTCGAGCAGCGAGCCGAGCTCCTGCTTCGGGGCGACATGGCCGCTCGCCATCCTCGCGACCGCCGCGGCGGCGGGCCGATCGCGCTCCTGCGGGGCCGGAGAGGGCGGCGCGATGGTCGAGGGGCGCGTGGGGGTCATCACCGGCGCGGCGCGCTCGGCGCTCGGCGCGGATGCGCGAGGTGCCGCCGGCAGCGACGTCGCGGGCGCAGGCTCCGCGGCCTGTTCGGGCACGGCAGCCGCCCTGTCCTGCAGCGCGCGGAGGCGCGCGACCAGGGATGCGGGCGACGTCGCCGGCTGGGCGAGCATGGCGGCGATCTCGTCGAGCGAGTCGAGCGCGCGCGCGTCCAGGCGCACGACGTCGTCGTTGTGCGACGCCACGAACTCGGCGACGTCGCGCTCGCCGTAGCTCTCGGCCGCCTGCCGGAGCCCGCGCAGCGCCTGGCGCAGCGCCCGACGCACGCTGTCCCGCGAGAGATCGTCGCGGGCACCCCGAGCATCCGAGACCAGGCGGCGTAGGTGCTCGCCCTGGCTCACCACCTCGAGCCGGAAGCGCTCGGCGGGGGACGTCGGCGGATTCGGGGCAGGCTGCACGACCGTCGGCCCGCCGTCCTGATAGAAGAAGTCGCTGATCGGGACGACCTCTTCCTGCTCCGTCTCCTTCTCCTGCATCGCGTCGAGCGCGGCGGCGAACCGTGCGAGCTCCGGACTCGCCGGGTCGAGCGAGGTGCCGGCACGCATCGCGGCGGCGATCCCACGCAGCACCGTCGCGGCGGCGCCGAGGACGGCGAGGCGCTCGGCGCTGATCTTCGCCTCGCCGCGCTCGAGCGGGTGGGCGGCGTACTCCGTCGCTTCCAGCACGTCGGCGAGCGACGGATGGTCCTTCACCCCGGCGATGCCGCGCATGGCGCGCACGCGGCGCAGCACGTTGGCGGCGGCGTCCCGGTCGGAGGGACGCGTGGCGAGCAGCTCGGCGCCGGCCCCGATGTTGGCGACCTCCGTCGTCAGGAAGCCGCCGTCCGAGGCGGCCTGCTGGCCGGCGCCCGGCGTCGTGGTGCGGGCGGGCGCGTAGCGGGCCAGCTCGTCGATGCGTGCACGCGACCGGGCGTCGTCGCCGGCGCTCCACGACCGCACGTTGCGCAGCAGGAGCTTGCAGTCGTCCACCGCCGCCACGAGCGCGCCCGCGAGGCCCGGCTCCCAGCGGGTCGCGCCGCTGCGCAGACCGTGACCCACGCGCTCGACCCCCGCCGCCATCTCGGCGAAGGCCGGCAGCTTGGCCATCGTCGCGCTTCCGCGCAGCGCCCGGGCGACGCGCTGGAGGGCATCGAGGTCCGGACCGCTCTCGCCAGCGGCGAGCATCAGTGCGTCGAGCTGCTCGACGTACTCGCCGGCCTCGAGGACGAAGAAGTCGAGAAATCCCGCAGGGGCCGTCATGCCGGCTCGGATCTGGTGTGCAAGAGTGGGCAGCTCACGAAGTTAGACCTGGCGGCGGGCAACGTCCATCGCCGCGCGAAGCTCGCGGACGGCCGTCTCCAACCCCACGAAGATCGCTCGCGAGATCACGTGATGTCCGATGTTCAGCTCCTCGATCTGCGGGATCGCCGCGACCGGCCCGACGTTCTCCGTCGTAAGGCCGTGTCCGGCATGAACCGCCAATCCAAGCGACGCGCCGAGCGCTGCCGCGTCACGAAGTGCCTCGAGCGCCGGACCGGCGCGCGGGGCGTGCGCGTACCGCCCCGTGTGGAGCTCGACGGCGTCGGCACCCAGGTCGCGGGATCGGGTAACACTGTCCCGATCCGGATCGATGAACAGACTGCTCCGAACGCCGGCGCGGCGGAGCCGGGCGAGGGCGTCGCGAAGTGCCGCGGCGGCGGGGGCGAGGGCCAGGCCGCCCTCCGTCGTCACCTCCTCGCGGCGCTCCGGGACGAGCGTCACCTGGTGCGGCCGCAACCGCTCGGCGAGGGCGACCATCTCGCCCGTGCAGGCGATCTCGAGGTTGAACACGGTGGTCACGGCGGCGGCGATGGCGTCGACGTCGGCGTCCTGGATGTGGCGACGGTCCTCGCGCAGGTGCGCCGTGATGCCGTCCGCGCCGGAACGCTCGCAGATGCCGACGGCGTGGACGGGCACCGGCTCGGCGCCGCGCCGAGCCTGACGCACCGTCGCGATGTGATCGATGTTGATGTAGAGGCGCTGATGCGTCATGTGGTTGGTTGCCCGGTGTAGCGAGGGCGCGTTACGTTCGCACCACTGTCCCAGGAGACGACGAAGTGAAAAAGCTGCTGATCGGTTTTCTGCTGCTTGCGGCGTGCTCGACGCGCACGACGGAGATGCCCGCGAGGGCGGGCGCTCCGGTCGCGAGCGGCGCCCGGCCCGCGCTGGACGCCTTCCTGGCCGCGATCCGCGCGAAGGATCTGCAGGCGCTCGGCGCGAACTGGGGGGACAAGGAGGGTGCGATCCGCGACAGCAAGCGCATCTCGCGCGACGAGCTGGAGAAGCGCGAGCTGCTCCTCATGTGCTACTTCGCGCACGACAGCTTCACCGTTCTGAACGACGAGGCGGCGGTCAACGGCGAGCGCAAGATGACCGTCCGTCTGACGAAAGGAACCATGTCGCGGACGACGGACTTCTTCCTCACGAGCGCGCCGGAGCGGTGGTACGTCCGGAGCGGCAACGTCGACCCGGTCCGGGACCTCTGCTCGAACAGGAAGTAGGGGCATCGGCCGGCCGGTCACAGCTCGGTCAGCTCGACGAGCACGCCGGCCGTGGCGCTCGGGTGGATGAACGCGATACGTTTCCCCTCGGCGCCGAGCCGGGGGGTCTCGTCGATCAGTCGGAGGCCGGCCGCACGGCAACGCGCGAGCGTACCGTCGAGGTCGTCGACGGCGAAGCAGATGTGATGGATCCCCGGGCCACGTTTGGCGACGAACTTGCCGATGGGTGACTCGGGATGCTGGGCCTCGAGCAGTTCGACGAGGGTGTCGCCGGCGGTGACGGCAGCGATGCGGGCCCCATCGGCGTCGTCGAGCTCGACCTCGGGGAGACCGAGCAGATCGCGGTAGAAGGGCAGGATGTCGTCGAGCGCGCGCACGGCGATCCCAACGTGGGCGATGCGCGTGGCACGGCGGGGAACGTCGGTCATGTCAGTGCGCTGGTGAGGAGAGGCGCCGGCGCTGAATTCTAATTCTGGTGGCGGAGCCGGGCAGGCCCGCCGGGGGGAGCGCAATCGATGTCGAATGCATTGGCGGTGACGGACGCGGACTTCGAGCAGCAGGTCGAGCAGAACGACAAGCTGACCGTCGTGGACTTCTGGGCGACGTGGTGTGGCCCGTGCCGGATGATCGCGCCGATCCTGGACCAGCTCGCGGCGGACTACAAGGATCAGGTCAAGGTGACGAAGCTCGACGTCGACGCCAACATCAAGACGGCGACGCGCTTCAACGTCCGCTCCATCCCGATGCTGCTGTTCTTCAAGGGCGGAAAGGTGGTGGATCAGATCGTCGGTGCGGTGCCGCGACAGACGATCGAGGCGAAGCTGAAGCAGCACGTCGCGTGACGTTGCCCCGCGGCGACGAGGCGCGTCCTCGTCGTTGCACGGGCTGACGGCGCAGCGCACATTGGGCTGGCACGACGTCCGTCGCGCCGGCCCAACTTTTTTCTCGATGCCAGCCACCGCCACCGGCCTGCACTACCCGAGTCTGCGAGTGCTGCTGCCGCGGACGCGGCTCGCGTACGTGCACCTCAAGAACCTGCTCACGGACGCCAAACGCGACCGCTCGGCTCGCGTGTCCGGCTACGTGGCGATCTGGCTGCCGGAGGAGTTCCTCATCCTCTACCTGCAGCGCGGCGAGCTGGTGAACGCCTGCCACAACGACGGGAAGGGCTTCCAGCCGATCGCCATCGGCGCCGCGGTGGACATGGTGCCCGCGGAGCCGGAGTACGGCGAGATCACCTTCTGCGAGGCCGAGGACGACCAGCTCGCCTGCATGTTCCACTCGCAGACGATGGTGCCGGAGCCCTGGCCCCCCGAGCTCCGCTCGAGCGACCCGTCGGCGCTGTTTCCGTATCTCATCTCGTGCACCTTCGACGGCATGCTGGAGATCGTCGTCGAGGGCGCGGTGAACTACCTGCTCTTTCACATGGGGCAGGTGTCGGGCGGCTACCTCGCCGACGGGGGAAAGGGTACGATGGTCGAGCGCGTCGCGCGGCTGTTCGATCGGGAACGGCTCGCGCTGCACGTGCAGGTCCGACGCTGGGAGCCGCCGTCCCCGCTCCCTGTGCAGGCGGCGACCGGTCTGGTGCGCGCATATCGGGACCTCACGACCTCGCTCGTGCTGCGCCTCGTGGCCGACGGCCGCGAAGGCGCGCCGGCGATCGCGGAGCATGCGCGCGCGATGCTGGTCGGCACACATCCGGCGCTCGAGGGCTTCTCGTTCAACGGCCGGCCGCCGAAGGCAGTCGTCGCGGACGCCGAGTCGCTGACGGCGGGAGTGGCCGCGCTCATCAACGAGCTCCTCTGGACTGCGGGGGATCAGGACTCGGGGAGCGGGCCGGCCGACATCCTGCGCGAGCTCACGCACGAGCGGCGACATCTCTTCCAGTCGGCCGGGCTCTTCGACAGGATGTCGTGGAAGGTGGCGTGACCGAGGCAGGCGGGATCCTGTACGTCGTGAGCACCCCCATCGGCAACATGGGGGATTTTTCGTTCAGGGCGGTGGAGACGCTGCGGTCGGTCGCGGCAGTGCTGGCGGAAGACACCCGGCACACTCGCCATCTCCTCGACCGGTACGAGATCGACGTCCCGCTCGTGGCGTACCACGAGCACAACGAGGCCAAGGCGACGCCGGGGCTCGTGGCGCGGCTGCTCGGCGGAGAGAGCCTGGCGCTCGTGTCCGACGCCGGGACGCCGCTGCTCTCGGATCCCGGGGCGCGGCTCGTGCGCGCCGCACAGGAGGCCGGCGTGCGGATCTCGCCCGTGCCCGGTGCGTCGGCGCTGCTCGCCGCCCTCGTCGCGTCGGGGCTCGACGTCGACCGGTTCACCTTCTTCGGCTTCCTCGCGCGCAAGGGAGCGGAGCGTCGCACCGCGATCGACGAGATCGTCGCCGCGCGCCACGTGGTCGTGCTCTACGAGGCCGCGAACCGCGTCGCCGACACCCTGGCCGAGCTCGCCGACGCGGGCGCGGGGGAGCGGGCAACGGTGGTGGCCCGCGAGTTGACCAAGCAGTATGAGGAGCTGCGGCGCGGAACGCTCACCGAGCTCGCGGCGTATTACGGGCTCACGCCGCCACGTGGAGAAGTCGTGATCGTGATCGCCGGACGCATCCCCGAAGCACCCAGCGAGGACGACCTGCGCGCGCGCGCGCATGCGCTGCGCGCGGAAGGCCGAAGCGCGCGCGACGTGGCCGCCGCGCTCGCGGCCGAGTTCGGCGCGCCCCGCAACCTCGCCTACCGGCTGGCGCACGAGTGAGCATCGCCGCCCGCGCCCTGCGCGCCGTGGCGCTCGCCACGGCGCTGACGATTCCGCTGGCGGGCGCAGGCCGCGCGCCCCGCCTGACCATCGCGCGCCTGCAATACGACGGTGGCGGCGACTGGTACGCCAACCCGTCGAGCATTCCCAACCTGCTCGCGGCGATCCGCGAGCGGACGTCGCTGCCGGTGGAGCGTACCGAGGCGCGCGTCACGCTCATGGACGAGAAGCTGTGGGACTACCCGTTCCTGCACATGACCGGGCACGGCAACGTGAAGCTCACCGACGCCGAGGTGGTGCGGCTGCGCGACTACCTGCTGCGTGGCGGGTTCCTCCACGCCGACGACAACTACGGTCTCGACGAGAGCTTCCGGCGCGAGATGAAGCGCGTCTTCCCCGACCGTGAGCTCGTGGACGTACCGCTGTCGCATCCGATCTATCACGCCGTCTACGACTTCCCGAAGGGCCTGCCGAAGATTCACGAGCACGACGGCAAGCCCGCGCGCGGCTTCGGCATCTTCCTCGGCGACCGGCTCGCCGTGTACTACTCGTATTCGAGCGATCTCGGCAACGGCTGGGAGGATCCCGAGACGTACAAGGATCCCATCGCGCTCCACGAAGCGGCGCTGCGCATGGGGGTCAACCTCTTCGTGTACGCCGTGACGAGCCGGCCCGTCTCATGACGCTGCACGAGCTGGTCGAGCGAGAGCGCCGTCAGGTCCGCCGCCGCGAGGTGATCGCGGGCGGACTGCTCGGTGCCGGCGTGGCGGCGCTGATCCTCGCCGTGGGGGCGGGGCTGCTCGGCGACGCGCGCTGGCTCGCGCTGCCGCGTGTCGTGCCTTTCCTCGTCTGGCTGGTAGTGCTCGCGGCGGCGGCCGCGCTCGCGTGGCGGACGCGCGAGCGGCTCCGCCGCGGCGCGACGCGCACCCAGGTGGCGCACGCGATCGAGTCCGAGCAGCGGCTGCGTCGCGGCGCGCTGCTTGGCGCGCTCGAGCTCGAGGGCCGCGGCGCGCTCGCGACTCGAGCGGCGGCCGCCGCGCGCGGGACGCTGCCGCGCCAGGGCGTGCTCGCGCCGGCACTGCGGCAGCAAGGACACCGGCGTGCGCTGATCGCGGCGGGGGCCGCCGTGGCGGCGGCGCTGGTGCTGGCGAGCGCGTCGCCGCTGTTCGGCGACGGGCTCCGCGCCGTGCTGCGTCCGGTGGACGCGTGGCGGGGCGCGCTCCTCGCGCGGCCCGTGATCGACTCGGCGCCCGCCTACGTGCTCCGCGGCACACCCGTGCGGCTCGTGATTCGCGCGCCCGGTCGGCAGCGCGTCATGCTCGCCGTCCGGCAGACGGGTGAGGCGTGGCACACCGACACGCTCGCCGTCGACGCGCGCACGGGTGTGGCGCGATGGACGCTCGAGGCGCTGCGCGGCGATCTGCGGCTCGTCGCGAGCGACGGCCGCGCGTCGAGCGACAGCGTGGTGATCCACGCCGCGGACCGGCCGTTCCTCGGCGCGGTCGTGCTGCGCGTGACGTACCCCGCGTATCTGGGGCGGCCGGCCGAGATGCTGCCGGTCGGGGAGCCGCTGCGCTTGCCGCGCGGCACGGTGCTCGACGTGAGCGGTCGCGCGTCGGTCGCGCTCGCGTCGGTGACGCTCACCGGTGACGCCGGCGAGAACGTTGCCCTCGCGCCGAACGGCCACAGCTTCACCGGACGACTGATCGCCACGACGTCGGCGCGGCTGCGCTGGCTCGCGTCGGGGACCGGCGGCCCCGTCACCGATCTTCCGGCACCGCTCGAGCTCGAGGTGCTCGCCGACTCGACGCCTCGCATCGAGATCACGGCGCCCGAGGGCGACACGGTGCTCGCCGCGACGGAGCGCGTCGGGCTCGGCCTCACCGCGGCGGACGACCACGGGATCGCGCAGGTCGTGCTGCGCGTCGCGCGCATCGGGGCGGGCGGCGACGGTCCGCCGATCGGCCAGCCGGTCGCGAGCCGCGTCGGCACGTCGTGGGTCGGCACCACGTCGGTGGACGTCGCCGCGCTGCAGCTGCAACCGGGCGACGCCGTCCGGGTGCGCGCCGAAGCGATCGATGCATCGCCGTGGGGGCAGCGCGGGGTCA
>DASTSX010000355.1:0-6784 GCA_035760455.1 Gemmatimonadaceae bacterium | reverse complement strand
ATGACCTGCGCCGCCTGCCAGGCGCGCGTGCAGCGCACCCTCCAGCGCCAGCCCGGGGTGGTCGACGCGGGCGTCAACCTCATGATGCGCGACGCGACGGTGCGCTACGCGCCGGACGCCGTCACCCCCGACCAGCTCGTCGCGGCGATCCGCGACACCGGCTACGGCGCCGAGCTGCCCGCAGCGGAGGAGAACGCGTTCGCCGAGCAGGAGGCGCGCGACGAGGCGCAGCGCGAGGAGCTCGCGGAGCTGAAGCGCAAGGCCATCGTCAGCGGCGTCATCGGCGCGATCGCGATGGTCGCGCCGATGGTCCTCATGCCGATCGTGCCGCGCGGCGCGATCGAGCTGGTGCTGCTGGTGCTCACGGTCTTCGTGATGACCTGGGCGGGCCGGCACTTCTACACCCGCGCCTGGGCCGCCTTCCGCCATCACTCGGCGGACATGAACACGCTGATCGCGATCGGCACCGGCGCGGCGTTCCTGTACTCGCTCGTCGCCACGCTCGCGCCGGGATTCTTCGTGCAGCGCGACGTGGCGCCCGACGTCTATTACGAGGCGGTGATCGTCATCATCGCGCTCATTCTCACGGGGAACGCGTTCGAGGCGCGCGCCAAGACGGCGACGTCGGCCGCGCTGCGCGCGCTGGCCCGCCTCCAGCCGGCGACGGCGCGCGTCTCGCGCGGCGACCAGGAGATCGACGTGCCGGTGGCCGACGTGCGGCGCGGCGACGTCATCGTCGTTCGCCCCGGCGAACGCCTGCCGACGGACGGCGAGGTGCTCTCGGGAGAGAGCGCGGTCGACGAGTCGATGCTCACCGGCGAGTCCGCGCCCGTGCCGAAGTCCTCCGGCGCGCGCGTGATCGGCGGGACGATCAACCGCACCGGGGCGCTGCGCTATCGCGCCACCACGCTCGGCGCCGACAGCGTGCTCGCCCAGATCGTGAAGCTGATGCGCGACGCGCAGGGCTCGCGCGCGCCGATCCAGAACCTCGCCGACCGGATCAGCGGCGTGTTCGTGCCGGTCGTCGTCTCGATCGCCATCGCCACGTTCGTCGTGTGGTTCGTGGCGGGAGACGTCGCCGGCTTCCAGGCGCCGGCGGTGCGCGCCTTCGCCGCCGCGGTCGCGGTGCTGATCATCGCCTGCCCCTGCGCGATGGGGCTCGCCGTGCCGACGGCCGTCATGGTCGCCACGGGAAGGGGCGCGGAGGCGGGCGTGCTGATCAAGGGAGGCGAGGCGCTGCAGCGTGCCGGCGCGATCGACACGGTGGTGGTGGACAAGACGGGGACGGTGACCGAAGGCCGCCCCACGGTCACCGACGTCGTCGCGGCGCCCGGATCGACGCGTACCGGCGACGAGCTGCTCGCGCTCGTCGCGTCGCTCGAGGGGTCGAGCGAGCACCCGCTCGCCGACGCGATCGTCCGCCGCGCACGCGAGCAGGGGCTCATGCTCGCGCGCGCCGAGCGCTTTCAGTCGGTCACGGGCCGCGGCGCCGTGGCGACGGTGAGCGGGCACGAGGTGGTCGCGGGCAACGACGCGCTGCTGACCGAACGTGGCATCGACGCGGCGCCGTTGCGCGACGAGGCCGCACGACTCGCCGGCGACGCGAAGACGCCCGTCTTCGTCGCCGTGGACGGCGCGCTCGCGGGGCTGCTCGCCGTGGCGGATCCGATCAAGCCGACGTCTCGCGAGGGGATCGCCGCCCTCGATGCGCGCGGCATCGACGTCGTGATGCTGACGGGGGACACCCAGCGGACCGCGGACGCGGTGGCGCGTGCGGCGGGGATCGACCGCGTCGTCGCCGGCGTGCTCCCCGAAGGCAAGGTGCGCGAGATCGAGCGGCTGCAGCGGGCCGGCCGCGTCGTCGCGATGGTCGGGGACGGCGTGAACGACAGCGCGGCGATCGCCCAGAGCGACGTCGGCATCGCGATCGGTACGGGGACCGACATCGCTGCGGAGGCGGCCGACGTCGTGCTCATGCGCGGCGACCTGCGGAGCGTGGTGCACGCGATCGCGCTCTCACGCCGGACGATGCGGACGATGAAGCAGAACCTGTTCTGGGCGTTCATCTACAACGTCGTCGGCATTCCCATCGCGGCCGGCGTGCTCTATCCGGCGTTCGGCTGGCTCCTGAGCCCCGTGATCGCCAGCGCGGCGATGGCGTTCAGCTCCGTGAGCGTGGTGGCGAACAGCCTGCGGCTGCGCCGCGCGCGGCTCGCCTGACGACGACATCCACTCGAGGCCTCGACGACCGATGGCACACACGACGAAGAAGCACGCCGGGCTCGACGAGACCGCCGCGACGGCGGTGGCGAAGTGCGGCTGCGGGCTGCACGACGACGACGCCCAGGGAGACGAGTCGCGGAAGGCCGTGGCGGTGGATCCGGACGTCAAGGCGCGCAACGTCAGGCGCCTGCGCCTCATCGAGGGGCAGGTGCGCGGGCTCCAGAAGATGGTCGAGGAGGACCGCTACTGCGCCGACATCCTGATGCAGATCTCCTCGGTGCACGAGGCGCTGCGGTCGGTGGGGCGGGAGCTGATGCGCAACCACTTGAAGCACTGCGCGACGGCGGCGATCGCGAAGGGCCCCGGCGAGGCCGAGCCGATGTACGACGAGCTGGTGGACCTCATGTACCGGCATTCGCGGTAGTGCGCAGGTGCGCAGGTGCGCGGGTGCGCGACAGATTGACGCGGAGCGCGCGGAGGTGAGGGGCGAGGCGCGGACACGACGGGATGCTGCTGCGCCGCACGGAGCTATCGCTGCCGACCCCAAGAGGCTCACTGGGACTGTGGATGGAAAGGAGCAGTGCGCGGCACCACGGTCTCGACCCCCGAGAGCGGTTCTCCGCGCCCTTCGCGTCCTCCGCGCCCTCCGCGCCGATCAGGTGGTCTGACAGCTCGATGCAGTAGGAACGAGATGCACCGCGAGGATGCCTCCTCGCGGAGCGCGCGCGGGAATCGTAGGGCGTGTTCGGCCGTTACCCCCTCCCGCCCGCGCCAGTCTCCCCTGATCGAGCCGCCTCGGCTCGATCCCGCCGGGAGACTTCTTCATGCCATCACGCCGTGCCCTTCGGCGTCGCGGCGTCGCGAGCGTGCGACGGACCGCGGCGGCCGCTCTGGTCGCGATCCTCGCCCTCCTGCCCGCACGCTCGTCGCGCGCGCAGGAGCTTCGCTTCCGGCAGCTCACCCCGGACCACGGGCTCTCGAGCTCGTACGTCCAGACAGTCCACCAGGACCAGCGCGGGTTCCTCTGGTTCGGCACCGACAAGGGGCTGGATCGCTACGACGGCTACGCCGTCCGCAGCTACCGTCACCGGCGCGCCGACACGACGAGCATCGCCGACGGCACGATCAACGTGGTGCGCGCGGACGCCGGCGACACGATGTGGGTCGGGACCAACGCGGGGCTCAGCCGCTACGACGTCGACCGCGACGCGTTCACCAATTACGCCATCGGCCGGGGAGCGCGTCCCGTGCGCAGCATCGCCGACGACGGGCGCGGCGGACTGTGGGTCGGGTCGGTGGACGGCCTCTATCGCTTCGACCGCTCGACGGGGCGCGCCGCTCCGGTCGACGGCGCGCTCGGCGGCGCGCTCGGCGGCGTGCAGGTCCTCGTGCTGCACCGCGATGGACGCGGGCGGCTGTGGATCGGCACCCAGACGCGCGGCCTGCTCATGTTCGATCCGTCGAACGGCGCGCTCCGTCGATACGCGCGCGCCGACGGGGACGCGCGCACGCTGCCCGACGACGACGTGCGGAGCCTCGTCGAGGACGCGTCGGGCAACCTGTGGATCGGCACCTGGAACGGCGGCCTCGCGCGCCTGAGCCTGTCCGGCGGCGACATCGTCACGTACCGCCACGACGCCGCGGACCCGCGCTCGCTCGCCGCGAACCGCGTGGTGAGCCTCGCGCCCGCGGGCCGGCGCGGGCTGTGGATCGGCACGGAGAACTTCGGGCTCGAGTACTTCGACTTCGCGGCGGGCAGCTTCCGCCATTACCGCTCCGATCCGATGAACCCGGCGTCGCTCAACAGCCCGTCGGTGTGGGCGGTGCACGAGGATGCGGCCGGCGCGATCTGGGTCGGCACGTTCACCGGAGGCGTGAACGTCTCGACGCCGAACAGCGGCGCCATCCGGCACTACCATTCGGTACCGGGCGATCCGGCGAGCCTCGGCTTCAACACGGTGCGCGCCTTCGCCGAGAGCCGGCCCGGCGCGTACTGGGTCGCGACGGACGGCGGAGGGCTCAACGAGTTCGACCTGTCCACGGGGAAGTTCGTGCGCTACACGTCGCGCACGACCAACCTCGCCTCCGACGCCGTGCTCGACGTCGTGCAGGACCGCGACGGCAGCACCTGGATCGGCGCGTGGGAGGGCGGTGTCAGCCGGTTCGACCGGGCCACGGGATCGTTCACCGCGTACACGTCGAAGAACGCCGGCCTGGGCGACGACAACGTCTTCGCGCTCCACGTCGACGCCGAGGGCCGGCTCTGGGCCGGCACGCAGAAGCACGGCGTCTACCGGTTCGATCGCGCCCGGCGGTCGTTCTTCCCCGTCGTGACGGCCGAGCAGCTCAGGGGCGCGGTGTCGCGCACGGAGACGTCGGTCGCGGTGCGCGTCATCAGCAGCTCGCCCGACGGACGGCGGCTGCTCATCGGCACCGAGGGCTCCGGGCTGGCCGACCTCGACATCGCGACGGGCGTGGTCACGATGCATCAGAGCATCGCCGCTGACTCGAACAGCCTGAGCGGCAACACCGTGCGTGCGGTGCTGGAGAGCGCGAACGGCGTCGTCTGGATCGGCACGACGACTGGGCTCGACCGCTTCGACCGGTCGACGAAGCGGCTGACGCACTTCGGCGAGGCGGAGGGCCTCCCCAGCGGATACGTCGCCGGCCTCGCCGAGGATGCGTCGGGGAAGCTGTGGATCAGCACCGACCGCGGCCTCGTGCGGTTCGACGTGGCGGCGAAGCGCCTGAAGCGCTACACCACCGCCGACGGGCTGCAGGGGAGCGAGTTCAACGGCCACGCGTACTTCGAGGCTCGCGACGGGACGCTGTTCTTCGGCGGCAACAACGGCTTCAACGTCGTCCAGCCGGCGGCGATCGCCCACAACGATCGGCGCCCGCCGGTGGTGCTCACGGGCTTCCAGCTGTTCAACCAGGACGTGCCGATCGGCGCGAAGGGCTCGCCGCTGCCGAAGCACATCTCGCGGCTCGACCGCATCGTCCTCTCGCACCGGCAGTCGGTGATGACGTTCGAGTTCGCGGCGCTCGACTACACGGCGTCCGAGCAGAACGAGTACGCCTACAAGCTCGAGGGGTTCGACTCGGACTGGCGGCGCGCCGGGTCGCAGCGCTCCGCGTCGTACACGAACCTCGCCCCGGGGAGCTACACCTTCCGCGTGAAGGCGTCGAACAACGACGGCGTGTGGAACGAGGATGGCGCATCGATCCGGCTGAAGATCACGCCGCCGTTCTGGAAGACGTGGTGGTTCCGGCTGCTCGTGATCGCCGCGATCGGGTGGGCGATCCGGGAGTGGGTGCGCCGCACGGAGGCGCGTCGCGCGGCGCTGGCCGCCGAGAAGGAGTATCTCGAGCAGAGCGTCGGCGAGATCCTGCGGAGCATGGACAAGCTCTCGGCGGGCGACCTCACCGTGCGGCTGCCGGTGAAGCAGGACGACGAGATCGGCCGGCTCTGCCAGGGGTTCAACAAGGTCGTGATCGACATCCGCGCGATGGTGGCGCAGGTGACGGACGCGCTGAACGCGACGGTCGCGGCGAGCCAGGAGATCCACGCGAGCACCGAGGCGCTCGCGGTCGGCGCGGAGGAGCAGACGACGCAGTCGCTCGAGGTCGCGTCGGCGGCGGAGCAGATGAGCGCGACCGCCGCCGAGACGGCGCGGCACCTCGCCATCGCGGCCGAGATCGCGACCAGGTCCGGTGAGGAGGCGCAGCGAGGCGGCCGCGTGGCCCAGGACACGTCGGCGGGGATGGAGCGCATCGTGACCGTGGTGCGCAGCTCTTCGGACGCGGTCCAGAAGCTCGGCGCGAGCAGCGACGAGATCAGCAAGATCACGAGCGTGATCGATGCGATCGCGAGCCAGTCGGAGCTCCTCGCGCTGAACGCCGCGATCGAGGCGGCGCGGGCCGGCAAGCACGGCCTGGGCTTCGGCGTCGTGGCCGACGAGGTGCGCAAGCTGGCCGAGTCGACGGCGAAGGCCACGCGCGACATCGCGGCGATGGTGACGCAGATCCAGCGGGAGACCAAGCAGGTCGTCCGGACGATGGACGAGGTGACGGATCAGGTGCGGAGCGGCAGCGAGCTGGTGACGCACGTCGGCACGGCGCTCCAGTCGATCATCGCCAACTCCGAGAAGGTGCTCGACCGCATCCGCCAGGTCGCGGCGGCGGGCGAGGAGCACGCGGCGACGAGCGCGCAGATCAGCGAGACGATCGAGCGCATCTCGGGGGTCACGCGCAACACGGCATCGGGGACGGCGTCGATCGTCCAGGCCGCCGAGCACCTGACGCATCTCGTCGAGGTGACACAGACGCACGTCACGCGCTTCCGCGTGGGGGACGAGGATCGGCGGACGGACGAGCGGCGCGGCGAGCGCCGGCACGTCGAGGAGTCGGCCGCGGCGGAGCGGGTGGCTCCGGTCACGCGTACCGCGGAGCTGGTCGGGTCTTAGGGGCGGGTGGCCGGGCGCCTGCGCCTGCGCTGTCCGCGCAACGGCGCAACAGACTGGCGCGGAGTGCGCGGAGGGATCGGCGAGGCGCGGAGAAC
>DASTSX010000354.1:0-4510 GCA_035760455.1 Gemmatimonadaceae bacterium | reverse complement strand
CGAGCCGATCGCTCCCGGGCGTATCACTGGCGCACGATCGCGCCCTCCCGTTTGCCGGGGCCGTGCACCGGACTCAGATTCGGCGCATGCAGCACTCGTCGAGACGTTCCCTGCGCCGCGCGACGTCGTGCGCGGCGCTCGCCGTGCTCGGCGCCGCCGAGCTGTCCGCCCAGCACCCCGCCGCGCCGGCGCGTTCGGGCTCCGACGTGTCGGTCGCCGGCCTGGAGACCGACGCCGCGGCGACGCCGCTCGGCATCGACGACCGCTCGCCGCGACTGAGCTGGCGGCTCGAGAGCCGGCGCCGCGACGTCCGGCAGTCGGCCTACCACGTGCTCGTGGCCACGCGGCCGGAGCTGCTGCGCGAAGGCCGCGCCGACGTGTGGGACTCCAGGGAAGTCGCCGGGACGGATCCGTGGGCGACGTACGACGGCACGCCGCTGACGTCGCGCACGCGCTACCACTGGTCGGTGCGAGTGCGCACCAATCGTGGCGCGAGCAGCTGGTCGCGCCCGAGCTGGTTCGAGACCGCGCTGCTCGACGCGAGGGACTGGCGCGGGCGATGGATCGCCGGCCCCGAGCGCGCCATGGCCACCACCCCCGCCGAGGGCGCGGCCGACGACGCGCGCATCCGCGGGTCCGGTGAGTTCTGTCGTCCGACGGCGTGGCCGACCGTGCCGCTCATGCGGCTGCGCCCGAACGATCAGGGCGAGTGCCGCGCGCCGCGGCCGGCGCCGATGCTGCGCCGCTCGTTCACCGTCACGAAGCCCGTCGCGCGGGCGCGGCTCTACGCATCGGGGCTCGGCTTCGCCGACCTCTCGATCAACGGCGCGCTCGTGTCCGACCGCGTGCTCGACCCGATGTTCACCGACTACTCGCGCACGGTGCTCTACACGACCACGGACGTGACGGGCCTCGTCCGTCGCGGCGAGAACGTCGTCGGCGCGTTGCTCGGCTCGGGCAAGTTCGACGACGCGGCCACGACGTGGGACTGGGGGTGGGACAAGGCGGAGTGGCGCGGCACGCCCCGGCTCCGGCTCGACCTCGTCGTCACGTACGCGGACGGGAGCGAGGAGCGCGTCTCGTCGGACTCGGCGTGGCGTACGAGCGTCGACGGGCCGCTGCGCTACGACAGCTTCTATCTCGGCGAGACGTTCGACGCGCGCCGTGTGCAGCGGGGGTGGAACGCGGTGGGATTCGACGCGTCGCGATGGGCGCCGGCCCGCCTCGTGGACGCGCCGACCGGCGTGCCGCGCGCGCAGGTCGCCGAGCCAAGCCGCGTCGTGTCCGTTCGCGCGCCCGGGCGACGGAGCGCGCCGGCGCCCGGCGTCGTCGTGTACGACGTGGGGCAGAACCTCAGCGGATGGGCGACCATCCGGGTGCGCGCGCCGGCCGGCACGCCGATCGAGATCTTCTACAGCGAGAAGCGCGACGCGAGCGGGAGAGCGAGCACCGAGGGGAACGCGCTCGTCGCCGGTCAGCTCCAGACCGACTACTACGTCGCGCGTGGCGGCGGAGTCGACACGTGGGCGCCCCGGTTCACCTACAAGGGCTTCCAGTACGTTCAGCTGAGCGGTCCGGGCGGCGCGCCACTGCCACGCGGCGTGTCGGCGGAGGTGGTCTCGGTGCAGCAGGTCCGCACCGCGCTCGCGACGACGTCCACCTTCGCGTCGTCGCACCGGCTCGTCGACCGCGTCCACGCCATGACGTCGTGGGCGCTCCAGGGGAACATGCAGTCGGGGATCATCACGGACACGCCGATCTACGAGAAGAATCCGTGGACGGGAGACGCGCAGCTCTCGGCCGGCGCCGCCTCGACGATGTTCGACACGCGGCGGCTGTACGCGAAGCTGTTCCAGGACATGGTGGACGCGCAGACGGAGCAGGGGGAGGTGCCGCTCCTCGCGCCGAGCAACGAGAACTACGGCTACGTCGGGAAGCCGGCCTTCAAGCCGCCGGCCTGCTGCGGCGCGACGCCGCCGTGGGACGCGTTCTGGTTCGTCGTGCCGTGGGAAGCGTACCAGCGGTTCGGCGACCGCCGCGCGCTCGAGACGACGTATCCGACGATGCGGCGCTATCTCGACGACTGGATCCCGCGGTGGACGACCCGCGACGGCGACGACTCGCCGTACACGCTCACCGCCGGCCTCGGCGATTGGGATCCGCCGCCGGGCACGGATCCCGTGATCCGGCTGTCGGCGACGGCGTACTACGCGCACTTCGCGCGCATCGCGGCCGACGCGGCGCGCGTGCTCGGCCGACCGGCCGATGCCGCGCGGTACGACTCGCTGTTCACCCGCATCCGTGACGCGTTCAACGCCAAGTTCCTCACGGCCGAGGGCATCTATCGCGACACGACGACGACGACCGGACCCGGGGCCCCGCCGACGGTGCTGGTGAGGCCTCCGCTCGGCGCGGTGCAGCACACGTCGCAACTGCTCCCGCTCGCGTTCGGGCTCGCGCCCGACAGCCTCCGCGCGCCGCTCGCGGCGAAGCTGGCGGCCGACGTCACGCGCCAGCGCGGGGGCAACGCGTTCGTCGGCATCCTCGGCTCGCGCTACTTCCACGTCGTGCTCACGGAGGCCGGCTTCGCCGACGTCGCGTTCGCCGCCGCGACGCAGAGCGACTATCCGAGCTACGGCTACTGGGCCGATTCGCTCGGCTGGACGACGCTCGCGGAGTACTGGGAGCCCACGTCGCGCTCGCGCAACCATCACATGTTCGGCGCGGTGGCGCAGTGGTTCTACGAGCATCTCGCCGGCATCCGCGCCAGCGCGCCTGGCTATGGCCGCATCGAGTTCAATCCGGCCGTGCCGGCAGGACTCGATTCCGTCTCCGCGTCGATCGAGACCGTGCGCGGTCGCGTCGCGACCCGCTGGCGACGGACAACGGCCGGCCTCGAGCTCGACGTGGTCGTCCCACCGACGGCGACCGGTCGCGTGCTCGTGCCCGCCGCGGGCCCCGCCGCCGTGACCGAGATCGGCGCCGGACGGGTTGCCGCCGACCGGGCGGAGGGAGTGCGCCAGGTCGGCGTCGAGAGTGGTCGCGTCGTGTACGAGATCGGCTCCGGCCACTATCGGTTCCGCGTCGCGCGCTGATTGCGCGAGGAGCCCTCGCGCGACGACATTCGACGGATGAGCGTGCCGCCGTCAGCCGCAACGCCGCGCGAGTCGCCCACGCCGAGTGGCGAGGGAGTGCCGCCGCCGCTCGGCGCTCGCCAGCGCCTCGAGGAGCTCCAGCGCCTGACCTCGGCGCTCGTGCGGCTGTCCACGATCGAGGAGATCGGCGCGTTCAGCTCCCGCGAGCTGGCCGAGCTCGCCGGCGCGACCACGTGCTGGATGGGCCGCGTGACCGACGACGGCGCGTTCATCGAGACGATCGCCACCCACGGCGTGCACGCCACGATGGTCGACCAGTACTGGCGCCTCTCCCTCGCCGACGACTACCCGATCTGCCAGGCGATCCGAACCGGACGCGCCCACTGGTATCCCGACAAGGAGAGCCTGTTCGAGGCCTTTCCGGCCAATGCGGCGAAGGCGCGCGAGATCGAGCGCGACGCGGCGGCGTACATCCCGCTGCTCGTGGGCGACGCCGCCAACGCGCGCCCCGTCGGCGGGCTCTCGCTCGGATTTCGCGAGCGCCACGTCTTCGACGACGAGACGCGCGCCTTCCTCTCCACCCTCGCGCAGCAGTGCGCGCAGGCGCTCGACCGCGCACGCCTGCACGAGGCCGAGCGCGCCGCGCGTCGGGATGCCGAGGTGGCCAAGGTTCGTGCGGAGCGCGCGGCGTATCGGGCCGGACGGCTGCTCCATCTCGCGTCGTCGCTCTCGCGGGCGCTGACGCGCGAGGACGTCGCGGCCGTGATCCTCGACGAGGCGATGCCCGCGTTCCACGCCACCGGCGCGTGGATCGTGCACGAGGGGCCCGAGTCCGCGTTCGACGTGCTCGGGATGCGCGGCGTGCGGGAGGAGCTGATCCGCCCGCTCGCGAACGCGGGGCACCGCAGCCGCAGCCTGAGCGCGGAGGTCGCCCGCCGGGGCGAGCCGCGGTTCCTGACCGTCGGCAGTCGCGAGGAGTGGAGCAAGGACTATCCCGACAGCGCCGACTTCGTGATCGCGCACGGCTTCGGCGTCCTGGCGGCGCTGCCGCTCCGCTACGGCGGCGCGACCCATGGCGTGCTCGCGTTCGGGCTCCCCGCGGGGCACCTCGCGGAGGAGGATCGCGACGCGATGCTGACGTTCGCCGCGCAGTGCTCGCAGTCGCTGGAGCGCGCGCGCCTGCACGCTGCCGAGCGGAGCGCGCGCCACGCCGCGGAGCACGCGGCCACCCGCACGTCGCGGCTGCAGGAGCTCACTGCGGCGCTCTCGCAGGCGCTCACCCTCGGCGAGATCTGCGACATCCTCACACGGCAGGGGCGGGACGCGTTCGACGCGTCGGCGGCGGCGGTGTATCTGCTCGACGCGGAGCGGAGCGCGCTGGAGCTCGTCGACGACGCGGGCTTCTCGCAGTACTC
>DASTSX010000353.1:0-3359 GCA_035760455.1 Gemmatimonadaceae bacterium | reverse complement strand
CACGGCGGACGGTTACGTGGGCGAGATGAAGGGCGTGCTCGCGTCGCTCGCACCGGGCGCGACGATCGTGGACGTCTCGCACGACGTGGCGCCGCACGACGTGGACGGCGCGCGGCTCGCGCTCGCGCGCTACTGGCGGCGCTTCCCGGAGGGCACGGTGCATCTCGTCGTCGTGGATCCGGGAGTCGGCACCGCGCGTGGCGCCCTGGCCACGGAGAGCGAGGGACGCTACCTCGTGGGCCCCGACAACGGCGTGCTGTCGCCCGCGCTGCTGCACGCGGGCGCACGCTGCGTGTCGCTGAGCGTTCCGGCGAGCGCCGCGCCGACGTTCCACGGCCGCGACGTGTTCGCGCCGGCGGCCGCCCAGCTCGCGCTCGGCGCGTCGCTCGAAACGCTCGGCACGGTGGAGGGCGATCCGATCATCCGCCGCACTCCGGAAGCGACGCGGCGCGACGACGGAGCGGTGCAGGGGGAGGTGATCACGGTGGACCGGTTCGGCAACGCCGTGACCAACCTGCTCGCCATGCGCGGCGGAGAGGTGCAGGTGGGCGGGCTCTCACTCGCGCTGCGCCGGACGTACGCGGACGCGGTGGAAGGCGAGCCGATCGCGCTCGTCGGCTCGAGCGGCCTCGTGGAGATCGCCGTTCGCGACGGAAGCGCGGCGGACCGGCTCGGGCTGCGGCGCGGCAGCAGCGTGGTGCTGCTTCCGCGCCGCTGACCTATCGCACCCGGCTCGTCTTGGAGATCGACGGCGTTCCCGGGCCTGCGTCGGAAACGATGCGGCCGTGGAACACCTCGCCCTTGGTGGGCTCGGTCGCGCCCGTGCCCTTGTGCAGCTCGGCCGCCAGCTCGCCGCCGGTGAGCAGCACGAACATCGAGTAGTACATCCACGTCAGCAGGATGATGACACCGCCGATGGTGCCGTACGTCTTGTTGTACGACCCGAAGTTCTGGACGTAGAGGCGGAAGAGCACCGTCGCGGCGATCCAGAGCACCGTCGTGACGGCGGACGCGACGATGACGTGCGACCATCGCTGCTGCACGTTCGGCAGCAGCTTGAAGACGACGGCGCCGATCCCGACGAGCATCGCCACGGCGACCACGAGCTGGATGACGGTCCACGCCGCGACGGCGGCACTGCCGAAGCCGAGCGCAGACCCGACCCAGCGCGCGACGCGTTCCCCATCGAGGAAGATCACCGTCGCGACGATCATCGTGCCGCCGGCGATGAGGAGCACGCCGATGCGAAGGAGCTGCTTCTTCCACCACGGCCGCGTCTCGCTGACGTCGTACGCGACGTTCAGCGCCCCCATGAGCGAGCCGAAGATGTTGGAGCCGGACCATCCGGCGAGCAGCACGCCGATGGACATGATGCTGGCGTTGCCGCTGGAGGTGACGATCTCGCCGAGCACGCGACGAAGCAGCGACAGCGTGTCGGCGGGCATCGTCGTGGCGAGCCGCGAGAGCATCGACTCCATCAACTCCTGTCCGTTCCCGATGAGCCCGAGCAGCGGCGTGAGGAAGAGGAGGAGGGGAAAGAGCGAGAAGAAGAAGTAGTACGCCGTCTCCGCGGCGAGCGAGGGGATGCGATCCTCGCCGATCTCCTTCACCGTCTTCCTGACGAGCGGACCGACGTCGTAGCCCTTGAAGGTCATACAAGGGCTCGGGGCAAGGCACGGGCCAGTGCACAGTGAGTTGGTGAGTTGGATAGAGGGCTCGTTGGTCGGCTTCTGAGTGCGTTGAACGGCGAATGCCACGAACCGGCATGGATGTCACATCGAAGACTCTCCAGGCTGGTTTCGTAGCCGGTGCAGTTCAACGCACCAATCAACCGACCAACTAGCTTCCCATCCAACTCACCAACTCACCGAGTGGACCTCACCACCTCCAGCGCACCGAACACCGTCTCCGCCCGGATGCGAAGCTTGCGCGGGGCGGTGTCCCAGTTGCGGGAGTACCAGGCGTCGTCGCGCTTGACCATCCCTTCATGGTCGAAGCCGGCAGCGACGCGCTGGATCTCGAGGCGGACGCCGACGTCCTCGGGAACGCGCAGCGTGGTCTTGCCGATGCCGACGCGCGTGACGACGCTGAGGTCCCGCTGCCAGCTTCCGCTGAAGTCGAGGTCGATGGAGCCCATCCCGCCGCGGACGCGGATCTCGTCGGCGTTCGCGTTGCCGAGGTGCAGGGCCGTGAAGCTCGCGGCGCCGACGTCGACGACGAGCTCGCGCATGTGCGCACGATTGGGCGTCGTGAAGTCGAGGGCCGCGTCGGTCGCACCGCATTCGATGCGGACCGAGTGCAGGGCAAGGCCGCCGAGCTCGAGGGTCGCCTCGGCGCCACCGAACTCGAGATCGAGGTCGAGGGGCACGACGCGCGGCAGCAGCAGGCGCAGCTCTCCACTCTCGGCGCGCCCACCGGAGGACACCGCCGCGCCGACGCTGCGGCGCTCGAGGCCGAGCACGGCCGAGCGCTGCTCCACGTCGTAGCGGTGCAGTGGCGCGGCGCGCCGCTCGTCATAGCGCAGGTGCATGCCGTAGAGCAGGGCTGCGTCGGTGCCGCGGACGTCCACGCGGCCCGCGCCATACTGGACCTTGATGCGCTGGGGCGCGCTGTCGCGGAGCTGCCGGGAGACGTCGAGCGAGCGCCAGTGCGGCTCGCCCTGCGCGCTCGCGGCGACGAGCGGCGCGGCGAGCGCGACCGCGAGCAGGAGCCGGGCGATCATCTCGCCTCCTTCGCGGCGGCCACGGGGCGGCGCGCCGCCACGACTCCCGTCACCGGCGTCGGCGTCTGCCAGGCGGCGAGCTCCACGGGGCGACTGCCGCTCGCGAGACGACGGTGGGTTCCCGCTCGCGACAGGATGGCCGCACCGAGTCCGAGGGTGACGGCGGCCCACGACGCGGCGACGGCGGCGGCGCGAATGACGGTGGCCGCCAGCGGCGCCCACGAGAGGGCGGCGGCGAGCATCCACAGCGCGAAGAAGATCGCCACGCCGACGACGAGCGTGCCGAACGCGCGGGCCCGCTCCGACGCGGTGCGTCCGCGCCAGACGGCGCTCCCGATCAGCTGCGCGACGGCGAGGAACCCCAGGGTGACCAGCCCGGCGATCGCCACCGCGTAGGCGACGATGGCGAAGGGGATGAGCAGGATGCCGATGAGCGTGAGCGCGAGCGCGATGCACAGCACGACGAGACCGGGCAGGATCAGCAGCTGCCCGGCGAGGCCGATCCAGAACGCACGCGCGAACCGCAGCTCGACCGTATCGACCACCTCTCGGAGGTTCGGTCCGGCGAACAGCAGGACGCCGATCGCTATGATGAGGAGCACACCGAAGCTGCCGGCGACCGATCTCGTCGCGGCCA
>DASTSX010000352.1:0-5607 GCA_035760455.1 Gemmatimonadaceae bacterium | reverse complement strand
CGCGAAGCGAAGCGCTCCGGCACGGCCCCGGGCGGCACCGCCGCCCAGACCGCCTCGCGCCAGTCCTCCACCGCGCCGCGGGTCAGAACGCGCCGCGTCCGCGCAGGACCGCGGGGATGGTCTTCAGGAGGATCGTGAGGTCGAGCCCCACGGACCAGCGCTCGAGATAGAGGAAGTCGAGCCGCACGAGGTCGTCGAAGTCCAGGTCCGAGCGGCCCGAGACCTGCCACAGCCCGGTGATCCCGGGCAGGACGAGGTAGCGCTTGCGGTGCCAGGCCTCGAGCTGCTCGAAGTCGCGCTGGGGCAGCGGGCGCGGGCCGACGAGCGACATCTCGCCGCGCACCACGTTGACGAGCTGCGGCAGCTCGTCGAGCGAGAAGCGGCGCAGGAAGCGCCCGACCGACGTCATGCGCGGGTCGTCCTTGATCTTGAAGAGCGCACCGTCCATCTCGTTGAGGCCCTCGAGCTCGTCCTGCGCGTCCTCGGCGTCCGCGCGCATCGTGCGGAACTTCAGGCAGTCGAACGGCGCCCCGCCCATGCCCGGGCGAGCGGAGCGGTACAGCATCGGACCCCGCGAGGTCAGCTTCACCGCGAGCGCCGTCGCCGCCAGCAGCGGCGAAGCCAGCAGGAGCAGCAGCGTCGCGCCGATCACGTCGAAGGTCCGCTTGATCGCGAAGTCGACGCCCTCGAACACCGGCGGCCGCAGCGTGAAGAGCGGCAGCGACTGCCCCGGCACGAATTCCGCGCGCTGCGTGAGGATGCTCATCGTCGAAGGCGCGACGTGCACCTCGATCCCGCGCTGGTGGCACAGGTCGACAAGCTCGACCGCCTTCTCCTGCGGGAAGTCGGGGTCGGCGATGATGACGTCCTGCACGCGGTGCTCGCCGAGGATCTCCGGCAGCTCCGACAGCTCGCCGAGCGAGCGCAAGCCGTTGTCCGGGCGCGGCGTCAGCGAGATGTAGCCGACGGGCTGGATCCCCCCGTGCGGCGAGTCGGCGAGCGCGTGCGCGACCTGGTCGAGGTGACGGCCGCTGCCGACGAGCAGCGTGCGCCGCGCGTAGCCCGCGCGCGCGAGCAGCCAGCCGGTCACGAGCGTGTGCACCCAGCGCAGCAGCGAGACCGTCACGATCGCCAGCGCGAGCGAGCCGTAGAAGATGTAGTAGCTGGAGAACGTGTGGCCGCTGGCGATCGAGAACACGAGCGCCACGATCGTCACCTGGAAGAGGCAGGCCACGATGCGCGTCAGGCCGGGCCGGCGCGAGCGCTCGGCGTAGAGGTCGGAGCGCGCGAACAGCAGCACGGTGAGCAGGTACGCGAACGCGAGGAAGTCACGCGTCTGGCCGGCGGCGAAGTCGGCCGCCTGCTCAAGCCCGAAGCCGCCCTTCACGAGCGCCTTCAACAACAGCGCCGTGAACAGCGCGGCCCACACGCCGGCGAAGTCGAGCGCCAGCAGCGACAGGACGCGCAGCACCTTGCGCAGCGTCGCGAGGCGCAGCAGGAACGAAAGCGCCGGCGGGCGCTTGCGGCGCACGTCGCGGTCCGGCAGCACCGCGGGTGCGGCCTCGTGCCGTCCGTCGAGATCGAGTGCGCCGTTCGCCACTGAGTCGATTGCCTCCAGCGCTTCCAACGGAAGCGCCCTGCCGTTGTTGCGGGGGTTCGCGCCGACTACTTCGGCATGCCGACGAGCGCTTCCACGCCGGCTTCGTCGATCGTGCGGCGCAGTCCGTCGCGCAACTCGACCTCCGGCTGCCAGCCGAGCACCTCGCGCGCAAGCGTGATGTCCGGCTGGCGCACCTGCGGATCGTCGGTCGGAAGCGCCTCGAAGATGATCTCGGAGCGGGACCCGGTCACCGCGATGACGGCCTCGGCCAGTTCGAGCAGCGTGAACTCGTTCGGGTTCCCGACGTTCACCGGATGGTGATACCCGGACTCGGCCAGCGCGATCATGCCGCGGATCAGGTCGGAGACGAAGCAGAACGAGCGCGTCTGCGAACCGTCGCCGAAGACCGTGATCGGGCGGTCCTGCAGCGCCTGGCGCAGGAACGTCGGGATCGCGCGGCCGTCGTGCGGGCGCATGCGCGGACCGTAGGTGTTGAAGATGCGGATGATCGACGTGTCGACGCCCTGCTGGCGGTGGTAGGCCATCGTGAGCGCCTCGGCGTAGCGCTTGGCCTCGTCGTAGACGCCGCGCGGCCCGATCGGGTTGACGTGGCCCCAGTAGGACTCAGGCTGCGGATGGACCTGCGGATCGCCGTACACCTCGCTCGTGGAGGCGAGCAGGAAGCGCGCGCGGTGCTTCTTCGCCAGCCCCAGCGTGTGGTGCGTGCCGTAGGAGCCGACCTTCAGCGTGTGCAGCGGCAGACGCAGGTAGTCGATCGGCGATGCCGGCGAGGCGAGGTGGTAGACGAAGTCGACCGGCTCGTCGACCTCGTACGGGTCGATGATGTCGACGTTGAGATGGACGAACTCCGGCTGGCGGATGTGCTCGATGTTCGCGAGCGAGCCGGTCTCGAGGTTGTCGACGCAGATGACGCGATGGCCGCGACGCAGGAGCTCGTCGCACAGATGCGACCCGAGGAATCCTGCGCCCCCGGTCACGAGGCAAGTAGGCATGGCTGCGCAGAATACCGGTGCACGCGACCTGCACTACGATCGAGCTCGCCCACGCAACCGAAGGAGCCCCATGGCAGCCACCCGCTTCGTCGAGCGACTCAACGAGCAGATCGCTTACGAGTTCGCCGCCTCCCAGCAGTACATCGCGAACGCGGCGTACTACGACGGCGAGACGCTGCCGCGGCTGGCGGCCTTCTTCTACGCGCAGGCGCTCGAGGAGCGCAACCACGCGATGATGATGGTGCAGTACCTGCTCGACGCCGACGCGGACGTGACGATCCCGGGCGTCGCCGCGCCCGAGACGAGCTTCGCCGACGTCGTCGCACCGGTCGCGCTCGCGCTCGACCAGGAGAAGCGCGTGAGCGACCAGATCGCCGCGCTCGTGGGCATCGCGCGCGAGGAGGGCGACTTCCAGAGCGAGCAGTTCATGCAGTGGTTCCTCAAGGAGCAGGTCGAGGAGGTCTCCTCGATGAACGACCTGCTGACGATCGCCGAGCGGCTCGCGGAGCGGCCGATGGACATCGAGGACTGGCTCGCGCGCGAGCAGCCCGGCGACGGCGGCGCCGACCCGACCGCGCCGGCCGCCGCCGGCGGCGCCGTCTGAGGTCGGGCGTTCCTCAGCGCGGCGCCGCAGCCCTGCGGCGCCGCCGCGCAGGCTCCGCACCAACCGTCGCGCACTCGCCTTCGCAGGCGGATTTGAGCCATACGGTCGCCCGCGGTGCGACCGTGCGAGACACAAGATCCTTGGGGTAGACGGGTCGTCCTGACCTCGTCAGGCTGGACTCATGTCCTCGACAGACATCCCGAGATGGCGCCGTTCTTGGAAGCGGCTCTCGATGCGGTGCGCCTCCCGGACGCGATCGCTCCAGACCCGATCAGAGGCCGCTGGCGCTACTGGTGCTCGCCGGCCGGCCCGAGTCGCTGGATCTTCGTCGTCGTCGACTGGAGCGACTCCACACCATGCGTCGTCACCGCGTACGCGAAGCGGAGGTTCCAGCTGAGATGAGCAGCACGATTCGAGACCTTGATCCGCCGCTGATGTTGGGCGATGCGGCGATCGACCGCTACAGCTACTACGAACATGGGGATGTGCTCTACCTGATGGTTGGTCCGCCGCATCCCGCAGCCGACGACGACGAGTCGCTCGAGGGCGACACCATCTTCTTCGACGCCGACGGAAGCATCAGCGGGGTCACGATGATCGGTCCGCGCTTCATGCTGGAGCGCGACGGAACGCTCAACGTCACGTTGCCGAGCCACGGGCTCGAGGTGCGCTGGCCGCGCGAGCTCGTCGAGCCGCTGCTGCACGAGACGCTTCGTTACGCCTGAGCGCCGCCGGCCGGCGGCGGCGCTCCCTCGACCCAGGTCGCGGCGCCGTCCGCCTCGACCTCGCGCTTCCAGATTGGCGCGAGCGCCTTCAGCCGGTCGATGATCTCGCGGCCGCCCGCGAACGCCTCAGCGCGATGCGGCGCCGAGACGGCGACGAGCACCGACGCCTCCGACAGCGGCACCGTCCCGACGCGGTGCTCAGCCGCGGCGGCGCAGAGGCCGTGGCGCGCGATCGCCTCCTCCACCACCGCGCGCATCTGCTCCAGCGCCATTTCGGCGTAGGCCTCGTACTCGAGCGACGGCACCTCGCGCGTGACGCCCGAGAACGTCACGACTGCGCCGGCGCGCGCGTCGCGCACGCGTGCGAGCAGCCCGTCGAGCGACAGCGGCCCGTCGACGATCGCCACGTGCGGCGTCCCCGTCGTCGCCCCCCCGGAGACGGGCGGGATCAGCGCGAGCTCGTCGTCCGGCGACAACGACACGTCCTCGGAGGCGTACTCGCGGTTCACAGCCAGCACGAGCGGCAGGCCGGCGGCGAGCGAGGAGACCGCGGGCGTCGCGAGCGCGTCCCGCACGCAGGCGCCCTCGGGCAGCTCCAGCTCCAGCTCGCTCGTTCCGGCGCGCTCGCGCAGCTGGGCGAACAGGCGGATGCGGACGACCATCGGCCCAAGGGTACGCAACCCAAACCGGCCCGACCCGGCAGATACGTGACCGTCCTCGTGTCGTAACCTCCAGCGACTATGAGCGCCACCGAGGAACACCGCTTCGTCGCCCCGATCGTCGGCCCGGACGATCCGCGGCACTTCACCGACTCCGGGATCGAGATCAAGCCCCTCTACACGGCGGAGGACGTTCCCGAGCCGCTCGAACTCGGCGAGCCCGGCGCTTACCCGTACACGCGCGGCGTCCACCCGGACATGTACCGCAAGCAGCTGTGGACGATGCGGCAGTACGCCGGCTACGCCTCGGCGAAGGAGTCCAACGAGCGCTACAAGTACCTGCTCGCGCACGGCTCCACCGGCCTCTCGATGGCGTTCGACCTGCCGACCCAGCTCGGCCTCGACTCCGACGACCCGCGCTGCCTCGGCGAGGTCGGCCGCACCGGCGTCGCGATCGACACGATCGACGACATGCGCACGGCGTTCGACGGGATCCCGCTCGACCAGGTCTCGACCTCGATGACGATCAACGCGCCCGCCGCGGTGCTGCTGCTGCTCTACCAGCTCGTCGGCGAGGAGCAGGGCGTGCCGTCGGAGAAGCTGCGCGGCACCACGCAGAACGACGTGCTCAAGGAGTACATCGCCCGCGGGAACTACATCTACCCGCCGGAGCCCACCATGCGGCTCACGACCGACATCTTCGAGTACTGCGCGAAGAACGTCCCGAAGTGGAACACCGTCTCGATCTCGGGCTACCACTTCCGCGAGAAGGGCTGCAGCGCGGTCCAGGAGGTCGCGTTCACGCTCTGCTCGGGCATCGCCTACGTGCAGGCGGCGGTCGATCGCGGCATGGACGTCGACGAGTTCGCGCCGCGCCTGGCGTTCTTCTTCAACGGCCACAACAACGTCTTCCAGGAAGTGGCGAAGTTCCGCGCCGCCCGGCGGATGTGGGCGCACATCATGCGCGACCGCTTCGGCGCCAAGGACGAGAAGTCGCTCAAGCTGC
>DASTSX010000351.1:0-18278 GCA_035760455.1 Gemmatimonadaceae bacterium | reverse complement strand
GTGAGTGCGTGAGTGCGATGCGGCGCTAGTTGCGGATGATGACGCGGTCGCCCCCACCGCCGCCGCCACCGATGAAGATCTGCGGACCGCCGCCGCCGCCCATGAAGCCGCCGCCGAAGGCGCCGGCCGCCGTGCTGCCGGCCGTGCCGCTGCGGATACCCGCGAGATAGCGCGTGTCCAGGTAGCTGGCGATGATCGTCGGGAGCTGGCGCCGCTGCTCGTCGGTGAGCAGCGACCGGATGGCAGGAGCGAGCCGGATGAGCTGATCGACCGATGCCTTGCGCGCCTCGGTATAGCGCGCGTACGCCTCGCCCTGATCGTACCGCTGCGGCAGCTCGGCGAGGTACTTCGCGACCGGGTTCCAGATGCTGTCGAGGGCGACCGTGTATGCGCGGTTCATGCTCGCGAGGCTGTCGGCCTGTGGCCCCGTGAGGTGAAGGGTATCCGCCTGGCGGAGCAGCTGGGCGAGCGGATTCACGATCCCGCCGCTCCCGTACATCGCCTTGAGCAGGAACTCCGGCGTCTTCTGCCCCTGGGTCTTCCGGCCGCGATCGAGCTGCTGGGTGAGCTGCTGCCGCTCGCGCGTCGGTCCCACGTCGACGCGCAGCTGCATGGTGAGGGTGACCGGCGCGCGGAACGAGTTGAACTGCGGGTTGGTGCTGCCGAAGCGCGGATTGACCTCGTACTTGTAGCGCTTGTTCGTCGAGTCGAAGCCGCGCACGTAGAGCAGCGTGGGATCGACGAAGGTGAACTGCCCCCAGCCCTTCAGGTTGTTCTCGCCGTGCAGCAGCAGGTCGGCCGCGCCCAGCGGGTTGGAGACGGAGAAGCTCAGCGTGGCGCGCTGCGGCATGCGCACCTTCATCGGGTTGAGCGAGATGCTCAGGTTCGCGTTCGAGGTCCACGGGCCGCGGCAGGAGTTGCGCGCGGCGACGGAACCGAGCTGCCGCGAGAGGCAGTCCTTGGCGGGGCCCGAGCCGGTCTCGAGGAGCGAGCGCATCGCGCTGGCGACCGTCGGGTCGCTGGCCCTGGCTGGATCGAAGACGAAGGCCCGGTCGTTGGTCCAGCCGTCGCCGTTCACGTCGCCCGAGATCACCGGCGTGAAGGGCGCGCCGCTGCGGAACTGGCCGAACCAGTTCACGCGCACCGTGTTGAAGAAGTTGTAGCCGAGGGTGTACGTGAACTGATGCCGCGACTCGCCGCTCGAGCGCGACCAGTCCACCGCCAACGGGTTGTCGGCCGTGCTCTGGAAGCCGCGATACTGCTCGCGCACGTCGGCGAGCGTGTAGTTGAGCGACCAGCTGAAGCGCTGCGTGAACGACGAGGGGAAGAGGCCGACGCGCAGCTGCCGGCTCTCGCTGCGCAGATCGCTCCGCAGCTCGCTCACGCGATTGAACCGCGGCGAGACGCGCGCGTCGCGCGACGCGATGGCACCGGTGGCGGGAACGATGCTGCTCGCCTGGGCGTAGACGGGCCGGCCCGCTTCGTCGGCGAGCGCGAAGCGCTGCGTCGGCTGGAAGTTCAGGTCGAGCGTGCTCGCCTGGTTCAGGTTCCTCGAGTAGGTGAGATCGACGCTCGCGTTGAAGCGGTTGCCGAGCACGGGCCCGTTCCAGTTCAGGTTGGACCGCACGCTGCGCGGCGCCCTGAAGTCGCCGGCGAAGAGCGTCGCGTTGGGGGCGGTGCTCGAGAACACGCTGCCGGTCGTGCCGTCGGCGCATTGGGTGGGGATCGACGCGGGGTTCTGCGCGTAGGCCGACCAATCGGGAATCGGGACGGCCGCGCCGACGCAGGTCACCTGCTGCACGGCGCTGGCGAGGCCGGTGTTGTCGATCGCCGTGCCGATCGAGTTCGCGTTCGGCGTGCTCTGGAAGATGCCGATGCCGCCGCGCACCACGGCGCGCGGTCCGCGGACCGCGCCGTCGAACCCGGCGATCTGCGGCGCGGTGCCGTAGTTCCACGAGAAGCCGATGCGCGGGCTGACGTACACGTGGTTGGGCGTGCGGTCGTTGCGCGCCCCGAAGGTCCGTTCGAGGTCCGCGTTGTAGAGCGGTGTCGCCGAGAAGCGGTTCCCGTCGAGGCGCACGCCGTACTGGATCTGCAGGTCGTTGCTGCGGCGATACGAGTCGCCGAGCGACACGGCGCCCACGAGCTGGCTGGCGCTCTGCACGCGCGGCTGCAGCGCGCGCGTGTACGTGGCCGGCCGGTTCGCGGCGAGGTCCGCCAGGGAGTTGTAGCTGAACGTGCCGAGCGCGTTGGTGGTCTGGTCCTGGTCGTAGCTCTCGCGCCGGAGCTCGCCGGTGAGCTTGAGCCGATGCTTGTTGTTCCGGCTGAACCACGAGAGCTGGTTGATCGCTTCCGCGTTGAGCGTGCTGCTGCTCGTGCCCATGAAGGCGTTGCCGCCGAAGCCGAGCGTGCGCACCCCGCGCGTGCCGTCGTCGAACGTCGAGTTCACCAGCACGCTGCCGTTCGGCAGCTGCAGGTACGGCGTGCCGGAGGACCGGCTGCCGTTGAGGCTGACCGTCGTCTCGCTGAGGAGCACGTTCTTCACGTACGACGTGTGCCGTCCCTGCGCACCGAGGTTCCACCCCTGCCGGTCCGCGCCGTGCGCCGGCAGCTCCGTGCTCAGGTTGCCCGCCGGCGTCTGCCGGTTCCAGTTCCCGTTGAGCGTGAGGTTGAAGGTGGTGCCGCTGGTCGAGCCCGGCGGCAGGTAGTCGAAGCTGCCGAAAAACGAGCCCTGGTCGCTCAATCGATTGCGCGCGAGCCCGTTGCCGGCGGCGGTCGGGATCTTCTGCGCCGCCGCGATGGCGAGGAGGCGCGAGACGGAGTCCACGGACACCCCCGCGGCCTGCAGGCCGCCCGCGTCGGTGTTGAGCAGCGTGCGCAGGTCGTTCGCGCGGCGCCCGAGCTGATACGAGACGTTGAAGAACGCCTTGTCGAACACGATCGGGCCGGCGAGGAGCCCGCCGAGCGAGACGTTCGTGTACTGCTGGCCGAGGGCGCGCGCGGCGCGATCGCTCCACTGGAGCGGCGGCGCGTCGAAGTTCAGGCTATTGGTGCGGCGGATGAAGTTGGAGCCCGAGCCGCTGCGCAGCATGAACTGCGCGCCACTGAAGCCGCCGCGGCTGACGTCGTATGGGGTGGTGACGAGTGACGACGAGACCTGCGCGTCGCGCGGGATGTTCGACGCGCCGAAGTTGGCGCCGTTGAGCGTCGTGTTGTTCTGGTCGGCCGACAGCCCGAGCACCGAAAAGCCGGCCGGGTCGCCGTTCGCGTCGGTGATCGGCGTGACACCGGGGATCGTCGCCGCCATCGCGTTGAGGTCCCCCTGCTGGCCGGAGGCGACGGCGCCGTTCTGGATGGACTGCTCGGTGCCGCTCAGGTCGGGCGCGGTGTCGTTGCGGTTGACGCGCGCGCGGGCGGCGACGGCACGCGCGGTGTCGAGCAGCGTCATGCGCTGCAGCTGCGCGTCGGCCACGAGGATCTCCTGATCCGCCGTGCGGCGCACCTCGAAGCGGCGCGGCGCGTACCCGATCGCGGTGAACGACACGAAGTAGTCGCCCTCGCCGCCGGGAAACGTGATCGTGAACCGACCGCTGCGATCCGTGCGCGCGGTGCGATTGACGCCGCCCGACACGGACGTCGCCGTGACGTTCGCGTTCTCGATCGGCTGCTGTTCGGGGTTGGTGACCTGGCCACGAATGACGTCGAGCCCCTGCGCGGCGAGCGCGGCCGGCAGGAGCATGAGCAGGAGAACGAGCAGCGCGAGCAGCGGCGCGGGATGTCGGTGCGGCACGGCGGGCGAGGTGAGGGTCGAGCAGTCTGACCTGGACGTGCATGGTTCGACACACGACGGCGGAAAAAGGTGTCCACCGAACGCGCCAACGACAGGACGGCGGCTACCATATGGTAGCCGCCGTCGTCACTGCATCAGTCGTGCGGGCCGATCAGCCGATCAGCCGATCAGCGCTCCCGCGCACGCACGACGTGCACCCCCGCCGCATCGCGCACGCCGAGATAGACCGTACCACCCGGCCCGAAGCCGGCGATCGTCGTGCCGCGCGGGAGCACCACGCGATCGACGAGCTTGCCGCTGCGATCGATGACGTCGTACTCGGGGCCTGCCGCCGACGCCTTCGTCGGGATGACGCGCACCCAGAGCTTTCCATCCGCGTCGGCGCGGACGGAGCCGTTGGCGAACGCCGGCCGATAGTCGGGCAGCTCGTTCGGCGACACCAGGTTGATCTGCGGGCCGAAGCCGCGGCCACCCGCACCCTGCCGCGCGGCGCCCGCGCCCGCACCGCCAGCCGCCGCTCCTGCGGCCGCACCCGCACCCGCACCCGCACCCGCACCCGCGCCCGCGCCCGCGCCCGCGCCGGCCGGTGCGGCCGAGCCGCCGGTCGCCGCGTCACGACGGGGTGGAGGTGGACCGTCGCCGCCACCGCCACCGCCGCCAGCCCGGTTGGCGCGACCGCCACCGAACCCGCCGCCGCCGCCGCCCCCGCCCCCGAACCCGCCAAACCCACCACCGAAGGCACCGGCGCCCATGCCGCCGCCGTCGCCCCCGCCGAGGATTCCCTGCAGGCCGGCGCCCGGCCCGCCGCGCTCGATCAGCGTCCTCACCGAGTCGACGACCGCGCTCTTCGCCGAGTCGGTCAGCCGCTGCCAGTCGAATGGGATCTTCGGCGACGCGGTGCGCTTGCCGTCCGCGTCGATGTAGTCGACGTGATAGTCCTTGCGCAGGATCGCGATCGCGCCGTCGGGCAGGATCGCCCAGTCGTCGACCTCGGGCAGCGGGTTGACGGTGAGCGAGAGCTGGCGGCGCCCCTCGCTCTCGAGGAATGCGATGCGTGGCGCCGCCACCTTGATGTAGGCGACGGTGTCGAGCTTGCGCGTCGCGAGATCGAACCGCACGAGCGGCGTCGTGTCGGGGAAGCTCGGTGCCTGCACGCCGGCGCCCCCAGGGGCTCGGCGCGGGAAGTTCAGCCCCGTCGCGCGATACACGAGCCGGCCCTTCGAATCGAAGCCCGGGTAGCCGAGCGCGCCGCCGACGAGCGAGAAGACGTCGTCCGGGCGCGGCGCGGCCATCACGCGCGTGATCATGCCGTTCGGGTCGAGCACGAGCATCGAGAGCGACGCGGGATCGAGGAACAGCGTCGAGTCGCCGCGCCACGGCAGGATGCCGCCGCCGCGCACGCCGTAGGCGTTCTGCGTCGCGGGCGTCGTATCCGCGACGACGGCGATGGTCTTCATCATCGAGTCGAGCATCACGACGCGCCGACTCGCCGGATCGTTCACGAGCAGCCGGCCGCCGGGCAGCTGACGCACGGCGCTGATGGCGCGCATCGCGTCGCTCGTGGCGATCGCCGCGCCCAGAGGACGGGGCGCCGGCCGCTCCGACGCTTGCTGCGCATCCGCCGATGGCGCGAGCAGCGTCGAGAGCGAGAGCAGAGTGGCGGCGTGCAGCGCGAAGGTGGATCTACGCATGAATGTCTCGGGTGAGAGTACCGCTGTCGGTCGCATGGACATCATCCTCCTCGGCCGCGTCCGCCGAATCCTCCGCCGCCGCCACCACCTCCGCCGCCACCGCCGAAGCCACCGAACGCGCCGCCCGCGCCGCCGCCCGCCGTGCCGCTGCGGATGCCGGCGAGGTACCGGGTGTCGAGATAGCTGGCGACGAGCGACGGCAGCTTGCGCTTCTGCTCACTCGTGAGGAGGCGATTGATCGTCGGCGCGTTGGCGATCAGCATGTCCACCGTCGCCTTGCGTGCGCGCGTGTAGCGCTCGTACGCCTCGCCCTGGTCGTAGCGCTCTGGGAGCGTGGCGAGGTACTTCGCGACCGGGCTCCAGATGCTGTCGAGACGGATCGTGTAGCGGCGGTTCATGCTGGCGATGCTGTCCGCCTGGACGCCGCTCAGACCGAGCGTGTCCATCGAGCGGAGAAGCTGCGCCATCGGGTTGAGCAGCCCGCCCGTGCCGTACTGCGCACGGAGCTGCTGCTCGGCGACCTTCTGCCCCTGCGTCTTCCGCCCGCGGTCGAGCATCTGCGTGAGCTGCTGCCGCTCGCGCGACGGGCCGATGTCGACGCGCACCTGCATCGTGAGCGTGACCGGCGCGCGGAAGGCGTTGAACTGCGGGTTCGCGCTGCCGAAGCGCGGATTGACCTCGTAGCGGAACCGCTGCGCGGTGCTGTCGAATCCGCGCACGTACATCAGCGTCGGATCGACGAAGGTCTGCTGCCCCCAGCCCTTCAGCTTGCTCTGCCCGTGCAGCAGCAGGTCGGCCGCGCCCAACGGGTTGGAGACGGAGAAGCTCAACGTCGCGCGCTGCGGGAGCCGCACCTTCAGCGGATTGAACGAGATGTTCAGGTTCGCGTTCGTGGTCCACGGTCCGGTGCACGAGTTCCGCTGCGCGAGCGAGCCGAGCTGCTTCGTGAGACACTCGCGCGCCGCGCCGGTGCTGTTGTCGATCAGCGAGCGCATCGCGGTCGCGAGCGCCGGATCGGCGGTGCTCGCGGGGTCGAAGACGAACGCGCGGTCGTTCGAGTATCCGTCGCCGTTGACGTCGCCGGCGATGCCGGGCGTGTAGGGCGACCCGCTGCGGATCTGGCCGAACCAGTTCACGCGCACGGCGTCGAAGAAGTTGTAGAACAGGTTGTACGTGAACTGGTGGCGCGACTCACCCCCCGAGCGCGACCACGCGACGTCGCGCGGGTTGCCGATCGTGCTCTGGAAGCCCCGGTACTGCTCGCGCACGTCGGCGATCGTGTAGTTGAGCGACCAGTTGTAGCGCTGGCTGAACGTCTGCGGCGAGATCCCGACGCGCAGCTGCTTGCTCTCGCTCCGGAGGTCGCTCCGCAGCTCGCTCACGCGGTTGAACTGCTGGGTCACGCGCGCGTCGCGCGACGCGATCGCGCCGGTGGCCCCCACGATGCTGCCGGCCTGCACGTACACGGGGCGGCCGGCTTCGTCGGCGAGCGCGAACCGCTGCGTCGGCTGAAAGTTCAGATCGTAGTTGCTCGCCTGGTTCAGGTTCACCGAGTAGGTGAGGTCCCAGTTCGCAGCGAAGCGGTTGCCGAGGATCGGGCCGCTCCAGTTGAGGTTGGAGCGTACGCTGCGCGGCGACTGATAGTCCTTGGCGAACAGGCTGACGTTCGGGACGTTGCTGGCGAACACCGAGCCGATCGAGCCGTCGGCGCACTGGATCGGCACGGCGCCCGGGTTGCTGGCGTAGGCGCCCCAGTCGGGAACGGGCACCGCGCTGCCGACGCAGCTCAGCTGCTGCACCGCCGAGGCGAGGCCGGTGTTGTCGATCGCGTTGCCGATCAGGTTCGCGTTCGGCGTGCTCTGGAAGACGCCGATGCCGCCGCGCACCACCGCGCGCGGGCTCCGCACGGCGCCCTCGAAGGCGGCGATCTGCTGGGCGGTGCCGTACGTCCACGAGAAGCCGATGCGCGGGCTCACGTAGAGCTTGTTGGGCGTGACGTCGTTCCGCGCCTTGAACAGCTGCTCGACGTTCGAGTTGTACGCCGGCGTCGAGTTGAAGCGCGTGCCGTCGAGCCGCAGCCCGTACTGGATCTGCAGATTGCTCGTGCGGCGGTACGAATCGCCGAGCGCGACCGCCGCGGTCACGGCGCTGGCGCTCTGGATCCGGTTGTAGAGCGACCGCGTGTAGAACGCGGGGCGATTCGCCGCGAGGTCGGCCAGCGAGTTGTAGCCGAAGGTGCCGAGCAGGTTGGTCGTCTGGTCCTGATCGTAGCCGTCGTACTGCAGCTCGCTGCTCAGCTTGATCCGGTGCTTGTTGTTCCGGCTGAACCACGAGAGCTGGTTCTGCAGCTCCGAGGTGAGACCGCTGTTGCTCGTGTTGAGGTTCGAGCTGCCGCCGAACGCCAGGGTGCGCACGCCGCTCGAGCCGTCGTCGAACGTCGACTTCACGAGCACGGTGCCGTTGGGCAGCAGGGCGTACGGCGAGCCATACGTGCGATTCCCGCCCACGCTCAGGGTGGTCTCACTGAGCAGGATCTGCTTCAAGTACGACGTGTGCTGCAGCTGCGCCCCCGCCCCCCAGTTGGTGCGGTCGCCGCTGTGCGCCGGAAGCTCCGTCGTCAGGTTGGACGCCGGCGTCTGGCGCGCCCAGTTGCCGTTCAGCACGAGCTTGTACGTGGTGCCGGTGCTCGACGACGGAGGCGTGTAGTCGAAGGTGCCGAAGAGCGAGCCCTGATCGCGCAGGCGGTTGGACGGCGCCAGGTTGCTGCCGAGCGGGATGCTCTGCGCCTGGGCGATCGCGAGCAGCCGCGCCACGGAGTCGGCCGACACACCGGTCGCCTCCATCCCCGCGGGATCGGTGTTGAGCAGCGTGCGCAGGTCGTTCGCCCGGCGGCCGAGCTGATACGCCACGTTGTAGAACGCCTTGTCGAACACGATCGGCCCGGACAGGGAGCCGCCGAGCGACAGGTTGGTGTATTGCTGCCCGAGGGCGCGCGCCGCCGGGTCGGTCCACTGCAGCGACGGCGCGTCGAAGTTCAGGCTGTTGCTGCGGCGGATGAAGTTGGAGCCGCTGCCGCTGCGCACGTTGAGCTGGCCGCCGCTGAAGCCGCCGCGGCTCACGTCGTAGGGCGCGGTCACGAGCGACGTGGACACCTGGGCGTCGCGCGGGAGCGTCGACGACCCGAGGTTCGCGCCGTTGAGTGTCATGCTGTTCTGGTCGGCCGAGAGCCCGAGCACCGAGAACCCAGCGGGGTCACCTTCGGCGGAGAGGATCGGCGTCACACCCGGGATCGTCGACGCGATCGCGTTGAGATCGCCCTGCTGGTCGGCCGGCACGGCGGCGCTGCTCGCCGCGGCCTGCTCGGTGCCGCTCACGTCCGGCGTTCGCTCGTTGCGGTTCACCCGCTCGCGCTCGGCCACGGCGCGCACGGTGTCGAGGATGACCATGCGCGTGAGCTCCACGTCGGCGACGAGGATCTCCTGGTCGGCGGTGCGCCGCACCTCGAAGCGCCGCGGCGTGTAGCCGAGCGACGTCACTGTAATGAAGTAGTCGCCGTCGCCACCGGGGAAGGTGATGGTGAAGCGGCCGTTGCGGTCGGTGCGCGCCGTGCGGTTCACTCCTCCGCCGACCGACGTCGCCGTGACGTTGGCGTTCTCGATCGGATCGTCGTCGTCGCCGGTCACCTGACCGCGGATGACGTCGAGCTGCTGTGCGGCGAGCGATCGCGGTGCCACGGCGGCGAGGCCGACGAACACGGCGAGGAGGAGGGCGAGACGACGGAGTGGCACGAGCGATCTATGGTAGGAGAGACGCGCGGCCGGTGACGGATGTCCATTCGTGCACATCCGATCCAGCGGTCACTCCTACGTACGACGCGCGGGCGCCGACTGTTGGTCGCGCGCGGCGGCTGGCCCCGGGCGAATCCGGGGTTCAGTGCGCGAGCTCGCCAGTCCGCTGTGCGAGCGCGCGCTCCTCGTGGATCGGGCCGCCGCGCTCGCGCAGTGATCTCGGCGTGCGGCCCGCCAGCACGGCCGCGCACTCGCTCACGATCGACAGCGCGATCTCCTCCGGCGTCTCCGCGCCGAGATCGAGGCCGACCGGGGCGTACACCTGCGGCGGCAGCTCGCCCGCATCGGCGGCCGGCGTCCCCTCGAGCAGCTCGAGCGTGCGCCGGCGCGGACCGAGCACACCCAGGTAGCGCAGCCCGTCGACGTCGAGCAGCTCGTGCAGCCGTGCGCGATCATGGGCGGCGGCGTGCGCCATCACCACGGCAGCGACGAACTCCTCGAGCGGCAGCACCGCCGCGAGCGCGCGCTCCGTTCCCGACGTGTCGAGCCGGATCACCCGTTCCGCCTCGGGGAACCGTTCCGCCGTCGCGAAGCTCGGCCGGTGATCGACGACCGTGACGAGCCACCCCACGGCCGATGCGAGGCGCACCACCGGGATTGCGTCCGTTCCCCCGCCGCATACGAGCAGCCGCACCGCGCTCCGCGCGCGGAGCTCGGCGAGCTCCTCGATTGCGCGCGCGAGCGTGTCGCCGACGAGCGGCTCGAGGCGCACGTCGATCACTCCCTGACATCCCATGCCGAGGCCGAGGACGGCATCGGCAGCGGCGCGCGTGTCGTAATGCGCGAGCTCCGCACTGCCGGCCGCGAGCACGTCGGCGGCACGCAGCACGATGTCCGCTTCGAGACAGCCGCCGCTCACGGCGCCGACCGTCGAGCCGTCGGCGCGCACGACCATCCGCGCGCCGGCTCCACGGTACGTCGAGCCATCCACGCCCACGACGGTCGCCAGCACGACGCCCTCGTTGCGCTCGGCCGCCTGCTGGAGGGCGAGACGGATGCGATCGAGCTCGTGCATCGTCCCCTAGTCTCGCCGGCGGGCCGGCGTGAGTGGCGTGACGACCCGGGTGAGTCCCTGGGCGCGGCCGACGACGACGACGATGATCAGCACCGCGACGACGAGCATCGCCGGGAGCACCCACTCCGGCAGCGCCATCGCGATGATCGCCGCGCGCGCGACGATCGCCACGGCCACGAGCGCCACGAGCCCGAACGCGAGCTGCCGCGCGAGGCTGCCGGGCGCACCCTGCGCGCGCGCCGCGCGCTGCTCGCCGGCGTGCACGATCTCCAGCGTGCGCGCCAGCTCCTTGGCCGTCTGCGGCCGCTCGGCGGGCTCCTTGGCGAGGCACGCCATCACGAGGGCCGCGAGCACGGGGGGCGTGTCCGGGCGCCGCGTGAGCACTGGCTCGGGCACCTGCGTGAGGTGCGCCGCGAGCAGCTTGCGCGGGGAGCTGTCGCAGAACGGCGGACGGCCGGTCAGCATCTCGTACGCCGTGATGCCGAAGGCGTAGATGTCGGCGCGGTGATCGACGTCCGGATCGGCAGCGGCCTGCTCGGGTGCCATGTACGTCGGCGTGCCCACCGACATGCCGATCTGCGTCAACGACTCCCCCGTCACCTGGGGCGGCGGCTGGTCCTTCGCGTCGGAGACCGCCTTCGCGATCCCGAAATCGGAGACGACGGCCGCCCCGCCGCAGACGAGGATGTTGTCCGGCTTGATGTCGCGGTGGATCACGCCGCGCTCGTGCGCGAAGGTGAGTGCCTTCGCGACGTCGCCGAGGAGGCCGACCACCTCGCCGATGGGCAGCGCGCCGTGATCGCGCAGGTGCGCGCGCAGCGAGCGGCCCTCCTCGTATGGCATCGAATAGTAGGGCACCCCCGCCACCTGGCCGGTGGAGAGCAGCGTGACGATGTGCGGATGCTGGAGCTGCGCCGCGAGCACGATCTCGCGACGGAAGCGGTCGACATTGACGCCGCCCGTCAGCTCCTTCGGCAGCACCTTCACGACGACGCGCCGCCCGAGCGAGGTCTCCCTGGCGAGGAAGACGCGGCTCATTCCGCCCCCACCGAGCTCCTGCTCGATCGCGTAGAGCTCGCCAAGCGCCGCTTCCAGCTCGTCGCGCAGATCCATGCCGTCCGCTCGGCCCAGGGTGGAGGTGAACAGCGTAGGAACACTATCGGCGAATCGAGGGAACAGCCAGCGGCGAGACCGACTCACCGCGCTTGCGTCGCCCCGAGGCACCCGCGAGAGTTGTTGGTTCCGCTCACGACCGCCTCCCGCACACCCACATGTCCGACGACAACGGCAACGTCATCACCGACATCGCCCCTGGCGCCGTGCGCCGCATCCATCTCGTCGGCGTGGCGGGCACGGGGATGGGCTCGTTCGCCGGCATGCTCAAGGCCGCGGGGTACGAGGTCACCGGGAGCGACGAGAACGTCTATCCCCCGATGAGCGACATGCTCGAGGCGTGGGGGGTGAAGGTGATGACGCCGTACGCGCCGGCCAACCTCGACGAGGCGCGGCCGGACCTCGTGATCATCGGCAACGTCATCCGCCGCGTGAACCCCGAGGCGACGGCGGTGCGCGAGCGCGGCATCCCGCAGATGAGCTTCCCCGCCGCGTTCGGCTCGCTGGTGCTCGCGGGGAAGCACAGCGTCGTCGTCGTCGGCACGCACGGCAAGACCACCACCTCTGCGCTGATGGCGCACGTGCTCGTCTCGGCGGGCACGGACCCGACGTTCCTCGTCGGCGGCGTGACGCTCAACGCCAACTCCAACTTCCGCAACGGCGCCGGCCCCTTCGTCGTGGTGGAGGGTGACGAGTACGACACCGCGTACTTCGACAAGGGACCCAAGTTCCTGCACTACCGCGCGCGGACGGCGATCCTCACCAGCGTCGAGTTCGATCACGCCGACATCTACCGCGACATGGCGCACTACGAGTCGGCGTACGAGAAGTTCGCCGCCACGCTTCCCGAGGACGGCTTCCTCGCGGTGGCGGCGTCGTACCCGAACGCCGTGCGGATCGCGCAGCGCGCCTCGCGCGCCTTCGTCGCCACGTACGCCGTGCAGGGGGACGCCGACTACGTCGCCGAGGAGCTCCGGTTCGGCCCCGAGGGGGCGCGGTTCGTCGTCCGTGAGCCGCGCGGGCGCACGGGGCACTACCTGCTGCCGATGTCCGGCCATCACAACGTCGAGAACGCGCTCGGCGTGTACGCGGCGGCCCGCGCGCTCGGGCTGCGCGCCGACGAGATCCGCGCGGGCTTCGCCTCGTTCTCGGGCGTCAAGCGGCGGCAGGAGATCCGAGGCGAGGTCGGCGACGTGCTGGTGATCGACGACTTCGCGCATCATCCCACGGCGGTGCGGGAGACCATCGTCGCGATCCGGCAGCGCTACCCCGACCGCCGGCTGTGGGCCGTGTTCGAGCCGCGCTCCAACACGAGCCGGCGCAACATCCATCAGAGCGAGTACGCGGCCGCGTTCGACGGCGCCGCACTCGCGTCCATCCGCGTGCCCGAGCCCCACGACAAGGTCCCGCTCGACGAGCAGCTCGACATCGGCAAGGTCGTGGACGCGCTGCGCGCGAAGGGGATCGACGCCGATGCGTCGCCGGAAGTCGGCGTGCTCGTGCGGCGCGTCATCGCGCGCTCGCTGCCGGGCGACGTGGTCCTCGTGATGAGCAACGGGGCGTTCGGCGGCTTCATCCCCTCCGTGCTCGAGGGGCTGCGCGCGAAGCAGACGGCGTAGGTTGCGATGGAAGGTACGGATCCCTCGACTCGCTGCGCTCGCTCGGGATGACGGGGCGCACCAGTTCCTCACCGTCATCCCGAGCGTAGCGCGTCAGCGCGGAGTCGAGTGATCCACACCCCTTCAACGCCCTTGCTTAGGAGAGACTGACGATGTCCACCGAGATCGCGCCGGCGCTGACGGCGGCGGAATGGGCGGGAGTGCTCGCCCAGCACGACGGGCTGGCGCACCTGCGCGAGCAGTTCGGCACCCTTCCCTTCTCCACACATGCGATCGCCGCGCTGCTGCTCTACGAGCAGCCCTACGGCTTCTCGCAGCAGGACGTGCAGGACGAGGAGGAGGTGACCGAGTACTGCGAGGTGATGGCGCGGCACCATCGCGAGACGGGGGACCAGGCGACGGCCGCGAAGTTCGAGCTGCTCGGCGGACGGCACCGCGAGCGCGCGGCCAAGCTCGCCGCGCTGCTGCCGCCCTCCTAGCGCACGCGCGCCGTCTGGGGCTCCGCGTCGTCCCAGAGGCGGAAGCCGCCGCGGAAGGCGTTGGCGTTGCTGCCGCGCCGCACGTTCGGCGGAAGCTCCTCGAGGAACCTCACGTTGCCGCCGCCGATGACCGTGTAGTCGGCGTTCGTCGCCGCGGCGAGCAGCGCGACGATCTTGTGGACATGACGGCGCCATTTCCGCTTCCCGAGCCGTTTCAGTCCTGCCTCCCCGATCACCTCCTCGTACGTCTTGCCGCCCTCGTACGGGAGGTGGGCCAGCTCGAGTGGGACGACGACGCCGTCGATCACGAGCGTGTTGCCGAGGCCCGTGCCGAGTCCGAGGAAGAGCATCGTGCGGCCCGAGTAGCTCCCGAGCGCCTGCATCGCCGCATCGTTGATCATCCGCACCGGGCAGCCGAACGCGCGCTCGTAGTTGAAGCGCGTCCAGCCGTCGCCGAGGTTGACCGGCTCCTTCGTTGGCTTGTTGCGCGCGACGGGTCCGGGATAACCGATCGAGACGGCGTCGAACTCCCATTCCGCGGTGGCCTCGCGCACCTCGTTCACCATCTGGCGCGGCGTGAGCCGGGGCCCGGACGGGACCTTGGTCGGCGTGCGTTGACCCGTGGCGAGGAGCTTGACGTGCGACCCGCCGATGTCGATGACGAGAATTTTCACGTTGAGAAGAATCACTGCTGCCTCGCGGAGACGCAATCGCCCGAGGCGGCGTTTGCGCTCGACGTGCGCCGGCCGCACCTTTGTTCCATGCGTCCGCATTTTCTCGCGTTCCGCCGCGTGCTCCCGGGAGGCATGATCGTGCTCGTCTCCCTCGACGTGGCGGACGACGGTCAGGTACGCGGCGTTCTCCAGGTGGAGCGGCGGCGCGACCCGACGCGCCAGCTGTTCGCCACGGCGCCGCTCATCGCCGAGGCGACGGGCCCGACGCAGCAGGACGTCCTCCGGCAACTGCGCGCGCTGGCCGAGAACGATGCCGAAGTCGCGGCACGCATCGCGGAGTGGGAGGCGGCCCACCCGTCGCCCCCGCGCGACCGTCCCTTCCAGGGCTGAGCCGCTCCCCTACGGAGGGCCCAGCCGGTCGCTCAGCACCGACCGGCGTCGCCGGTACAGCCCGCGCTCGAACTGCGGCGGGAAGGTGAGGGCCTCGGTGCATGCGAGGAGCAGCGAGAAGGCGACGAACGCCACCGCGCTCCAGAGCAGCGATGGCCTCGGCATGCCGTGCAGCGCGAAGCGGCCCGCGAGCGCGAACAGCATGACGGCCGCGAGCGCCAGGTGCGGCACCGCGATGCTCCCCCGCCCGTGCTGCTGGTCCGTCTTGCGCGTCACGTCGAAGCCGCCGCGCCAGCGCAGGCACGCCTCCCACAGGGCCCGCGCGAAGGTCGGCCACTTGGCGTACTGCAGTACGAGCGATCGCCAATGGATCCCCTCCTCGCGCCGGCGGTCGAGGTAGTAGGCCTGCCGGAATCGGTCCGCCACCCAGAACACCATCGCGAGCGAGAATCCGGCGAACAGCACCTCGCGGTGATAGAACGACGGCTGCACGTTCGCGAGCAGCATGTACAGCAGCATCGGGTACCACAGCAGCAGCACGAGCGGGCGCAGATAGTACGCCCCGTGCAGGAGCCCAACGATCCGCTCCGCGAGGCTCATCCGGCCGGCGAGGCGCGGGAACACGCGCAGCTTGAGGTCGATCAGCGCACGCGCCCACCGGCGCTGTTGTCGCAGGTAGCCGCGCCAGTCCACCGGTGTCGTGCCCATGGCGAGCACCTCGGGGACGTAGACGCCATGCCACGGCGAGGCGCTGTACAGCAGCGTCAGGTACAGGTCCTCTGCGTCGTGCGCGGGGAAGCCGCCGAGTGCCCGAAGCGCCGACATCCGGTAGACCACGTGGCTCCCCGTGATCGCGGGCTCGCCGAACGCGTGGTTGGCCATCTGGAGCGTGGAATAGAACTCGTACGACTCCTCGGCCGCCCCGCGCGCGATGAAGCTCGCTTCCTGGTTGTAGAAGAACTGCGGCGCCTGCACGTACCCCACCCGCGGGTCGGCGAAGTAGCCGAGGGTGCGCACGAGATACGTGCGCTCGGGCACGTGATCGGGGTCGAACGACGCGAGCAGCTCGTAGTCGGCGGAGACCGGGTCGGCGAGCCACGCATTGAGGTTGCCGAACTTGGTGCGCGCAGCGAGCGCACCCGTCTGGTCTGCGGGTTCGGGCCGGCCACTCCGCGTGAAATGCCGCGCGCCGAGCCGTTCGCACAGCGCGCGCACCGCGGGCACGTCACCCTCGTCCAGCACCCAGGTGTCGTGCGGGTAGTCGAGCGCGACCAGCGCGGCGAGCGACTGCTCGAGCAGGTCGAACGACTCGTGCTCGGGGACGAAGGTAGTGACGACGGCGACGCGGAGTCCCGGGGGCGCCGGCATCGGGATCGGGCGCGACATGCGGAACAGCGAGAGCCATGGCGCGATCCACACGCCGATGAGATACGCCACGCCGAGGCTCCCCAGAAGGTAGAGCACGGGGTGCGCCCCGATGTCCGGCAGGCTGAGCCAGTACACGGCGAACAGCGCGATCGACGAGAACAGCCAGATCGTGAGCAGCACGAACGCCGCCCGGCGGCGCCCGACGAGCACACGCTCGTCTCGCACGACGCTCGAGGCGCTCCCCGCCTCGCTCGGATCGGCCTCCCGCACCTCCGGTACCGACAACCGTTAGCCGCTCCGCCTCGGGTTGGTGATCGACGTCGCATACGGGCGGTGTGGAACCGCCGCTTCGTGACCGTACGCAGGGCCGGGACGTCTCGACTGAGCGCCCGTCGCGCGGATCCGTCGCCGATCCGACATGAGGCGACTCCCGGGCTCGGCTTCCGTCACATTTCCCGTGCGTTCCACGGCTCCTTCGCCACGCGCAGCGCCGAATCCGCCATCCCCACGAGGACCGCGGCCGCAGAATGGCGGTCACTCGGTCGGGATGGAGCGAGGGCAGTTCGCCGTCTCGGTCGTGATGACGACCCACGGCGACGCCGCGGCGACCGATACCACGCTCACCTCGCTCTGCGAGCAGTCCCTCAAGGGCTGGGAGCTGGTCGTCCAGACGACTGGCTCGCAGGAGACCGAGGGTTCGCACCCCTGGATCCTGTTCGTGGATGCGGGCGACACGCTGCACAAGTCGATGCTTGCCCGCATTCGCAGCACGCTCGCCGCCAACCCGTCGCTCGACGCGGTCCACTGTGGCTGGTCGCTCGTCGACGACGAGGGCGGCGCGCTGGTGAAGGAGCAGTGCGACGCAGATGGAGACCTCTTCGATCTGCTCGCCTGCCGTCCGGCCTTCCCCTCGTGCGCGTGCGTCGTGCGTCGCGCGGCCGTCGAGGCGGCGGGCGGCTTCGACGGCACGATGGGGGCGGCGGCGGACTGGGTGCTCTGGCAGCGCATCGCCAGACGTGGCGCGCGGTTCGGCCGTGTCCGCGAGTCTCTGGTGTCGCGCCGAGCTCAGGCGGATCGCGGAGCGTCGCCGGCCGACGAGGTCGAGGCCGCGCTCCGAGCGATCGCGCTCGGCCACGGGGCCGATCCCGTCGCGCGCATCTCGAAGAGCGCGCCGTACGCGACTGGACGGCTGGCCCGCCCGGATACCGCCGAGGTGAACGCGCTGTGCGTCGCCGCGGCGCGCGAGCTCGCTACGACGGGCGACGCGTCACACCTCGTCGCGCTGCTGCCAGCCGGCCGACGCGTCGTGGATCCCGATGCGGCCGCCGCGTCCATCGTCCGCGGCGCACCGCTGGCGCTCGCGCAGCCGACCACGTGGTGGGCCACGCAGTGGGACGATCGACGGGAGTCGCTCGACGCGTTCCTCGATCGGCTCGAGCGGCGCATCGAGCGGCCCGGGCTCGCGCGCGCCGTGGCGGCTCGCATGCAGCGGCTCGTCCTGCCCCACCTGGCATCGACGCTCCCGCCCGCCGTGAGCGGGACGCACCTCGGCATCGTCAACGTGGCGGCACCGATCGACGACATCCGGGTGGACGCCGCGACCGAGTCCGTGCAGCTCCGCGTGCAGCTCGGCGAGGAGGTGCTGGGCACCATCGAGCTGACGCCGATCGAGGGGCGCGTTTCGGCCTACGCCATCCGCGCCGCCGTCGCGGAGGAGTGGGCCGATCGCGTGCTTGCGCGCTACTTCGCGCGTCATCCGGAGGCGAGTTCGCTGCCGATCGCGCTCTGGGAACCCGACTCCACGCTCGTCACGAGCCTGGCCGGAGTGCTCGATGGGCTCGCGGCGGGTCTGCGGCACGACGACGGCCGTCATCGGGGACCACCGCGCACGATGGTCGTCGAGGCGGGACACCCGGTGCCCCCGTTCACCTTCGGCAAGCGCAACATCGTCGCCGAGCTGCGCGTGGCTGGCCGGAAGGCCGGCTCGACGGAGATCGTCGTCGGGCCGCTCGGCGTCGTGAGCGCGCGAGCGCTGCGCACCGCGCTGTGCGAGGCGTCGGAGCCGACGCTCACGCGCATCGTCGTTCGCGATCTGGTGTTGGGGGCGCCACTCACCGGCGGCCCGCCACTCCACGAGCGATCGGCGGCGATCGCTCGGAGCGGCGCTCGTCGCGGCACGTGAGGTCGAGCCCCGGCGCATCCGCGACATGACCCGGTCGCCCGCGCCGCGCGCGGGCGACCGGCGTGCTACATCCCCGAGCGCGACGCGTCGACGGAGATCTTCAGGTCCT
>DASTSX010000350.1:0-14165 GCA_035760455.1 Gemmatimonadaceae bacterium | reverse complement strand
CGCTGAGCGCCGGACGGGGCACATCGTGCTCCAGGACCATGGTGACGAGGTGTGGGTCCGCAACGTGAAGATCCGGCCGCGGCGCGCGGAGCAGTGACGGGCGGGAGCGACCCGAGCATTCGTTCAGCGTCGAAAGATCGTCGTCATTGACAGTCTGAACTGTCTCATCTACCGTCGGGTCTCGCGCGGGCGCACGAGGTCCGCGCGGTTCCCGTCGTGAGCGTCCCGGAGCGTGTCGAGCGCTCTTACTTAAACGTTTCAGAAGAACCATGGCCCGGAATGCCCCGGCGCGACTGCGCGCGGAGCGGCATGTGACGCTCCGTGACATCGCCGTGCACTGTAACGTTTCAGTCGCCACCGTCTCGGCCGTCGTCAACGGCGCCGAGTGGGTCGCCGACTCGACCCGGACGCGCGTACAGACCGCCGTCGCCGACCTCGGATATCACCCCAATCAGTTCGCCCGCGGTCTCAAGAAGCAGGAGGGCCACGCCGTCGGCGTCATCGTCTCCGACCTGACCAACCCCTTCTTCACCCAGATCGTGAGAAGCCTCAGCCACGCCCTCCACGCCGCCGGCCGAGCCCTCTCACTCTGTGACTCCGACCACCGCCACGACCTCGGCGAGACGAACCTCCGAATGCTCGTCGAAGGGCAGGTGCTCGGCCTCGTCGTCGTGGGAGACAGCGTGCCCGCATCCGCGCTCCGCGCGTTCGTCACACAGCGGCCGCGCGTCCCCGTCATCGTCATCGAGCGCGACTACGGCATCCCCCAGGTCAGCACGCTGCTCGTCGACTCCGAGCGCGGGGCCCACACGGCCACCATGCATCTGGCCGACCGCGGATGCCAGCGCATCGCCATGATCACGGGACCGTCGTTCGGCGCCGGCAGCGCGACCTACGGTCGCGCGCAGCGCACCGAAGGCTATCGACGGGCGCTGCGCGAGCGCGGCTTGCCGTTCGATCCGGAGCTCGTCGTCGAAGGCAACTTCCGGTACGAGAGCGGCCGTGATGCGATGCGGCGCTTGCTGGCCCTCCCACGCCGGCCCGACGCCGTCTTCTCCGCGAACGACATGATGGCCGTCGGCGCGATGAGCGCGATCCGCGACGCCGGTGCGCGCGTGCCCGACGACATCGCACTCGTCGGCTTCGACAACGTCCCCATCACCGCGCTCCTGCAACCGGCGCTGACGACGATGGCGATGCCGCTGCGGGAGTTCGGTGAGAGCGCCGCGCGGCTTCTCGAGGAGCAGCTCGCCTCCGCCGGTGAGCATTCGCCGGCACAGCTGGCATTCTCCGCCGAGCTCGTGGTTCGCGAATCCTCGCTTCGGACCGCGCGGAGCGTGTAGCGGTCGGTCGGCACGGCGAGGCTGTCCATGTTCCGCGCGCATCCCTCGCGATGCGCGAATTCACCCTTCAGGAGCGTCGATATGCGATCACGGGCATTGATCCTTCTCGCCGTCGCCGGGTCCGTCGGCGCGGCGGCTCCCACGCGCGCGCAATCGCCGACGGGGACAGTACAGGGCATGGTGCGCTCGCAAGCAGGCACACCGATCGAGGGCGTCAGCGTCTCCGTCACGGGCTCGCGGACCGGCGCGCTGACACGCGCCGACGGGCGGTACGCGATCAGCGGCGTGCCGGCCGGCACCCACACGGTCCGCGCGAGCCGTCTCGGCTTCGCGGCACGCGAACAGCAGGTCGCGGTGGCCGTCGGCGGCGTCGCCGAAGCGAACTTCGAGCTCCGGACCGCGGCAGTCGCGCTCGAGCAAGTCGTCGTCGTCGGATACGGAACGCAGAGCCGACGAGACGTCACCGGCTCCGTCGCCTCCGTCTCGAGCACCGACATCGCGACGATGCCGGTGCCTCGCGTGGACCAGGCGATCGCCGGGCTCGTCTCGGGGGTGCAGGTCCAGACCACGAACGCGCAGCCCGGCTCGCAGATGCGCATTCGTGTGCGTGGGGGCAACTCGCTTCAGGGCAACAACGAGCCGCTCGTCGTCGTGGACGGCGTGATCGGTGCGGACCTGAACCAGATCAATCCGAACGACATCGAGTCGATCGACGTCCTCAAGGACGCCTCGGCGACCGCCATCTACGGTGCGCGCGCGGCGAACGGCGTGCTCCTCGTGACGACGCAGCGCGGGCGGCCCGGTGCGATGCGCTTCGAGTACTCGACCTACATGGGCGTGCAGAACCCGACCAAGCACATCGAGCTGCTCTCGGCGGACGAGTTCGCGCGCATGTTCATGCGGAACCCGAACCGTGACAGGAGCGTCAACTTCGACACGACCGCGGCGCTCCCGACGACCGATTGGCAGGACGTCACGTACCGGCAGGCGCCCATTCGCGACCACGAGGCGCGCATCAGTGGCACCACTGGTGGCACCAGCCTGATGGCTGGTGCGTCGCTCTTCCAGCAGGAAGGCATCGTCACCAACTCGAAGTTCAACCGCGGGTCCGCCCGTTTCAACCTCGACCAGGAGCTGGGCTCGCGGGTGAAGGCTGGCACGCGACTGACGTACAGCCGCTCGGTCGAGAAGGACGTCCGGGTGAACGAGGGGTACGGTTCCGGCGGCGGCCCGATCACGATGATGGCGTTGCGGTTCGCCCCGACCATCCCCGTGTTCACGGGAGACGGTGGATACAGCGGTCCGCTGCTCCCCTCGCAGACGATGGACAACCCGCTCGCGATCGCCAACCTGCGCGAGGACCGCAACACGACGGACTACCTGCTCGGCAACCTCTTCGCGTCGCTCGAGTTGATGAAGAACGTGGAGCTGCGGTCGAGCGTGTCGTTCACGTCGCGGGGTACGCTCGGGCAGATTTACACGTCCCGACTGCTGCGCGCGGCGCTCGGATCGGGCCAGGCGAACATCAGCAACACCAATCAGCAGCAAACCTTGTTCGAGAACACCGTGACCGGCCGGCGCAGCCTCGGGCGTCACGACGTCACGATGCTCGCGGGGGTGACGGCGCAGGAAACGAAGCGCGGCGCCAACGCGGAACAGGGCGTGGGCTTCGCCACCGACGCGCTCGGCTACCGCCGGATCAACCTCGCCGAGACGATCACCGGGAGCTCCAGCTCGTCGCGCGACCGACTCCTCTCCTTCCTCGGACGGCTGAACTACGGCTTCGCTGGGAAGTACCTGGTCACGGCCACCTTCCGCGGTGACGGCGCCTCGAAGTTCGCCGAGAACAACAAGTGGGCCTACTTCCCCTCGTTCGCCGCCGCATGGCGCGCGAGCGACGAGGCGGCGTTCCGGCGGCTCCTGCCCGCCGTCTCGGAGCTCAAGCTGCGCGCGAGCTGGGGGCGCACGGGCAGCGAAGCGATCAGCGCCTATCAGTCGCTGGCGTCCTGGAGCGTCGGCGCTCCGTACGTGATCGGGAAGACCCGCTACAACAACGGTGCGACGCCCAGCCGGAACTCGAATCCGAACCTGCGCTGGGAGACCACGACGCAGCGCGACGTGGGATTCGACATGGGGCTGATCGACAACAGGATCAGCCTCACCTTCGACGCGTACCGGAAGACCACGACGGACCTGCTGTACAACAAGCAGGTGCCGTTCTACACCGGCTATGAGCAGTACGTCACGAACATCGGCTCGGTCGAGAACCACGGGGTGGAAGTCGGGCTGGACACGCGCCACACCCTGGCCGCCGTGGACGTGCGCCTTGGGGGTAACTTCTCGCTCAACCGGAGCAAGGTCCTCGACCTCGGGGGCGACAAGGAGTTCTTCCTCGACGGCGTCAACGGCTCGCTCCCCAATTTCCGGCCCGCGGCCATCGTGCGGGTCGGCGAGCCGCTCGGGAACTTCTACGGATACGTCTGGAACGGAATCTTCCAGTCCGACGCCGAGGTGAGGGCGAGCGGGCAGTCCGACGCCCGCCTTGGCGCGATGAAGCTCAAGGACATCAACGGCGACGGCAAGATCGATCCGAACGACCGCACGATCCTCGGCAACGCACAGCCGAAGTACACCTTCGGTCAGACGGGTACCGTCGCGTATCGCGCCGTGTCGGTGAGCTACCTGCTGCGCGGTGTGCGCGGCAACAAAGTGGTCAACCTCAATCGCCAAGGGATGGAGACGCCGGGCGACAACGTCAACACACTGCGCAACACGCTCGACTACTGGACGCCGACGAACCCGACGAACGAGATGACGGGACTCGGGATCGGCCCCTTCGGTTCGATGTCGTCGCGCTGGGTGGAGGATGGCTCGTTCGTTCGGCTGCAGAACGTCACCCTCGGGTGGGATGTGCCCACGCGGTTGACGTCGCGCGCCAACGTGAGTGTGCTGCGGCTGTACGTGAGCGGACAGAATCTGAAGACCTGGACGAAGTATTCGTGGTACGATCCGGAGGCGAGCTCACGGGGCACGAGCGACCTCGAACTGGGGTGGGACGACTCCAGCTATCCTGGCGTGCGCACGATCACGATGGGCCTCAACCTCGGCTTCTAGGAGCATTGCCATGACACTCAGACGACTGGCGGCCGCCGTCGCCGCGGCGTGCGGCCTCGCCGGGTGCGGCTCGTATCTCACCGAGACGCCCGAGGACTTTCTCACGCCGGCGACTTTTCCCGCGAGCGAGACGGACCTGCGCATCGCGCTGGGCGGGATCGACAACTGGTACACCGGGGGCTCCAACCAGGCGTACTACATTCGCGGCTGGCCGATGATCTCGGAAGTTCCCAATGAGCAGACGGTGCTGATCAACGCCACGAGCGGTTCGAAGTACGAGGTGGACCGGTACGTCAACACCCCGGACAACGAGTGGCTCTGGCGCACGTGGGCACAGATGTACGGCGCGATCGGCCAGGCGAACCTCCTCATCAAGCGGGTGTCGGAGGCGCAGGGGCTCTCGCCGGCAGTGAAGGACCGCTACCTCGGCGCGGCCAAGTTCCATCGGGCCCTGAACCACTTCAACGCCGTCCGGGTGTGGGGCGACGTGCCGTTGATGAAGGAGCCGATCACGGACTTCGCGGTGGCGAACGACGTGACGCGATCGCCGATGGGCGACGTGTATGCGTTCATCGCGGCGGACCTCGAGGACGCGGCGAAGCTCCTGCCCGTGAAATGGCCGGACTCGGCGACGCCCGACGACGGACGGCCCACACGGGGCGCTGCGCTCACGATGCTCGCCGACGTCTACGCGAACATGTCCGGCGCGATCATCAAGCAGAACAACTGGGCCAAGGCCGCGGCCGCGGCGAAGACGGTCATCGACAGCCGGGCCTACTCGCTCGTGCCGAATTTCGCCGACCTCTGGATGGTGGTGAACAAGAACGGCCCCGAGCACATCTACTCCATCCAGTTCCAGGGACTCATCCGGAACCTGTTCACGAGCCAGTCCCGTCCGACGGGGATCGGCGTCGAGAGCGGCATCAACTACTGGTGCACGACGCCGGAGTTCATGGACACCTTCACCGACACCGACAAGCGGAAGAAGCCCACGTTCCTGACCGAGGTGACGGTGGGCGCCACGACGTACTACTACGATACGCGCGGCTCGGTGCGCGGCTTCGGCGACAAGTCCCCGCTGTTCGCGAAGCCGCTCCCGTACTACGGCAAGTTCTACGACAACGGAGGTCAGTCGATCGCGCTCAACAGCGGCCGCTCCGACCTCAACTGGCCGGTGTATCGCTACGCGGAGACACTGCTGCTCTACGCGGAGGCGGAGAACGAGTCGACCGGCCCGGCGAACGCGTATGCGGCGCTCAATCAGGTCCGCGCGCGTGCGGGGCTGCCCGCCCTGTCGGGACTCACGCAGGCGCAGTTCCGGGATGCCGTCCGGCAGGAGCGGAGCTGGGAGTTGGCCTTCGAGTCGAAGCGGCTGTTCGACCTCAAGCGCTGGGGGCAATACGAGGCCGTCGTCGGCAGCGACCCGGTGTCGAAGGTCGGCTGGGCGCCGACGAAGATCTGGCTGGCGATCCCGCAACGCGAGGTCGACCTGAATCCGAGACTCAAGCAGAACCCAGGTTATTGATCGTTCAAGTCGGCGCCGAATCCCGTCACTCGGCTCGGCGCCGACGCCGTTCCGTCCACGCGCCCCTCCGGCCATGATCGACGCTCGCTTCACGCCGCGCATTCGAGCCGGCACTGCCGCCCTCGCACTCGCCCTGGCGCCTCTGGCCGATGGTGCCGCGCAGGCCGCCGCACCGCGCGTTCGGCTGCTGCGCGAGGAGCACCTCCGATCGGCGAAGGAGCGCGTCCGGCGTGGCGACACGGCGCTCGCCGCGGCGTACGCGCGGCTGCTGGCGGACGCGAGAGAGGCGCTCACCGCGGGCCCGTGGGCGGTGACCGACAAGAAACGCCTCGCGCCCAGCGGCGACCCGCACGATTACATGAGCTTCGGCCCGTACTGGTGGCCGGATTCGACGAAGGCGAATGGGCTGCCATACGTCCGTCGCGACGGGCAGGTGAATCCGGGCAGTCGAGGCGACGAGTCGAACAGCCCGAGCTTCCAGCGAATGGCCGGCGCGGTGTCCACACTGGCGCTCGCGTACCACTTCAGCGAGGAGGAAGGGTTCGCCCGGCGCTCCGCACTGCTGTTGCGCACGTGGTTCCTCGACTCGGCCACGCGGATGAACCCGCACCTCCGGTACGGCCAGGCGATTCCGGGGATCACGGACGGGCGCGGCATCGGCCTGATCGACACGCGTGAGCTCTCGTCGATCGCCGACGCGGTCGGAATGCTGCGCGGCTCCAGTGCGTGGTCGGCCGCCGACGATCGTGGGATGCGCGCGTGGGCGCGGCAGTTCCTCGATTGGATGCGAACCAGCCCGCAGGGTCGCGAGGAAGCCGTGGCGACGAACAACCACGGCACGTGGTACGACGTGCAGGTCGTCGCGCTGGCGTACTTCGTCGGCGACACCGCGTTGGCGAGCGAGACGATCCGGACGCGGACGAGACCGCGCATCGACGCGCAGATCCGACCGGATGGCCGGCAGCCGCGCGAGCTCGAGCGAACGCGCTCGCTCAGCTACAGCATGTTCAACCTCGAGGCGTTCACCCGGCTGGCCGAACTGTCCCGCTTCAGCGACACGGACCTCTGGCACCACCCGCCAGCGGGCGATGGGGGGATCCGATCGGCGCTCCGATTCCTCGCGCCGTACGCGGACTCGTCCCGCGCGTGGACGGGGGCGCAGATCACGCCGCCGGATCCGCTCGAGCTGTTGACACCACTTCGACGCGCCGAAGGCGCGTTGCGCGACCCAGCGCTGCACGCTGCGCTGATGCGCATCGCCGCCACGACGCGGGCATCGCCGCACCGCTCGCGACTCCTCTACCCCGATGCACCATGATGCGAAGGTCGGCCTGAGCTCGCAGGCCGACCACCTTCCTCGATCAGCTTCGCCATCCGGCTAGGGCTGCAGCGAGGTTCCCTTCGGCGAGTCGGTCGGCGTGAGCAGCGGGTTCTGACCGGGCATCTGCTGGCGCTGCTCACCCATCTGGGCCAGCAGGTCGTCGAGCCGCACCGCCTGCGCGACCTGGCGTGACTGCGCGAGCACGCGCCCCGCGGCGGCGGTGTCACCCACGCTGTTGAGCGCCTCCGAGAGCATCAGGCCGGTGGCGACGTACAGGTACGGGATGCCGACGGACGGCCGGTCCACCCAATCGTCGCGAAGGGCGATGGAGCGCTGGCCGGCGAAGGCGCTGTCCCACAGCGACTTCGTGCGCTTGACGTCCACCCATCCCGCGCCGGGAAGCAGCAGCGTGTCCCGCGATGGTGCCGCGGGGGGCACGAACACCTTCGACGCGAGCCCCTGCGTCAGGAGATGGCTCCCGAGGCCGAGCTCGTTGCCATAGCCCGCCGACGTGCGGCTGAAGTAGATGGGCCGCTCGGCGAACGACTCCGCGATGATCTTGAGCACGAAGATGTCGGCGCGTTGCAGCACGTTGGGGATCGACAGGCGCTGCGGATCGATCGTGGCGCGGATCGGACCGCCCTCGAAGTTCATCGGCCGATCGATCTGGATGTAGGGCGGCACCGAGTCGGCCTGCTCGGGGGTCATGCGAATGAGCGTGCCCTTGGGCTTCGGCCAGGCGCGGCCACGGTACACCGCGGGTCCCCTGGCGGCGTCGTACTCGAACACCGGGCGCCGGATGAGCTGCCGCGTGTACCAGTCCGTGTTGAGGAGCGACGTGTTCGCGACGACGACGTCGCGGCGCACGCCCTCGACCTCCTGCGCGTACCAGAGCGGGAAGGTGTCGTTGTCGCCGACCGTCACGAGCACGCCGTAGGGCTCCACGGAGTTGAGCAGGTCCTTCGCGAAGTCGGCCGTGTCGGTCTGCCCCGCGCGCGAGGCCGTGGTCCAGTTGGTGAACAGGGGGATCACGGCGAGCGCGAGTACCGGAGCGGCGATCGCGAGCGCGCGACGCGTCGGGCGCTCGACCGACTCGCGCGCCATCGTGACGCGCTCGCGTGCGATGAGCGCGGCGATCGACTCCCACACCGCGACGAGTCCGAGCGCCGCCCAGACGCCCCACGCGGAGAAGCTCCAGAGGTAGAAGTAGTCCCGGTCGCGCACCTCGCGCTGGACCCCGGTGAGATCCGGGGCCTGCGACGCGCCGTACTTGAAGTTCAGGTAGTAGATGAGCACGAGGGTCATCGTGAACATCAACGGCCCGAAGTACCAGAAGCTTCGCCGGTCGCGCTGCCAGTGGACGTAGCCGCCGAGAACGCCGAGAACGAGGAACAGCGCGGCGAGAAGACTCTGCCAGCCGGGGCTGTCATAGTGCGCGTCCCGGAGCCACTGCCACTTGAAGTACAGCCACCACATCCCGATCTGCGCCGACAGCGGCGCCTGCCGTTCGCTCAACTGGGGCTTGCCGTACTGCCCGCGGTTGAAGTTGTACATGAACGCGTCGTACGTCCCCTTGCTGAACGTGCAGCCGAACTCCAGCCCCTGACGGCAGGCGGTCGGCTCACCCTCGTTCAGCGCCGGGAAGTGCGCCGCGCGGATCGGCTGGATGGCGAACGGCGTGATGCCGAACACCAGCGCGGCGAAGCACGCGACGAGCACCTTCCAGCGTCCGTGGAAGTAGACGGTTTCCGGGCTGCTGTCCTTGGCGCGGCCGACCATCCAGCCCGCGGCGATCCCCGCGAGGATCACGATCAACGCGAGCACGGTGGACACGCGCGCGAGGAAGTAGCCCGCGAGGACGACGACGCCCAGCACGGCGGCCGGAATCCCGACCTTCGGCCGGATGACGAGCACCGCGAGCGCGACTGCCGGCGCGGCGAGCATGCCGCCCATGTGGTTCGCGTACCCCAGGCCGAGGAGGTACGCGACGAGCACGAGGATCCGATCGGCCTTGCGACCGTCTGGGGCGTCGGCCCACCGCACCATCAACCAGGAGATGAGCGCGATGCCGAGAAGCGAGACGGTGTAGACCTTCTCGTTGACGACGCTCTGATTCCAGACCGTGAAGGCCGTGGCGCCGATCAGCGCGGCGAGCGCGCCACCGACGACACGCTGCCAGCGCTCGGCGAACCAGCTGACGAGGACCCGTTCGGTGATGAGGAACCACATCCCCGCCGAGGCGGCGCTGCAGATCGCCGCGAGCAGGTTGATGCGGACCGCGACCGTCGTCGCGATGGGGAGGATGGCGAAGACGCGCCCGATGAGCACGAACAGCGGATTGCCGGGCGGATGGGGCAACCCGAGCGTGTACGCCGCCGTGATGTACTCGCTCGTGTCCCACATCGCCGTGGTCGGCGCGAGGGTGAACACGTAGAGCACGAATACCGCGAGCGAGACGATCGCGGCGGCGAGGTAGGACGGGCGATAGTCGAGGTCGGACGGCGGGGACGTCGTCGCCATTGCGGTCACGGAGGTGTCGGATAGCAGACGCCCCGCGAGTGGCGGGGCGGAAGCAGAGCGTACAAAGATGGCCGTGGGGCTCATCGGAGAACAGTGCCACGCTTCCGCCCGCCGTCCCGTGCCTCACGACGAGCACCGGTGCCGCGGCGCCGCGTGTGGCCACCGCCGTGGCGAGCGCGAGCATGACGCAGTGCCTAGTGCCGGAACAGCCTCACCCCCGTGAACACCATCGCGATGTCATGCTCGTCCGCGGCGGCGATGACCTCGGCGTCGCGCACGGAGCCGCCCGGTTGGACGATCGCGCGCACGCCCGCTTCCACCGCCTGATCGACCCCGTCGCGGAAGGGGAAGAAGGCGTCCGAGCCGAGCGCGGCACCTGCGGTGGCATGGCCGGCGAGCGTCGCCTTGTGCACGGCGAGAAACGCCGCGTCCACGCGCGACATCTGGCCCGCGCCGATGCCGATCGTCGCGCCGTCGCGCGCGAGCACGATCGCGTTCGACTTGACCGATGCGACGGCGCGCCAGGCGAAGAGCAGGTCGCGGCGCTCCTCGGGAGTCGGCTCGCGCTTCGTCACGACCCGCCACGCGCTGTCGTCGATCGAGGTCGGCGGCCGATCCTGCACGAGGAGCCCGCCGCGCACGCGCTTGTAGTCGAGCGCGCCGCCCGGCCAGCGCGCGAGCCCCTCGAGCACGCGCAGGTTCTTCTTGCGACCGAGGATGTCGATCGCGGCGTCGCTGAACGACGGCGCCACGACGCACTCGACGAACAGGCTCGACACCGCTTCGGCCGCCGCCTCGTCGACCGGCACGGTGAACGAGATCACGGAGCCGAAGGCAGACACGGGATCGCACGCCAGCGCCTTGCGGTAGGCGTCCAACGCATCGCTGCCGATCGCGAGCCCGCACGGCGTGGTGTGCTTGATGATGGCGCAACAGGCCTCGTCGCCGAACGGATCCGTGGCGAGCAGCGCGCCCTCGAGGTCGAGCAGGTTGTTGAACGAGAGCTCCTTGCCTCCCTTCTGCGTGAGGCCCGCCAGCCCGCCACCGGCGCGCTCGACGTAGAACGCCGCCGACTGGCCCGGATTCTCGCCGTAGCGCAGCCCCTGCGCGCGCTCGAGCGGGAGACAGAGTCGCTCGGGGAACCGCTCCTTGCGCTGACCGGCGAACCAGGCGGCGATCGCCGAGTCGTACGCGGCGGTGTGCTCGAACACCTTGCCGGCCAGCCGCCGACGGAACTCGAGGTCGTCGTCGCCGGCCGCGATCGCCGCGAGCACGGCGGCGTAGTCCGCCGGATCGACCACGGTGGTCACCGAGGCGAAGTTCTTCGCCGCGGAGCGCAGCATGCTCGGGCCGCCGATGTCGATCTGCTCGATGACGTCCTCGGGCGCCACATCCGGGCGCGACGCGGTCTGGCGGAACGGGTACAGGTTCACGACGACGAGGTCGATCGGCGCGATGCCGTGCTCGGCGATCGCCGCCATGTGCTCCGGCACGTCGCGCCGGGCGAGGAGGCCGCCGTGCACCGCGGGGTGCAGCGTCTTCACGCGCCCGTCGAGCATCTCGGGGAACTGCGTCACCTCGGCGACGTCGCGCACGGGGACCCGCGCTTCGCGAATCGTGCGGGCCGTGCCGCCCGTGGAGACGAGCTCCCAGCCGCGCTCATGCAACCCACGAGCGAGATCGAGCAGGCCGGACTTGTCGGAGACGGAGAGAAGGGCGCGAGGCATCGGAGCGGCGTTGCGGAGGTGAGCGGGTGCGGGTGCGCGGATGCGCGTTGGCGAGTTAGTGGATCACTGATGGAAGGCCGAGCATCCGATCGAGCGAGGCTCCGAGCGTCGCGTCGTCGAGCGAGGGGTCCATGGTCGGCAGACGCGTCGATCGAAGCAGGGACCCGACCACGCGGTCGTCGTCGAGGCGAACCTGCCCGCCGGCGACGGCGTTCACGATGCGAGGGTAGAGCAGGTGCTCGGCGCGCAAGACGCGCGCGGCGAGCGTGTGCTCGTCGTCGCCGGCCAGCACGGGTACGGGCCACTGCGCGATGACCGCGCCGTGATCGTACACCTCGTCGACGAAGTGCACGCTGGGCCCCGACAGCGCGGTACCGGCCTCGATGACGGCGCGATGCACGCGGGGGCCGTACATCCCCGGGCCGCCGAATTCGGGAAGCAGCGCCGGGTGCACGTTGAGCATGCGTCCCCGGTACGCCGCGGTGACCTCCGGCGGCACGTGACGCATGTAGCCCGCGAGCGCGACGAGCGCCACGCGGTGGGCCTCGAGCGTCGCGGCGAGGTCGGCACCGTCGGGCGCGTGCGGCGAGCGGAGCACGACGCGCGCGATGCCGGCGCGGTCCGCACGCGCCAGCGCGCCGGCGCCAGGCCGGTTGGAGGCGACGAGCACGACGTCGCCGTGGCGCGCCTCGCCGAGTGCAGCGAGATGATCGAGGATCGCCTGGAGGTTCGATCCGCCGCCGCTCGCGAGGACGCCGATGCGCATGCGCGTCATGCAGGGCGGGCCAGAAAATGGCGCGCTGCATCGAGGAGCGAATCGACCACCTCCGCGCCGTCGGCGCGCGCGCGCGCTTCGTGCTCGGCGGGCGTGTCGGGGGAGCGCACGAGATAGGCTGGCGCCCCGAAGCGCGTCGCGGGCGCGACGTCCCGGTACTTGTCGCCCGCGAACAGCGAGCGGGTGAGATCGAGCCCGTGCACGGCGGCGGCCCGCTCGAACATGAGCGTGCCCGGCTTCCGGCATTCACACGGCCCGGTGAACTGCTCGTGGTGCGGGCAGACGAAGGAATCGAGCAGCGCGGCGCCCTCCGCCTCGAGGAGCTCGGCGACGCGCAGCCGCACGGCGCGGTATTGCGCGAGCGACACGAGCCCGCGCGCGATCCCGGACTGGTTGCTGCAGACGAGGGTGGGCACGCCGGCGGAGGCGAGCAGGCGGATCGCTTCGGCGGCGCCGGGCAGAAGCGTCACGCGCTCGGGGTCGGCGAGATAGTGGGCGTCGGTGATGATCGTCCCGTCCCGGTCGACGAGCGCGGCGCGGCGCCGTCGCGCCCCGTCACTCACGCGCGGCCACGACGGCGCGAGCGAGCGCGGGCAGCTCGCGCTCGAGCACCGCACGGAGGTCGAGCTGCATGCGGCCCTCGTGAATGCGGCCGACGACCGCCGGCGATCCGGCGCGCAGCCGTGCCGCCCAGCGCTCGGCGTCCCCGTCGAGCGCCACCGCGGCGCCGGGGAGCGTCGCGTCGGGGAACGCCCCGGCGCCGACGCTGCCCGTGGACTCGATCGCGGCGCAGGCGACGCCATCCTGCGCGAGCGTCTCGCAGAGGGCGCGGGCCCGGGCGCGCAGCGCGTCGCAGGAGGCGCCGAGGAGCGCGAGCGTCGGGATCTCGCGCAGGGCGCGCTCCGGCTCGCGGTAGAGCGCGAGCGTCGCCTCGAGCGCGGCGAGCGTCAGCTTGTCGACGCGATACGAGCGCGCGAGCGGGTTGCGCCGCATCGCCTCGAGCCAGCGCGCCTCGCCGACGATGAGCCCCGCCTGGGGGCCGCCGAGCAGCTTGTCGCCGCTCATGACGACGATCGTCGCGCCGGCCTCGCGTGCCTCGCGCGCCGTCGGCTCGCCGCGCAGCCCGATCGACTCGAGGCCAATGAGCAGGCCGCTCCCCAGATCGTGCACGATGGGCAGCCCATGCGCGGCGGCGAGCGGCGCGAGCTCGGGCACCGATGCCTCGGCGGTGAAACCGCGCACGGCGAAGTTGCTGCGGTGCACCTTGAGCAGCGCGCCCGTCTCCGGACCGATCGCGCGCTCGTAGTCGGCGAGATGCGTCCGGTTCGTCGCGCCCACCTCGCGCAGCCGCGCCCCGCTCTTGCTCATGATGTCGTGGACGCGGAAGCTGCCGCCGATCTCGACGAGCTCGCCCCGCGAGAGGATCGCCTCGCGGCCCTCGGCGACGGTGTTCAGCGCCAGCACGAGCGCCGCCGCGCAGTTGTTCACGACGAGCGCGTCCTCCGCTCCCGTGAGCTCGCGCAGCAGAGCGGCGCAGTGCGTGTAGCGCGATCCGCGCGCGCCGCTCGCGAGATCGAGCTCGAGATTGGAGTATCCGCCGGCGATGGCGGCGACCGCATCGATCGCCACGTCCGGGAGCGGCGCGCGCCCGAGGTTCGTGTGCAGGACGACGCCGGTCGCGTTGATGACGCGTCGAAGAGACGGGCGTGCCAGCTCGGTGAGGCGGCTGGCGATCGCCGCCGCCCAACCGTCGTCGTCGGCGGGAGCGGTGGCGGTCTCTCGCGCCTGCGCCACGGCCGCGCGCACCGCATCCACCACGAGCGTCCGCGGCGCGCCGTCG
>DASTSX010000349.1:0-6078 GCA_035760455.1 Gemmatimonadaceae bacterium | reverse complement strand
CGTCGGTCGCCTCCGAGAGCACGAAGCAGTTGGCGTCGTTCATGAGGCGGACGGGCCGTCCGAGCCGCTCCTCGAGCGCCGCGCCGAGCGGCTTGCCGATGAGCCAGGTGGAGTTCGCGTTCTTCACGACTCCCGTGCGCTGCGAGATCATCCCGGGGATGCCGACCCCCACGGTGCCACGCTCGCCCATCCGGCGCTCGATCAAGGCGACGAGGTCCGCGATCGCCGCGAGCGAGCCCTCGTAGTCGCGCGGCGTGGTGACGCGATGGCGGAACCGCTCCTCGCTCCCGACGAGCGCGATCGCTTCGATCTTGGTGCCGCCGAGGTCGATCCCGATGCGAATGGCCGTCGCGCTCCGAGCCGGCCGTCAGCCTCGCGCCGCGGCCGCGGCGGGCGCGGCGGCCGCCGTCTCGCCGTGCAGCAGCGACATGAAGTAGTAGACGATGAGATGCTGGATCACGAAGTGTCCGTCCTCGATGCGGCCCATGTGATCGGCGCGCACGACGAGGCACTCCTGCGCCTCCTCGCGCAGCCGCCCACCCGCGAAGCCGGCGAGGCCGATCGTGCGGCAGCCGATCGAGTTCGCGTAGCGTACGGCGCGCAGCACGTTCTCCGAGTTCCCGCTGCCGCTGAACGCCAGCAGCAGGTCGCCCGCGCGCGCGTAGTTCTTGAGCTGCTCGACGAACACGTCGGCGTACGACAGATCGTTTCCGAGGGCGGTGATCCAGGGGACGTTGTCGGTGAGCGAGAGCACGCGGAACCGCCGCTCCGCCCCGATCGACGCGCCCTTGCCGAGATCGACGGCGAAGTGCGACGCGGTCGCGGCGCTCCCTCCGTTGCCGACGACGAACAGCTGTGCGTCGCGGTCGCGCACGTCGCGGATCGCGTCGATGATGCCGGCCACCTGCTCGTGCGGCAGCGCGCGGAGCGTGGCGTCGAGCTCGGTGAGGTAGCCGCGGATGAACTCGAGGGACATTGGGCGGGAGCGCGTGGTCGCGTGAGCGGCGAGGCACAACAATACCCACGCGCCCGGGCGAACGGAACGGCGCGACCGGCCGTTGAGCGCGCATGACGCTCACCGTCTGGTCGTCCTCGCGGTACACCTTCCCATTACCCGAGGGACATCGCTTCCCCGTGGCGAAGTACGCCATGCTGCGCGATGCGGTGATCGCGCAGGGGATCGTGGCCGCCGAGCGCGTGCTCGACCCACCGCGCGTCGGCGACGACGCGCTGCTGCTCGTGCACACGCCCGAGTACGTCCGCCGGTTCCGCGAGGGCGCGCTCGATGCGGCGGAGCTGCGCCGGCTCGGGTTCCCCTGGTCCCCGGGGCTGGTGGAGCGCTCGTATCGCGCCGTCGGCGGGACCGTCGCCGCCGCCCGGCACGCGCTCGAGCACGGCCTCGCGATGAACCTCGCCGGCGGGACGCATCACGCGTTTCCCGATCACGGCGAGGGATTCTGCGTGTTCAACGACGTGGCCGTCGCCGTGCGCCTGCTGCGGCGCGACGGCCTGGCGCGCCGCGTCGCCGTCGTCGATCTCGACGTGCACCAGGGGAACGGCACGCACGCGATCTTCGCCGGCGACGCCGACGTGTACACCTTCAGCATGCACGGCGGAAAGAACTACCCCTTCCACAAGGTGGCCGGCACGCTCGACCTCGAGCTGGCCGACGGGACGGGCGACGAGGCGTATCTCGACATGCTCAGGGACGCGCTGCCGCGGGTGCTCGCGGCGTCGAGCCCCGATCTCGTCGTCTACATCGCCGGCGCCGATCCGCACGAGGGAGACCAGCTCGGTCGGCTCGCTCTCACCTTCGACGGCCTGGCCCGCCGCGACGCGTTCGTGCTCGACAGCTGCCGCGAGGTCGGCATCCCGGTGGCGATCACGATCGGCGGCGGCTACGGCCGCCGGATCGAGGACACCGTCGCCGCGCACGCGCGAACGGTGCGCATCGCCGCCGCACGCACCGGGCGCTGAGCGCAGGATCGATCAAGCGGCTGCCGGGGCCGCCGGGCAGCTTCGACGCGCGGGACACGGTGACGACGTCGCGCGCCACGGCGGTTGTTGCTTCGGGAACGCTCGCGTGAGAGACGGCCTCGGCCGAAACCTTTCCGCGCGCGCGGTTGTCCTACCTACCATCCCCGCCCGAACCCCACCCACGCCCGGTCGCGACTTGTCAGGCTTCCGCCCCGCCGCCCGCCACCTTCTCGCGCCGCTGCTCTGCGCGGCGCTTGCCGTGCCGGCCATCGCGCAGCAGCCGGACACCGTCGCTTCTCGCTCGACCCACGCCGTGCCGGTGCCGGCGACGGCCGCCGTGCGGCGAACCGGCGCCGTGACGTTGGACGGCCGGCTGGACGAGGAGGCGTGGACGAAGGCCACGCCGATCACCGAGTTCACCCAGATCGACCCCGAGGAGGGCAAGCCCGGCACCCAGCGCACCGAGGTGCGATTCCTCTACGACGACCTCGCCCTGTACGTCGGCGCGCGGATGTTCGAGCGCAACGGGGCGAGGGACGTCGTCACGCGGCTCGTGCGGCGCGATGGGCGCTTCGAGTCCGACTTCTTCCAGATCGTGATCGACGCCTACCACGATCACCTCGGCCGCGCCTTCTTCGACGTCAACCCGTCCGGCGTGAAGTCGGACGCGCTCGGCGTGGGCACGTCGTTCCCCGACCAGTCGTGGGACGGCATCTGGGACGTTGGGACCAGGATCGACTCGCTCGGGTGGGTGGCCGAGCTGCGCATCCCGTACTCGCAGCTTCGCTTCTCGCGGCGGCCGGAGCAGACGTGGGGGCTCCAGGTGCGACGGTTCATCCAGCGCCGCAACGAGCAGACCCAGTGGGCGCACTGGGGCAAGACGGAGGTCGGCGGCCCGTCGCGGTTCGGGCACCTCGAGGGGATCCGCATCGGCAGCGTGCCGCGGCACCTCGAGATCTTGCCGTACGCCGTCACGCGGTCGCGGCACGTCAGGCCGGGCTCACCGCGCGACCCCTTCAACGACGGCAGCCGCCAGGATCTGCGCTTCGGGGGCGACATCAAGGCGCTGCTCACCTCCAACCTCACGCTCGACGCGACGATCAACCCGGACTTCGGCCAGGTCGAGGTCGATCCCGCCACGGTGAACCTCAGCGCATTCGAGACGTTTTTCGAGGAGAAGCGGCCATTCTTCGTCGCCGGCTCGGGGATCTTCAACTTCGGCAACGCGAACTGCTACTTCTGCAGCAACTTCAGCTCGATCGAGTCGTTCTACTCGCGCCGCATCGGCCGCGCGCCGCAGGGTGCCGGGATCGCCACCTCCGCCGGGGAGTTCGCCGACGTCCCCGAGAATTCGACGATCCTCGGCGCGGCGAAGATCACCGGCCGCACCGGCGGCGGCTACACCGTCGGCCTGCTCGACGCCGTGACGCGGCGCGAGGTAGCGAGCGTCGTGAAGAGCGACGGCACGGCGCTGCGGCAGGAGGTGGAGCCGCTGACGAACTACTTCGTCGGCCGCGCCACCAAGGAGTATCGCGGCGGCAACGTCGTGCTCGGCGGCATCGCGACCTCGGTGGGGCGGCGGCTCGGCGACACCGAGCTGCGCAACCGGCTGACTTCCCACGCGGAGGCGATCGGGTCCGATCTCGTGGTGCAGTGGGACAACAAGAACTACGGGCTGTTCGCCTCGGCGATGCTGTCCAACGTCGCCGGCGACTCGGCGGCGATGCTGCGCGTCCAGCGCGCGAGCGCGCGGTACTTCCAGCGTCCCGACCGGCAGTTCGGCCGCGACGGCGGCCTGTTCGACGGCAGCTTCTTCAACGGGTTCTATCGCCCCGGCGTGAGGAGCATGCGCGGCCTCGCGACGTACGTGCGCATGGCGAAGGACGGCGGCAACCTGAACTGGGAGGGGCAGCTCAACGTGCGCACCCCCGGGTTCGAGGTGAATGACATCAGCTTCCTCTCGCGTGCCGACTACGTGCAGCAGGTGGGAAACGTCGCCTACAACTGGACCAAGCCGACGAGCTGGTATCGCAACCTCACCTTCATCGTCGGCGGGCAGCAGGCGCAGAATTTCGACGGCGATCTGACCAACCGCGACGTGCATTACTGGATGGGGAGCCAGACGCCGCAGTTCTGGCGGTGGAGCGCGTGGGTGCTCCATAACTTCCAGGCGTACGACGACCGCCTGCTGCGCGGGGGGCCGACCGCGATCGGCCCGTCGGGGCAGGTGACGGCGCTCAACGTCAACACCGACTCGCGCAAGCCGATCGTCTTCAACGTGAACCCGCGCCTGCAGCGCAACGCGGAGGGCGGGTTCCAGTCCTACATCGGCACGAACGCGCGCTGGAAGCCGGTGTCGAACGTGTCGGTGTCACTCGGGCCGTCGTACAACCACACGCGTGGCGTTCAGCAGTACGTCACCTCGGTCGCCGACGCCACCAATGCGGCCTTCTCGGGCAATCGCTACGTCTTCGCGACGCTCGTACAGAAGACCCTGTCGCTGGACACCAGGCTCGGCGTGACGTTCACACCGAACTCCACCCTGGAGCTGTACGCGCAGCCGTTCATCGCCTCGGGCGCCTACTCCGACTTCAAGGAGTTCGACGCGCCACGCACGATCCGCAAGAGCATCTTCGGGCGGGATCGCGGCACGATCGTCCCCACGCGCGACGCCACGGGCGCCGTCACGAAGTACACCGTTGATCCCGACGCCGCGGGCCCCGCGGCGTCGTTCACCTTCGACAACCCGAGCTTCAACCGCCGCTCGCTGCGCGGCAACGCGGTGTACCGGTGGGAGTACCGGCCCGGCTCCACGCTGTACGTCGTGTGGACGCAGTCGCGCGACGACGAGCTCCGGTACGTGGGCAACCTCGAGCTCGACCGCGACCGCACCGCGCTGTTCGCGACGCACCCGGACAACATCTTTCTCGTGAAGGTGAATTATTGGATGGGAAGGTGAGATTACCCCTCGCGTGAGTTGGTGAGTTGGATAGCGAGCTGGTTGGTCGGTTGATTGGTGCGATCAATTCAGCACCCCGTGCCTCCCGTACCACTCCCGCATCCGCGCCAGCACGGTCGCGTCGGACGCGATCTCGGCGTGGTCGTAGCCTGGGTAGATCCTGAGCTCGTGCATGGTGCCCTGCTCGGCGAGAAGTGCGTCGAGCCGCTGATCGGCGGCGAGCGACACAACGACATCCTGATCGCCGTGGTGCATCTGATAGGGCGTGCGCACGGCGCGGCCCTGAGATTCGGTCGGCGCCGCGCCGACGACGCCGTCCACGCGGACGCCCCCCGCCGTGTGGGACGCGGCGCGGAACAGCTCCGGATGCGTCGCGACGAGCGCGACGGTCACGAACGCGCCCATGCTGTGTCCGTGTGCGGCCAGCCGGTTCGTGTCCACGTAGCCGAGCGCGCGGAGGATCTCCACCAGCCGCCGCGCGCGCTGGACGTTGGCCGCGCTCGCGCCGAGGTCGGCCGTCGTGCCGGGCGAGCCGAGCGGGACGCCACTCGCATGCGTGTAGTTGGTCGCGATGACTACGAGGCCCCAACTCCGTAGCGTCGTCCCGACGTTGCGCGAGTAGTTGCCCGCGCTGCCACCGTAGCCGTGGCTCACGACGACCGCCGGGAACGGTCCGGCGCCGGTCGGCTTGAGGAGGATCCCCGCCATGTCGTAGACCACCCCCGCCACCGTGTCGCGGTAGGTCCACGTGGCGCCGCTGGTTCCCTCCGGATTGCCCGACACGCTGAGATGAGCCAGCACCGACGCGGTCTGCTCGCCGGTGTCGAGCGGCGCGGTGGTGTCCGCGCCGCCGCAGCCGGGCGAGACCGCCACGACGGCGAGGAGGGCGAGACCGAGATACCGCCGTGGCTTGGTGGGCATGATCGCTCGTGGTGGAATTCTCCGAGTTCGACGGCGGACCCGAGCGTACGTTAAGCCGTGAGTCACTTTGGAGCTGCTCGCGCGGCAGACTCCGGTGAGTTGGTGAGTTGGATAGGGGGCTCGTTGGTCGGTTCTTGAGTGATTTGAACGGCACATGCCACGAACCGGCCTGGAGATCTCGCCGTGAAGTCTCCAGGCCGGTTCGTGGCCGTTCGTGGTTC
>DASTSX010000348.1:0-10363 GCA_035760455.1 Gemmatimonadaceae bacterium | reverse complement strand
GCTGGATGCACCGCAACGAGATGGTCGAGTCGAATCCCGCGCGCGCCGTCGGCGCGCCGAAGCTCGACAAGTACCTCCCCGGCTACCTCGACCGCGCACAGATCGATCTCCTGTTCCAGATGGCCGAGGCGCGCGCCATGGAGGGCGAGTTCACCGCCGTGCGCAACCTCGCCATCCTCGAGCTCTTCTATTCCACCGGGATGCGCCTCTCGGAGCTGCAGGGGCTCAGCCTCGGCGATCTCGATCTCGTCAGCCAGCAGGCGAAGGTGCGAGGGAAGGGAAGGAAGGAGCGCATCGTGCCCATCGGCGACCACGCGGTGCTCGCGCTCCGGAACTACGAGGCCAAGCGCGACGACCTCCTGCGCAACCGCCGCGGGCCCGGCGCCGAGAGGAGCGCCTACTTCCTCTCGCGCACGGGAAAGCGCATCGGCGTGCGGATGGTGCAGAAGGTCGTGTCGGGCTTCCTGAAGCAGATCGACGAGGACGCCGGGCTCTCCGTCCACTCGCTGCGCCACACCTTCGCCACGCATCTGCTCGACGCGGGCGCCGATCTTCGCGCCGTCCAGGAGCTGCTCGGCCACGCGTCGATCTCGACCACCCAGATCTACACCCACACCAGCGTCGAGCGGCTCAAGCAGGTCTACCAGAAAGCGCACCCTCGGGCATGAAGATCGCTTGACAGGGACTGCACCCCCACGTTCTCCCGGTCCAACAGGCTCGTGCGCGTAGAGACCATTCCACTCGTCCTCGGCGTCCTCGTCGCGCTCCTCGGCGTCGGGCTCGTCGCCGACGCGTGGCTCCCCGAGCGAGTGCTCTACCGCCGCGAGCGCCGGCGCAGCACCCGCGCCGAGCGGCACGTCGGGGGCGAGGCGGCGATCGGGTTCGGCATCCTGTGCATGGCCGCCGCGCTCCTCGGCCGCGACACCTGGCCGTATGGCACCGTCGCCGTGATCGCCGGCACGGTGCTCCTCGCCTTCGGTGCCTGGCTCAACCGAACGTACCTCAAGGAGCGGATCAGCAACCGCGGCGCGCTTCGGCGTGGCGCGCCGAAGTCCGACGAGCCCGAGCCGCGGAACCGCATCCGCTGAGCGGCGAGCGCGCGCATCCCGGCGCCGAGGCACCAAACGCTCCCGCGCGGTGGTTCGTAGAGCTACGTACGCGAGCGCTCCCTCCGATCGCGCCGGCACGCCGCGCCGCCCACCTCTACCCGAACGCCCGATGACACGCATGTGCCGCAGCGCCTCGCGTCACCTTCTCATCGCGTGCGGAGCCGCCGGCCTGCTGGTCGCCGCGCCCGCGGCGCCGCATGGCGAAGCGGATGCCCAGCCGCAGGTACGCGCGCGGAGCAAGCGCACCCTCACTGTCGACCGACTGTCGTTCAAGGACCTGAACGCCAACGGCCGTCTGGATGCGTACGAGGACTGGCGGCTCCCCGTCGCCGAGCGCGTGCGCGATCTGGTCGCGCGGATGACGCTCGTGGAGAAGGCGGGCATGCTGCTCATCAACACGCTCAACGCGGAGCCCGGGGGCCGGCTCTCCGATCGAGGCGTGCGCTTGATCGAGACGGAGAAGATGACGCGATTCATCTTCCGCAACACGGTCACCCCCGCGCCGGAGCCGCCGGCCGCCGGAGGCCGTCAGGGCGGGATGGCCGGCGCGCAGGTGACCGCCTACGAGGCGGCCCAGTTTACGAACCTCGTGCAGGAGCTCGCCGAGGGCACGCGCCTCGGCATCCCCGTGCTCTTCAAGTCGAACGCGCGGAATCACTACGAGCGTGATGCGCGATGGGGGATCAGCGTCGCTGCGGGCGCGTTCTCCGAGTGGCCGAAGGAGCCGGGACTCGCGGCGACGCGCGATACGGCGCTCATCGCTGACTTCGGGCGGATCATGGCGCGGGAGTGGACGGCGATCGGGCTGCGCGGGATGTACGGCTACATGGCCGATCTCTCGACCGAGCCGCGCTGGTATCGCGTGCACGAGACCTTCACCGAGGACGCCGATCTCGCGTCGACCATCGTGACGACGCTCGTGAAGAGCATCCAGGGGGAGCGGCTCGGACCGGGGGGCGTCGCGCTCACGATCAAGCACTTCCCGGGCGGCGGGCCGCAGGAAGGTGGCGCCGATCCGCACTACGACTTCGGGAAGAATCAGGCGTATCCGACGAACGGCTTCGCCTACCACCTGAAGCCCTTCCGCGCCGCGATCGCCGCCGACGTCTCCGCGGTGATGCCGTACTACGGCATTCCGGTCGGTCAGACGTACTCCCCGAACGACGTCGGAATGGCGTTCTCGAAGGGCATCGTCACGGCGCTGCTCCGCGATACGCTTGGCTTCCAGGGCTACCTCAACTCCGACACCGGCATCATCGGCCAGCGGGCGTGGGGGCTCGAGGGGACGAGCGTGGACGACCAGATCGTCGTCGCCATCGACGCCGGGATCGACGTGCTCTCGGGCTTCGAGAGCAACGCGCAGGTGCTGAACCTCGTGAAGTCGGGGCGCATCACGCAGGCGCGTCTCGATCAATCCGTCCGCCGATTGCTCACCGAGCAGTTCCGTCTGGGACTGTTCGAGGATCCGTACGTGGACGCGGACCGGGCGGCGTACCTCGTGGGGAATCGCGCCTTCCAGATGAGGGCCGAGGAAGCACAGCGGAAGTCGATCGTGCTGCTGCAGAACCAGGATAAGGTGCTCCCGCTGCGCGCACCGTCGGCCGCGGCGCCCGTGCGGCTGTACACCATGGGGATGCGCGCGGACGTCGTTCGTGACGCGCGGTGGGGGAGCTATGCCGTCACGTCGGGCGACTACGACGCGACGAAGGGCGAGCGGCGAGCGCCCGTCCCGGCGGGCACCGACTACGCGATCGTTCGCGTCGAGGTGAGCAACCAGGGCGCGCGCCCGGACCTGATCTTCGGCGGCGCGAACCCGGACGAGCTCGATCTCCTCGCGTTCTCCGACATGGCACGCGCGAAGTCGTGGAAGGTCTCGCCGTCGCTGGAGGACATCCAGGCGGTGATGCGCGAGACCGGCCCCCAGAAGACCGTGCTCGCGATCTACTTCCGCCAGCCGTACGTGCTCGACGAGGCGAGCGGGCTGCGTCAGGCGGGTGCGATCGTCGCGACGTTCGGCGTCCGCGACGCCGCGCTCATGGACGTGCTCACCGGCCGCACCAGACCGACGGGCACGCTCCCGTTCGCGCTCGCCGGCAACGCGCAGGCGATCGTGAAGCAGGCCCCGGATGCGCCCGGCTACGGGCCCACGGACACCCTCTACCCCTTCGGGTTCGGCGCCTCGTACTGAGGGCGCCACGGCGGTGCCCGGAGCGGGTGTCGAGTTCGATCCACGGCTCGACACCCGCTACCTTTCACCCATGTCCGAACTCCCTCGAATCCGCGCGACCACCATTCTCGCCGTGCGCCGCGGCGGCACGGTCGCGCTGGGCGGCGACGGCCAGGTGACCGTCGGCGACACCGTGATGAAGGCCAAGGCCAACAAAGTGCGCGCCCTCATCGACGGAAAGTTGCTCGCCGGCTTCGCCGGCTCGGCCGCCGACGCCCTCACCCTGTTCGAGAAGTTCGAGGAGAAGCTCCAGCGCTACCCGGGGAACTTCCCGCGGGCGGCCGTCGAGCTCGCCAAGGACTGGCGCAGCGATCGCGTGCTTCGGCGCCTCGAGGCACTGCTCGCCGTCGCGAACGCCCAGCACGGCTTCATCATCTCAGGCACCGGGGAGCTCATCGAGCCGGACGACGGCATCCTCGCCATCGGCTCGGGCGGCGCGTACGCGCTGGCGGCCGCGCGGGCGCTCGCCGCGAACACCCAGCTCGCCGCCCCCGAGATCGTGCGGCAGGCGCTGACGATCGCGGGCGAGATCTGCGTGTATACCAACACCAACATCACCGTGCTCGAGGCGAGCTGACATGGCCTCTCCACGCACGCAGCAGGCGTTGGCCCGACTGGCCGACCTCACACCGCGGCAGATCGTCGCGGAGCTCGACCGCTACATCGTCGGCCAGGGCGACGCGAAGAAGGCCGTCGCGATCGCGCTCCGCAACCGGTGGCGCCGTCAGCAGGCGCCCGAGAGCATCCGCGACGAGATCTCGCCGAACAACATCATCCTCATCGGCCCGACCGGCGTCGGGAAGACCGAGATCGCGCGCCGGCTCGCCAAGCTCGCCGGCGCGCCGTTCATCAAGGTCGAGGCGTCGAAATTCACCGAGGTGGGCTACGTCGGCCGCGACGTCGAGGGGATGATCCGCGACCTCGTCGACAGCGCGATCGAGATGGTGCGCCAGGAGCGCGAGAGCGAGGTCGAGGACCTCGCCAACGAGAAGGTCGACGAGCGGCTGCTCGATCTGCTTCTCCCTCCACCCAGCCCGGTAGCCGATAAAAACGGCGCCAAGCCCGAGCCGGCGCCCGAGCCCACCCTCGTCTCCGCCGGCGAAGCGGGCGGCGTCTTCGTCGTCTCTCCGACGGGCGACGTCAAGCAGGAGCGTGGCGCCGACGCTGCGCAGGAGCGCTATAAGCGCACACGGGAGAAGCTCAAGCAGCTCCTGCTCGATGGGCAGCTCGACGCGCGCGAGGTGGAGGTCGAGGTCCCGCAGCAGGGGCCGATGCTCGACATGTTCGCGGCGCCCGGGGCGCCGGAGGGCATGGAGAACTTCACGGAGATGATCCGTGACATGATGCCCAAGAAGACGAAGAAGCGCACCGTGAAGGTCAGCGAGGCGCGCCGCATCCTCATCGAGCAGGAGTTCCAGAAACTCGTCGACATGGAGGACGTCACCGCCGATGCCCTCGAGCGTGTCGAGACGCTCGGCATCGTCTTCCTCGACGAGATCGACAAGATCGCCGGCGAGAAGAGCCAGATGGGCGGCCCCGACGTCTCGCGCGAAGGCGTGCAGCGCGACCTGCTGCCCATCGTCGAGGGCTCGAACGTGCAGACGAAGTACGGGATGGTGAAGACCGATCACATCCTCTTCGTCGCCGCCGGCGCCTTCCACGTCAGCAAGCCGTCGGATCTCATCCCGGAGCTGCAGGGCCGCTTCCCGATCCGCGTCGAGCTCAAGCCGCTCACCGAAGCGGACTTCGTGCGCATCATGACCGAGCCGGAGAACGCCCTGACGAAGCAGTATGCCGCCCTCGTCGCCGCCGACGGAGCGCAGCTCGAGTTCACCGAGGACGGTATCGCCGAGATCGCCCGCATCGCCGCCACGGTGAACTCGCGCATGGAGAACATCGGCGCCCGCCGCCTGCACACCGTGATGACGACGCAGCTCGAGGAGACCCTCTTCGAGCTCCCCGACGGCGGCACGAAGCGCATCGTCGTGAACGCCGAGGTCGTCCGCGAGAAGCTGAAGGCGATCGTGGAGGACGAGGATCTCAGGCGGTACATACTTTAGCGCAATGCGCTTTGCGCAATGCGGAACGGCCTCGGGAAGCAGAAGCTTCCCGAGGCCGTTTCCAACCAACCCGCGATCCAACTCACCAACTCACCCCACGAGCACTGGCTCCTCGACCACGCGACGCCCGCGCTCCGCCTGCCGCTTCTCCAGCATCCCCTGCTTCAGCTGGAACCGGCTCACCAGCGCTTCCAGCCGCTCCGCCTGAGCCGCCAGCTCCTCGGCCGTCGCCGCGAACTCCTCGGCCGTCGCCGCGTTGCGACGCGTCGCGTCGTTCGCCCGCGTCATCGCTTCCTCGACGTCCGTCAGGCCGCTCGCCTGCCGTGACGACGCGCCCGCCAGCTCCTGCACCAGCGACGCCGTGCTCGCGATGCTCGGGGCGAGCGCGCGCAGGATCTCGCGCGACTGCTCGATCTTCTGCTCGCTGTCCACGCTCAGGCGGCTGATCTCCTGCGCCGTCGTCGCGCACTGCGTCGCCAGCTTCCGCACCTCCTCGGCCACCACGTGGAAGCCGCGCCCGTGCTCGCCCGCGCGCGCCGCTTCGATCGCCGCGTTCAGCGAGAGCAGGTTGGTCTGCCGGGCGATGCTCTCGATCATCGACGTCCGCGAGAGGATCTCGCGCGTCGACTCGATCGCCTCCTGCACGACGCGCGCGCCTTCACGCGTCCGCTCCGCCCCCTCCAGCGCCTGACGCTCCACCACGCGCGAGCGCTCGGCGTAGTCGCGCACGGCGCTGCTCATCTCCACGATCCGCGTCACGGTGTGGCCCAGTCCGTTCGCGCCGTCGCCCGAGCTGCTCGCCAGCTCGTGCGCCGCGCCCTGCATCTGGCTCGCCGCCGACGCGATGCTCACCGACGCCTCCCGTAGCTCGGCGATGATCGCGCGCAGCCGCTCGATCATCGCCGCGAACGCGTGCCCGAACGCGTCGTCGCCCGAGCGCGGGCGCACCTGGACCGTCAGGTCGCCGTGCGCCAGCCGCTCCGCCGTCACCGACATCTCGGAGAGATAGCTCACCATCGCCGAGAGCGCCGTGCCGAAGCGGTCGTGCTCGGAGCGGCGGCTCAGGCGCCGCGACAGGTCGCCGAGCGACACGGCCTGCGCGACGGCGGCCATCTCGTTCAGGTAGCTCACCATCTCGGACATCGAGCGCATCGCGCGGCCGACCTCGTCGTCGCCGCCGGGCGGGATCGACACCGACAGGTCCCCCTGCGCCACGCGGCCCGCGACGCGCGCCATTTCCTCGAGCGGCTCGGTCACCGCCTGCGTCGTCGCCACGGAGAGGGCCCCAAGGCCCAGCACCGCGACCAGCGCGATCATCGCGACGCCGAACGTCGCGCTCAGCTGGAGGCCGCGCGCCGTACGGAACGCGCCGTCGATCGCCGCTTCCTGTGCGCGGATGTCGTCCTCCACGCTGCGCCGCAGCGTGTTGTAGTCTCCCGCCGACCGCGCCAGCCCGGCGCGCAGGGAGTCGGACCCCGCGCCGCTCGCGATCGCCTGGCTCAGCGGCCGTATCCCCGCGTAGTACTCCTGGAACCGCTGTGCGAGGGCCTCGGCGCGACCCTTGTCGTCGGCGTGCACCCGCGACTTCGCCGCGGCGGCCAGGAAGGCCGTGCTGAGCGAGTCCATCTCGCCGAGCCGGCTCGCGTCCTTCGTCGCCGCGGCGCTCTGCAGCGCATGCTGGAGGTCGCTCAGCGTCTCCCGCATGTCCTGCCCGGCGCGCAGTGCGGGGTAGTAGTCGCGCTGGAGCTTCGACAGGCTGCGCGGATCGAGCACGCCGAGCGTGACGCTGACGAGGAAGATCGCGGCCAGCGCCACCGCGGCGCCGATCGGCAGGAGGCGCATGCGCTCCCGCAGTGGTCGTCCGGCAAGGCGGCGCGACCAGGCGCGCACCATCGGGGCGAGCATTTCCATCAGAGGTCCTGTGCGAGCTGGACGGGGACGGCCGGAGGCGGGAACGTGCGGAGACGGCGAACGCGGCCGGGGAAAGGCCGCTCGATGGTTGTGTGACGCTCAATGGAAGGGGCAGTAACACGCCGGACGGGTGCCGAACCCCATCCCACGCCCGTCGGCGGCACGACTGCTCGCTTGCTGCTCGCTTTCGCCGCCGGTTAGCTTTGCCGCCTTGCCGAACGACCACCGCTCTCGTGCCGACATGACCGACCGCTCCCACCGCGATTTCCTGGCGATCCCCGACTTTTCCCGGGCGGAGCTCGTCGCGCTCTTCGACCTGGCCGAGCGGATGCGCCGCGGCGAATACCAGCAGAAGCCCCTCGCCGGCAAGTCGCTGGCGATGATCTTCATGAAGTCGTCCACGCGGACCCGCGTCTCCTTCGAGGTCGGCACCTACGAGCTCGGAGGCCACGCGCTCTTCCTGTCCCCGCGCGACGTGCAGCTCGGCCGCGGCGAGCCGATCGCCGACACGGCGCGCGTGCTCTCGCGCTACGTGGACGGGATCATGATCCGCACCTTCGCCCACCAGGACGTCGAGGAGCTCGCCCGCTACGCCGACGTGCCCGTGATCAACGGGCTCACCGACCTGCTCCACCCCTGCCAGATCCTCGCCGACATCCTCACCGTGCGGCAGCACCTCGGGGGGTACGAAGGCAAGAAGGTCGCGTGGATCGGCGACGGGAACAACATGGCCAACTCGTGGATCAACGCCGCATACCGCTTCGGCTTCGAGTTGGCCCTCGCCTGCCCGGAGGGCTACGAGCCCGCCGATCACCTGCTGGCGCGCGCGCAGAAGGAGACGAAGATCACCCTCACGCGCGACCCGAAGGAGGCCATCGAGGGGGCCCACGTCGTCAACACCGACGTATGGGCCAGCATGGGGCAGGAGGGGGAGCAGAAGAAGCGCGAGCGTGACTTCGCGGGCTACACCGTCGACCGCGGCATGATGGGTCGTGCGGCGAAGGACGCGATCTTCCTGCACTGCCTTCCGGCCCACCGCGGCGAGGAGGTCACGGCGGACGTCATCGACGGGCCGCAGAGCAGGGTGTGGGACGAGGCCGAGAACCGGCTCCACATCCAGAAGGCGATCATGGCCGTGCTGATGGGAGGCGAGTCGCTCGGTTGACGTACCCCGCTGAAGGCGCCCTCGCGCCCGACTTCACCCTCGACACCGACGCCGGCACGCCGCTCACGCTGAGTAGCCTGCGCGGCCGTCCGGTCGTGCTGTTCTTCTATCCCAAGGACGACACCCCCGGCTGCACGATTGAATCGTGCGAGTTCCGCGACCTCATGCCCCGCTTCCAGGGAGTGAAGGCCGAGGTGCTCGGCGTGAGCCCCGACGACGTGAAGTCGCACGTCAAGTTCCGGAAGAAGTACGACCTCCCGTACTCCCTCCTCGCCGATGTGAAGCACGAGGTCGCCGACGCCTACGGTGTCTGGCAGGAGAAGTCGATGTTCGGCCACAAGTACTGGGGGAACGCGCGAACGACCTTCGTCATCGACCGGGAAGGTCGGATCGCGAAGGTGTTCGAGAAGGTCAAACCGGAGGGGCACGCGGCGGCGGTCGCGGCGGCGGTAGCGGCGCTCGACTGATCGGCTCGCTCGTGGGGTGGCGTTCGGGAGCGGCGGCGGGCGCGGCACATCTCCTGCCCCTTCGGCCGGCTCTGACCAGCTACGACCGACTACCCATTCGTCGAGGGCACGAGATGGCGGCCAACACCACAACGACCAAGAAGCTCGACGAGCTGTACGAACTGATCGAGGGGATCGAGATCGCCATGTTCACGACGCGGCGCGCCGATGGCCATCTCGTGTCTCGCCCCATGGCGACGCAGGAGCGCGTCTCGGGCACCGATCTCTGGTTCGTCACCGACGTCTCGTCGAACAAGCTCGACGAGCTCGAGACGGACCCGCACGTCAACCTCGCGTACTACAACCTGAAGTCGCGCGAGTGGGTCTCCGTCGCCGGCACCGCGACGATCACCCAGGATCGCAACCTGATCAAGGAGCTCTACAAGCCGGACTGGAAGGCCTGGTTCGGCGACGAAGGGGGCGATCGCAACGGCGGGCCGGACGACCCGCGCCTCGCGCTCATCCTCGTCGAGGCGCACTCCGTCGAGTACCTCAAGATCGACAAGCCCCGCCCCGTGGTGCTGTTCGAGGTCGCGAAGGGGATCGTCACCGGCACGCCGCCCAACATCGGCGAGCAACGCTCCCTCAACGAGCGAGAGCTACGGACGGAGGCGGCACGGGAAGCCCGCTAGCGGAGCGCTCCCGCTTGTGCCCGGTGGGGCGCACTGACGATGTTGTCACGTGCACCCCATCGTCGCGTTTCAGGGAGAGAGCGGAGCCTTCTCGGAGAAGGCGATCGAGTATCTCGTCGAGGGGCCCGTCAAGCTCCTCTCGTGCAACACCTTCGACGCCTGTACCGGCGCGGTGGTGCAGGGCATCGCCGACCTCGCCGTCATCCCGGTCGAGAACCTGATCGCCGGACCGGTGCACGCCGCGCTCGACGCGCTCGCCGCGGCGCCCGAGCTCGAGCAGATCGGTGAGTACCTGCTTCCCGTCCGCCACGCACTCCTCGGTCTGCCCGGTGCCACGATCGGAGACATCCGGGAGGCGCTGAGCCACGAGATGGCGCTCAAGCAGTGCCGCCGGTTCTTCGCCGAGCATCCGGAGATCAAGGCCGTGGAGGCGCACGACACCGCCGGTGCGGCGCGACTGGTCGGGATCCGACGAGATCCGTCCGTCGCCGCCATCGCCGGCGCGTGGGCCGCTCAACGCTATGGCCTGGTGGTGATCCAGGACGGGCTCCAGGACCACTCGGAGAACTTCACGCGGTTCGTGCTGGTGCGACGAAAGGCGCGGGTGCGCTAGCTAGCGCACCCGCGCGATCACCACTTCAGCGCCGACGCGACCACGACGGTCACGTTGTCTTTGCCGCCCCCCGCCAGCGCCAGGTCGACCAGCTCGCGGCATCCCCCTTCGGCGTTCGGCGCGCGCTGCAGCACGTCCGC
>DASTSX010000347.1:0-5818 GCA_035760455.1 Gemmatimonadaceae bacterium | reverse complement strand
TGCAGGACAAGGCGCGCGGCAAGCGCCTCGGTGAACTGCTCGTGGAGAGCGGGATGCTCTCGCGCGAGGAGCTCCACGCGCAGATCCGCATCCAGATCGAGGAAGCGGTCTACTACCTGTTCACCTGGACCGCGGGGACGTTCAACTTCGAGGGCGACGTCAAGCCCGAGGAGCAGGACTTCCTCGTCTCGATCAACCCCGAGTCGCTGCTGCTCGAGGGGGCGCGCCGCGTCGACGAGTGGAGCCTGATCGAGAAGAAGATCCCGAGCTTCGACCTCGTCTTCGACATCGATCGGAAGAAGGTGGCGGCGAGCGACGTCGAGCTGACGCGCGAGCAGGAGATCGTGCTGGATCTGCTCGACGGGCGTCGCGACGTCGCCCGGGTGATCGACGATTCCGGGCTCGGCGAGTTCGACGTCGGCAAGTCGATCTACGGGCTGATCACGGCGGGGTTCGCGCACCGTGTGGGCCGCACGAAGGCGGCCGAGCCGGCCGTGAGCGACGGCCGCGTGGACGAGCACCGCAACCTCGGCGTCGCGTTCTACAAGACGGGGATGCTCGACGAGGCGATGCGCGAGTTCCGCCGCGTCGCCGAGCTGCGCGAGACCGATGCCGCGTCGCGCTTCTACATCGGGCTCGCGCTCTCCCGCCAGGGACGATGGGAGGAGGCGGTGCAGGCCTTCACCGAGTGCGTCGCCCAGCCGGGTGCGCGCGCGTCGGCGCTGCACAACCTCGCCTACGCGCTCGAGCGACTCGGCCGCTACGACGAGGCGCACAAGGCGCTCGACGAGGCCGTGCGCCGCGGCGGCACGAAGGATCCGCGCATCCAGACGTCCGTCGGCGTCATCGCCCTCCGGACGGGCGACGTCGCGGGCGCCGATCAGGCGTTCCAGGTGGCGCGGCCGCTGTTCGGCACCAGGCCGCCGACGGCAGCGTGGTTCCACTACGCCGCGCTCACGGCCGCGCTGCTCGGCGAGCTCGATCGCGCCGTCGCCCTGCTGCAGGAGGGGATCGCCGCGCACCCGCACGCCGCGGCGTTGTTCAACAACCTCGCAGCGGTGCACGAGCGGCGCGGGCAATACCCGGAGGCGCTCCAGGTGGCCGAGCGCGGCGTGCTCGAGGACTCCGGCCTCGCGCAGCTCCACAAGAACCTCGGCGATCTCCACTACCGCGCCGCGCGCTACGACGACGCGCTCGAGAGCTTGCAGCGCGCGGTCAAGATCAGCCCGCAGCTCGGCGACGACGTCTACCTCAAGCTCGGCAACATCCGCTTCAAGCGGCAGGAGCGCGGCGAGGCGGTGCGCTGCTGGGAGGAGGCGCTCGCGCTCGACCCGAGCAACGCGATCGTCCGCACCAACCTCGACGCGGTGCGACAGGTCCTGTGATCATCGCCCCCGACCTCTCGGACGCCGCGTTCACGGCGCTCACCGCGAAGATCGCGAGCGATCGCGGCTTCGGCTGCGCGAGCTACAAGGACAAGTGCCTTCGCCGGCGCATCGCCGTGCGCATGCGCGCGCGGGGCGTGCACACGTACGCCGAGTACGCACGCGTGCTCGACAGCGACCAGGCGGAGTACGACAAGCTGCTCGACGCGCTCACGATCAACGTCACGAAGCTGTTCCGGAACTGGGAGACGTACACGGTGCTGCGTACGGTGATCGTGCCGGCGCTGTGGGCGCTCCCCGACCCGGTGATCAACATCTGGAGCGCCGGCTGCTCGTCGGGGGAGGAGCCGTACTCCCTCGCCGCGCTCTTCCACGAGCACGCCGATCGGCAGGGCCAGGCGCCGCAGGCGGAGCGGCGCGTCCAGGTGCTCGGCAGCGACATCGATGCGCGCTCGCTCGACGCGGCCGCCCGCGGGACGTTCGAGGAGAGTGATTTCAGCGAGACCCCACCGGAGCTGCGCCGGCGCTACTTCGCGCCCGCGGCGCCGTTCACCATCGTGCCCGAGGTGCGCCGCATGGTGCGCTTCGAGCGGCGCGACCTCCTCGCCGAGGAGGCGCCCCCCGGCCAGCACCATCTCATCTGCTGTCGCAACGTGCTGATCTACTTCGATCGCGAGACCCAGGAGCGTCTCTTCCAGAAGTTCCGCGACGCGCTCGCGCCGTCCGGATACCTGGTGCTCGGCAAGGTCGAGACCCTGCTCGGGGCCGCCCGTACCCGTTTCGCCGCCGTCGACGGCCGCGAGCGCATCTTCCGGCCGACGTGAGCAGCCTCCTCGCTGACGTTCGCGTCAAGGTCGCCGACTACGCGGTCCGGCGTGGCAACGAGATCATCGCCACGATCGGTCTCGGGTCGTGCGTGGCGATCGCGCTCTACGATCGCGATACGCACACCGGGGGGCTCGCGCACATCCTGCTGCCGAGCATGGCGATGTCCCGCGAGACGTCGAACCCGGCCAAGTTCCCCGAAACGATCGTGCCGATCATGCTCGCCGAGATGCGGGCCCTCGGGGTCTCGTCGTCGGCGCGGATCTGCGCCAAGATCGCCGGCGGCGCGAGCATGTTCGGGCAGCTCGTCAACGGGACCGGGATCAACGTCGGCGAGCGGAACATCGCCGCCACGCGGGAGGCGCTCACCGCGGCGGGGATCCAGCTCGTCGCCGAGGACACGGGGCTCGACTACGGACGCAGCGTGTACTTCCATCTGAGCGACGGCCGCGTCGAGGTGCGCTCGCTCAAGAAGGGCGATCGTGTCCTCTAGCGAGAGCGCGACCGGGAGGGCCACGGTGCTCGTCGTCGACGACAGCGCGTTCATGCGGCGCGTCATCGGCGAGATCATCGACGGCTCGCCCGACTTCCGCGTCGTCGGCACGGCGCGCAACGGCCACGATGCGCTGCGCCAGATCCACGCACTCGCGCCGGACATCGTGACGCTCGACGTCGAGATGCCGGAGCTCGACGGCGTGCAGACGCTCGGCTACATCATGTCCGAGACGCCGCGCGCCGTCGTGATGCTGAGCGCCGCGGCCACGCAGGGCGGCGTCGACCTGACGCTCCGCTGCCTCGAGCTCGGCGCGGTGGACTTCGTGCGCAAGCCGACGGGCGAGGGAAAGCACGACCTCTCGAGCGTCGCCGCGACGCTGCTCGATGCGCTGCGCGCCGCGACGCAGGTCAACCTGCAGGGCGTGCAGCTCCTGGCGCGGCCGCGATTCGTCAGTGCACCGCCCATCGTGCGCTCGCGCAGCGATGCCGCCGTCGCCGTGGCGATCGCCTGCTCCACCGGCGGTCCGCGCGCCCTGGCCGAGGTCATCCCGGGGCTCCCCGGCGACCTGCAGGCCGCCGTGCTCGTCGTCCAGCACATGCCGCCCGGCTTCACGCGAAGCCTCGCCAACCGCATCGACGGCATGAGCGAGCTGCGGGTGACGGAGGCGGAGCACGGCGAGCCCGTGGTGGTGAACCGCGTGTACCTCGCTCCCGGCGGCCTGCACATGCGCGTCGTCGGGAACGGCCCCGGGACGTGGACGATCGCGCTCGACGAGGGTCCGGCGATCCACGGCGTGCGCCCCTCCGCCGACCGACTGTTCGCGTCGGTGGCCGACCAGTTCGGGGCGGCGAGCATCGGCGTGGTGCTCACCGGGATGGGCAAGGACGGCGCGGAAGGGCTGCACGCCATCCGGCGGGCCGGCGGCGCCGGCATCGTGCAGGACCGCGCGACGTCGACGATCTACGGCATGCCGCAGGCGGCGCTCAAGCGCGCCGGCGCCGAGCGGATCGTCGGGCTGCCGGCCGTGGCGGCGACGATCGTGTCCACGCTCACCGAGCGCGCGGTGGGGGCATGATCGAGAAGCACTGGGGGCTCACGCGCCGCGCGTTCGCCAACACGCCCGATCCGGACTTCGTCTACGGCACCTCCGCCTTCGCCGAGGGGATGGCCCGCCTGCTGTACGACGCGACCCAGCTGCGGGGCGGGCTGTCGCTGATCACCGGCGAGATCGGCTGCGGCAAGACGATGCTCGCCCAGGCGATGGCCGCCCGGCTGGCCGGCTCGCCGACCGACGTGGTCCTCCTCCCGTACCCGAAGATGACGCCGGCGCAGCTGCTCACGCGGCTGGCTGCGGGACTCGAGCTCGAGGACCCGCCGCGGGGCAAGCTCGCCCTCGTGGAGGCCGTCGGGCGCCGTCTGGAGGAGCTCCACCGTAACGCGCGGCGCCCCGTGCTCGTCGTGGATGAGGCGCAGCTAGCCAGCCCGTCGCTCCTGGAGGAGATCCGGCTGCTCACGAACTTCGAGGATCGGCAGGACAAGCACCTGCACGTCGTCCTGCTCGGTCAGCCGGAGCTCCGCGAGCGGGTACGGAAACGTCCCCAGATCGACCAGCGGGTGAGCCTGCGCTTCCACGTCGAGCCCATGGAGTCCGACGACGTGCGAGGGTACGTCGACCACCGCCTGCGCGTCGCGGGCGGGGACGCCGCCCGCATCTTCTCGCCGGAAGCGGTCGATACTCTGGCGCAGCGGAGCGGCGGTGTGCCGCGGCGGTTGAACACTCTCGCCACGCAGTCGCTCTTCGTGGGCGCGATGCGCGCCTTTCACCAGATCGACGCCGAGCTCGTACGAGACGTCGCGGACGACCAGGAATGAAGAAGAAGAAGCTCCGCTACAGCGATCTCAGTCCCGCGGCCGAAGGGACGGTGCCGGCGCCCGACCCGACGGCCGTCCAGCCGGCGGCCGTCCAGCCGCCGGCCGCCGCATCCGTCGCGCCCGTCGTGCCCGCGCCGAAGCCGCGCCGCGACTCCGCGCCGGGCGAGATCGCGCGCGCGCTCGCGCACGTCCGCACCTCCGGCGCGACCGACGTCGCCGAGACGCTGGCGCAGATCGAGGCCCGCGCCGCCGCGGCGCACGCGCGCGAGCTCGCCGAGGCCGAAGCCGCGGCCGCCGACGGCGCCGAGCCGGCGCCGCGCGCGAGCCAGCCGGAGCTGCGCCGCGCGACGATCTCGCGCGACGACGAGTGGGACGACGAGGACGAAGACGACGCGTACGACGATCGCTGGGATGACGACGCCTACGCGCAGCATCGCGGCCCGCGCCGGCCGCTGCGCGAGCGCGCCCGCAGCCGCACGGGCCTCGTCGAGCTCCTGATGTTCCGCGTCGGGCCGGAGCGGTTCGCCGTCGAGCTGCTCTGCGTGGAGGAGGCGATCGACCTCGTCGAGCCGCACCACGTCCCCGAGATGCCGCCCGCCATGCTCGGCGTGATCACCGTGCGCGACACGCTCACCCCCGTCTTCACTCCCGACGAGGCGCTCGGCGTCGCCGCCGAGGACAAGGGCGCCGCGCTGATCTTCCGCTCGAACCGCGGCCGGTTCGCCCTCGCGATCGACGACGTCGACGACGTGATGACGCTCGACCTCGCGCAACTGCGCGACGCGCCGGGCATCGACGGCAGCGACCCGCTCGTCCTCGGCGTGGCGCGCAACGGCAACGGCATCGTCGCGCTCGTCGACGCCGAAGCGCTCATCGCGGCGTGTCAGGCCACGCCCATTCCGGAGCTCGTATGAAAATCGAGTCGAACAAGCTCGTCACCTTCCGGCTCGGCGATGATCTCTTCGCGGCCGATATCTTCTCCGTCGAGCGCGTGCTGCGCTACACGACGCCCACCTCCCTCCCCGACATGCCCGACTACATCGAGGGCGTCATCGACTATCAGGGGCGCGTCGTGCCGATCGTCAATCTGCGCCGCCGTTTCGAGATGGCCGCCGTCGAGGTGCGCAACGAGACGCGCATCCTGATTCTGCACAGCGGCGGGGAGTGGATCGGCGCCGTCGTCGACGCGGTCACCGCGGTGACGGCGTTCGACCCGGCCACCGTGGCGCCGCCGCCGAAC
>DASTSX010000346.1:0-6807 GCA_035760455.1 Gemmatimonadaceae bacterium | reverse complement strand
CGCGCACGCGGGCGCGCCGCGACAGCTCACGCTACCTGGACGTCACCGTGTTGATCGGCAGTACGTGGCGCCCGCCGGCCGAGCCGCTCCACCCGTAGCTGGCCGCACGCGGCGGCGATGTCCATGCCGCGGCTCTTGCGGATCGCCACCTCCACGCCGCGATCGCGCAGCAGTCGCGCGAACCGCGCGATCTCGGGCGCCGGCGTCGGGACGAAGCCCTGCGAGCCGCCGGGATGCAGCGGGATGAGGTTCACGAACGCCCGGCACTCGCGCGCGAGCACGGCGAGTTGGCGCGCGTGCTCGGGCTGATCGTTCACCCCGCCCAGCATCACGTACTCGAAGGTCACGCGGCGGTCGAACACCTTCGCCGCCTCGATCACCTCGGCGAGCGGGTACTTCGTGTTGATCGGCATCAGCTGCTGGCGCAGCTCGTCCGACGGGGCGTGGATCGAGATCGCGAGGCGGAACTGCTCCGGACGCTCCCCGAGCGCGACGATGCCCGGCAGCACGCCGACCGTGCTGACCGTGATGTGCCGCGCGCCGATCCCGAGACCGCGAGGGTCGTTGAGGATGGTGAGGGTGGGCGAGACCGCCTTCCAGTTCATCATCGGCTCGCCCATTCCCATGAACACGATGTTCGTCACGGGGACCGGATCGTCGAGCAGGCGCATCTCACGCGCCTGTCCCGCGATCTCGTGGACCGCGAGGTTGCGCGTGAACCCCATCGCGCCGGTCGCGCAGAAGGCGCAGCGCAGCGCGCATCCCGCCTGGGACGAGATGCACAACGTCACGCGATTGCCTTCGGGGATCGCGACCGCCTCGATGGCTTCGCCGTCGGCGAGACGGAACAGGAACTTGCGCGTCCCGTCGCTCGAGAGCTGCTGGGTCATCAGCGACAGCCGCGGAATCTCGAACCGCTCGGCGAGAGCGGCGCGCAGCGTCGTCGAGAGCTCCGTCATCGCGTCGAACGATGCCGCCGGCGTTACCCAGAGGCGCCGCAGCACCTGCCCGACGCGGTAGGCCGGTTGGCCCAGCTCGGACATCGCCGCGGCGAGGCGCACTTCCGCCTCGTCGGGGGTGAGATCGAGCAGGTTGACGCGATCGGTCATCAGCGGAACACGGTGGTGAGCATGAACTGATAAGTGGAGCCGAGCCCCGCGGTGCCTTCCTCACGCGCGACGCCGACGAGGTAGCGCGCATATCGCAGGCCGAGGCCAAGACGCATGCGTGTCGTCGACGAGCCGAACGTCGATTGGCGGGCGAGCCCGCCGCGCAGCTCGAGGATGCCCGTCCGCCCACTGCCGTACAGGAACGTCTCCGATCCCGCCCCGCGGTCGCGCTGGAGCGCCACGCCGATCCGAACGTCGGCTCGGGGGACGGGGATCAGCCCCTCCGCCGCACCGAGCACGGAGATTCGGTCCCCCTTCCCGTCGATCGACTGCAGGAAGGTGGACGCTCCGGCCCGCATCGGAAGCCCGAACGGCCGCTCGATCGTACCCCCGACGTCGACCGAGGTGGCGTTGCCCGAGAGCTCGTCCACCGACGCGCTGCGGCGCCGGAGCGCCAGGCCCAGGGATCCGCCACCACGACGCGCCGCGATCAGCGCGGAGACGATCGTCGAGCGGTATGGGATCTCGCCCCCGATGCTCTGCGGATCGGTGTCGGTGCGCAGCAGGTCGCCGACCGACGCCTGCGACAGCTGTACTCCGATGGTGACGCCGCGACGGACACGATACGCCACCGTGCCGAGCTGGGCCGATACCGCCTGCTCGATCGGGGAGTTGAGCGCGGTGGCAGAGAGCAGCCACCGCGTGCTGTCGGCGAGGGCGAGCGTGGCCGGGTTCCAGAAGCCGCCGCCGGCCGCGCTGGCGAGCGAGGCCGGCTCGGCGAGCGCGCCGAGCGGGAACTCGTAGAGGTCGCGCCCAGGCACTTGCTGGGCGTCCAGCGGGCGTGACAGAACGAACGCGCTGAGTGCCGCAGCGGCGGCGAACGTCATGCGGCACATGAGGTTGAGCATAGTCCGCCGCGATGGCTCACGCAACGGCGACGCTACCCGACCTCTCTGCCGCGTAGTAGGTTACGGGGTTGAATGCGAACCATGCGCACGCGTGAATGACTGAGCAGCCGCCGACGCCGCCTCGACCGCCGGGGCGGCGTCTCTTGCCGCGTGCCGGAAGGGACTGCAGCGCGCGTCGCGCGCGGCCCTGCGCCGCGTCGTCGCCCGGCGCGCCTGCGACATCGCGGCGGCACCCACTCCATACGCACTGAATGTCAGACTCGGCACTCGCGACCACGCTGCGCACGCACCTCTGCGGTGCACTCCGGGAAGAACACGTCGGCGCCTCGGTGCGCCTCGGCGGGTGGGTGCATCGCGCGCGCGACCTGGGAGGGCTCGTTTTCTTCGATCTGCGCGACCGCGCCGGCCTCGTGCAGGTGTCGGTCGACCTCTCCGACGCCACCCCGGAGGTGGCGCAGGTCGCATCGTCGCTCGGCGCCGAGACGGTGGTGCTCGTCGAGGGGCTCGTGGTGCAGCGTCCGGAGGCGATGCGAAACGCGGAGCTGGGCACCGGCGACGTTGAGGTCAGGGCGACCGCGCTGCGCGTGCTCGCGCCCGCGGAGACGCCGGTGATCCCGGTGGCGCGCGGCAAGGGCGAGCAGCTCGCGGCCGAGGAGCTCCGGCTCCGGCACCGCTACCTCGACCTCCGGCGCGACGAGCTGCAGCGGAACCTGCTCCTGCGCCATCGGCTCATGCAGACGACTCGACGGTACCTGAGCGAGACGGGCTTCTTCGAGATCGAGACGCCGATGCTGACGAAGCCGACGCCGGAGGGCGCGCGCGACTATCTCGTGCCGAGTCGCGTGCACCCCGGCGAGTTCTACGCGCTGCCGCAGTCGCCGCAGATCTACAAGCAGCTGCTGATGGTGGCCGGCTACGATCGCTACTTCCAGATCGCGCGATGCTTCCGCGACGAGGACCTCCGCGCGGACCGGCAGCCGGAGTTCACGCAGATCGACGTCGAAGCCTCGTTCGTCGGCGAGGAGGACATCATGCGCCTCGCCGAGGGGCTCGTGCGTGCGCTGTGGCGCGAAGGGGGTGACGACGTCCCCACGAAGATTCGTCGGATGCCGTACGCCGAGGCGATGGAGCGATATGGCATCGATCGCCCCGATCTGCGGTACGACCTCGCCATCGCGGACGTGAGCGACGTGTTCCGCGGGACCGAGTTCGTGGTGACCAAGAAAGCGCTCGAGGCGGGTGGCCGGGTACGCGGCGTTCGCGTGCCGGGAGGCGCCGTGCTCTCGCGCAAGCAGGTGGACGAGGTCGAGGCCGCAGCCAGGGGCGCCGGCGCCTCGGGCCTGCTGCGCATCAAGCGGCAGAACGGCGCGCTCGACGGTCCGGCCGCCAAGTTCCTGGCGGAAGGGGCGGGCGACCGCCTCGGCCTCGGCGACGGCGACCTCGGACTGTTCGTGGCGGGGCCGGACCACATCTCGAGCCCGTCTCTGGACCGGGTCCGGCAGGAGGTGGCGCAGCGCATGCAACTCGTGCCGGCTGACGTGAACGCTTTCGTCTGGGTGACGGACTTTCCGATGTTCGAACGCGACCCGGCCACCGGGGCGCTCACGGCTGTTCATCATCCGTTCACGGCGCCGAAGCCGGAGGACGTCGAGCTGCTGGACGCGGAGCCCTGGCGCGCCCGCGCCCAGGCGTACGATCTCGTCCTGAACGGCACCGAGCTGGGCGGCGGCAGCATCCGGATCAACGATCCTCGCGTGCAGTCGCGGATCTTCCGGTTGCTCGGCATCGACGAGGCGACGGCGCAGTCGCGGTTCGGCTTCCTGCTCGAGGCGCTCCGCTCCGGCGCACCGCCGCACGGCGGGATCGCGTTCGGGTTCGACCGGATCACCATGGTGCTCGCCGGCGCGACCTCGCTGCGGGACGTGATCGCGTTTCCGAAGACGACCGCCGCGCGCGCGCTGTTCGAGGGTGCGCCGAGCGCGGTGCCGGCGTCGGACATCGCCGAGCTGCACCTCCGGGTGGAGGCGGAGCCCGCGTGAGCGACTCGTCGATCACCCAGAAGCTGTCGACCGAGGGGGCGGACATGCTCACCCTCGCGGGGGTCAACGACGGCAACCTCGTCGAGCTCTCGCGGCTCGGAGGGGTGAGGGTCGCGCTGCGCGGGGACACGATGTCGATCTCCGGGCCGGCCGAGCTGGTGGCGCGCGCGAGCGACATCGCGCGGCGGATGATCGACCGCGCGCGGCAGCGCATGGAGCTCACGCCGGACGACGTCCTCCGCCTCAGCGAGGACGACGGCGGGCGCGAGGGCGACGGGGCCGTCGGCGACGGCCGGATCGCGCTTCCGGGCGTGCGCCGGCTGATCCAGGCCAAGACGAGCGGACAGGCGGAGTACCTGGCGAAGATCGGCGAGCACGATATCGTGGTCGGCATCGGACCGGCCGGCACCGGGAAGACGTACCTGGCGGTGGCCGCCGCGGTGGACGCGCTGACCCGGAAGCGCGTGCGGCGGATCGTGCTCGCCCGTCCGGCGGTCGAGGCGGGCGAGAGCCTCGGCTTCCTGCCCGGCGACATGCAGGCGAAGGTGGATCCCTACCTGCGCCCGCTGTACGACGCGCTGGACGAGATGATGCCGCAGGAACGCGTGCAGAAGGCGCTCGAGACCCGGGTGATCGAGATCGCGCCGCTCGCGTTCATGCGGGGACGGACGTTGAGCGACGCGTTCGTGATCCTCGACGAGGCGCAGAACGCGACGGCGATGCAGATGAAGATGTTCCTCACCCGCCTGGGGGTGAACTCGCAGATCGTCATCACGGGGGACAAGACGCAGATCGATCTGCCCAAGCGCGAGGAATCCGGACTGATGCAGGTGGAGCGCATCCTGCCGGGGATCGAAGGGATCGCGTTCCATTACTTCACGGACGTCGACGTCGTGCGCCACCGGCTCGTGCGCGACATCATCAAGGCGTACGCGGAGGACGGGGACTGATCGAGTGACACTGCGCGACGAGATCGACCGCAACACGGGGACGATGGAAGCGACGCGCGGCGTGGCGAGCGCCAGCGCGTTCTTCATGCGCATGTTGCTGCTCGTCGCCTGCGCAGTGCTCACGACGCTCGCGCTCGGCGGACCGCCGCTGGCGCGCACGCCGGACGCGATCATCGGATCGTTCGTGGTGAATTTGCTGTTGATCACCATGATGGTGCTGTCGCTGCGGATGTTCCGCCCGAACATCCACGACAGCGGGCGGGCGCTCGCGCTCCTCGGCGGGCTCGTCGCCGTGCAGGTGGTGCTCGCGTTCGCGGCAGTACAGGTGCGCGCCGGCTCCCCCGAGCTGGTGCCGATCGCCTTCGCGGGCGTGGTGATCAGCACGCTCTTCGACCGGCGGGTGAGCCTGCTCACCGTGGTCCTGCTCGCCGTGCTGATCGCCGCGCAGCCCGATTACCGCACGCCGTCCGCGCTGCCGGTCATGATCGCCTCCGGCGCGAGTGCGGCGCTCGCCGTGCGCTCCAGCCTCCGGCGCGACCAGTCGTACCTCTGGATCCTCATCATCGCGGCCGTGTCGAGCGTCGCGGTCACCGCGGCGAGCGTGGCGGCTGGCGCGCCCAGGCCCGAGGTGCTGGGCGGCGTGATCCGCGCGGCCGCGACCTCGGTGGTGAGCGTGATCGCCGCGATGCTGTTCGTGCCCTTCGCCGAGCGGCTGACGGGGCGCGAGACGCACCTCACGCTGCTCGAGTGGGGCGACCTGCATCATCCCTTGCTGCAGCGGCTCAGCCTCGAGGCGCCCGGCACCTACAATCACACGATCGCCCTCGCGAACCTCGCCGACGCCGCGTGCCGCGCGATCGGCGCGAACGCGTTGCTCGCGCGGGTCGGAGCGTACTACCACGACATCGGCAAGCTGGCGAAGCCGCAGTACTTCGTGGAAAACCAGCCGCGGGGCCGGAACCCGCACGACAAGCTCAAGCCCGGGACGAGCGCCTCGATCATCCGGAGTCACGTGCACGAGGGGCTCGACCTCGCGAACGAGGTGCGGTTGCCGGCCGCGATCCGGGCGTTCATCAACGAGCACCACGGGACCAATACCATCTCGTACTTCCTGGAGCGCGCGCGAGAGCCGGACGGCACCGTGCCGAACGCATCGGAGTTCATCTATCCCGGTCCGATCCCGCAGAGCGCGGAGACGGCCGTCGTGATGCTCGCCGACGGCGTCGAGGCGATCGCGCGCACGCTGTCCGACCCGACGCCCGAGCGCCTCCGCGAGGTGATCGAGCGCGTGGTGCAGCAGCGCCTGGACGAGGGCCAGCTGCGCGAGGCGCCGATCACGCTCCGGCAGCTGTCGATCGTCAAGCGCGAGTTCGCCCGGGTGCTCGGCGGGATGTACCACGCGCGCGTCGAGTACCCCAAGACGCCCGTGCCGAGCGAGCCGGCTACCGTATGAGCCTCGCCGTGGACGTGGCCGTGGAAGGCGTACGCATGCCGCTCGCGCGCGCGCGCGTCGCGACCCTCGCCGAGGGGGTGCTCCGCCGCGAGGGCGTGCGCGACGCGCTGCTCTCCATCGCGTTCGTGACCGACCGTCGCATCGCGGCGCTGAACCGGACGCACCTCGGTCACGCCGGCCCGACCGACGTGATCTCGTTCGGCTTCGCGCCCGTCGAGCGGACCCGCGCCGTCGTGGGCGACGTGTACATCGCGCCCGACGTGGCGCGGCGCAACGCCATCGAGCACGAACGCGGCGTGCGCGAGGAGCTCATGCGCCTCGTCGTGCACGGCGTGCTCCACGTGCTCG